>CAYYHM010000050.1:0-1274 GCA_964471795.1 uncultured Chitinophagales bacterium | reverse complement strand
GGGTCAACCGCAAGGGTTGACGTTTCGTTATTCCGGGCAACCGCAAGGGTTGCCCCTACGGGGGACGTGGGGATCAATACAATGATGCCGTGCATATGATTCGGCATGATTTGAAAAACATCCAATCTAACATTGGGGAATCGTGTGGGCAATTTCCCCCACTCCTCATGCGCAACTTGCCCAAATGCATTCAATATCATCCGGCCATCATCAATATGGCCAAATCGATGCATCCGGCCCTGGCAACAAATGGTGATGAAATAGAGGCCTGCCTTCGAATAATCATATCCTTGCAGCCGGATAGATCGGCGGTTGTGGATTTCAGGATTATATCTGTTCATGGGGTATTGGGTATTTGTTGTGGTAAGAGCATGCCACCCTGATTAGGCAGTAGGGTGTTTCAAAATACAGTAAATAATGAATATAATGATTGTGTTGCCAGCTATCGGTGCATACTTTCTGCACCACCTCCATTAAACCTTTTATCTTGCCAAACATCAAACGGCTTCCAAACCTACCGTTGAGCTTATGTGGAGAACCTGGATCTTTTCTGTCGGTATTATCGCCAGTCTGCTGGCAGCCGGCATCGACCTGAACAACCTGTTTGATTATGACCGGCAGCCTATACCGACATACATCCTGAAAGACAACACACCGCCCTTCAACGACATCACCAATGAGGCGGCCACATTGGGTAGGGTGTTGTTTTATGATACCAAGTTGTCCCTCAACGGCTCGGTATCCTGCGGATCGTGCCACAAGCAAGCATTTGCCTTTGGCGACACTGCTGTTCAAAGCACCGGATTGGCCGGAGGGAAGACAGGTCGGCATTCCATGCGGTTGGTCAACAGTCGTTTTGGGGCGGAAAGGCGGTTCTTCTGGGATGAGCGGGCCACCACCCTGGAGACACAGACCACCATGCCCATACAGGATCACGTGGAGATGGGCTTCAGCGGTGCCGGCGGCGATCCGGACATCGACTCACTCATCCGCCGTTTGGAAACCATAGACTACTACCAGGCACTGTTTACACTGGCTTTTGGCGATGCGGTAATCACCGAAGACCGCATACAGCGTGCCTTGTCTCAGTTTATACGATCGATTCAATCTTTTGACGCCAAGTATGATGCGGGCAGAGCCATGGTAAACGCCGATACGGATCCATTTCCCAACTTCACCAATCAGGAGAACCTGGGTAAGGCGTTGTTCCTCAATCCGCCACCGGCAGGTGGGGCAGGGTGTCAGGGGTGCCACCGGGCACCGGAGTTCGACAT
>CAYYHM010000049.1:13659-15997 GCA_964471795.1 uncultured Chitinophagales bacterium | reverse complement strand
GTACTCACTACTCAGTACTCACTACTCAGTACTCAGTACCCTATACTCAAGCGAACAGGAACACTATTCCCATGGCGATCATAATCAGATTGATCACCAGACAGATACTCAGCAGCACCGATAAGGATCGGTCAGAGGAGGGTGTAATCTTGTCGAGCAGGACTTTTGTTTTGCTCTTTTTGGTGATCTGCTCAGAAAGTGTCAACAATATCAACGAAGAGGCCATAACAAGTCAAGTTTTGATATACCTACAACATATGCTGTAGGTATATCGGATCAATGGTTTGGTATTCAATAGCTGGGTATTTGATCTTGGTTGTCAGGATGATGGCAAATGGATTTGAAGCACTGCCACATGTTGACAGAGGCAAATAAACGCACCAATTCCGGCAGGGAAAAACCCTTTGATAGTGAATGTCGGTTGATACATGCTTTTCACTACCTTAAGTGACAAGTGTCTATACGGGTGGGAATCGCAAGATTTTGATTGTAATCACGTATTTATCAAGATGATACTACAGGACATCTTCCTGAGGTGGCACAATGCGGTTATTGGCCGTAACAACTGCTGCCAGAAGCGCTACACGTTTGTTGGAGACAGATTCGTCTATTTGGAAGAGCCGGTACATCTTCTTGAGCGAGGAACGTAATCCTTCATAACTAAGCCGCATCTTGCGAGCCAGTTGTGGGTTACTCAGATTTGGATCTTCAGTGAGTGCCAACAGAATATTCCAGTCTGTATCGTTGAGTGGTGACTGTAGATAGGATTCCAGTTTTTGTCTACATAATTGATTGCAGGAAACCGCTTCATCGGAAGGCAGCAGGCCAATTACCTGTTGGCTGCGTAACAGACTTACCTCCTTCTCCAGTTGCATCCGGTATGACTGCAGATTCTTCCACCTATTTCGATAGTGGAGCACAAGGATGGAACTGCCAATAATGATGACCAATACCAACAGGATTACCAATCCGATACCACTTCGAATCCAATTCAGGCGACTGGTTAGCGTGTTTATGGTTTTGATATCGCTTTCCTTGTCATAGGCGATAATGAGTGATTGCAGCGCTTCTCTCTTCTCGTGCCGCTGTATGCTGTCTCGCAGCATGATATATTGGCGATATGACTGATAGCCTTTCAATGAATCACCGATATTCCAGGCCAGCTCCTTGGAGAGGCGATAATAGTCAAGCATCAGGTTATGATCTTGCTCTGATGTTTCCATGTTTACAGAATCCAGCCATACAGTAGCTTGATGCGGTAGGTTCAATTGCATATAGGCTTCTGCCAGTTGCAATGAAGCCCTATTTGCATAGTCAGGTACATTAATTTGATGTGCAATGGTAAGTGCTTCTTGCGCTGCTTGTGCTGCAGCATATGGTTGTTGCTGATACAGGTAATTTTGGGCTATATCAAGCAAGCAGCTAGCAGTTCCATGTTGAAATCCCAGTGAGTCGTAACGAGCAGCTGCAGCCTCCAGGTGCTTGATGGCTTCCTTATGCTGGCCTCTGTATGCGGCTACCTTGGCCATCATCTGATTGGCTTCTGCAATCGCAAAGGGAAGATTATTGCTGATGGCTAACGACAAACTCTGCTTTGCCAGCTGAGCGGCTGTATCGGGCTGCTCCATGGCCAGCCAATGCTGCACAATCAGCGATAGGGTGCTGATCCTGCCTTCTGTATCGCCATGTCTATCCATCTCCCTCAGGGCTTTCAAACAGTAGCTATACGATTGCGCATAATTGAAGAGCTGCCTGTGGCATTCACAGATGTTGGACAAAATCCGCCCTTTCAGGAAAGGCTTGGCCACCGTGTCGATCAACGGCAGGTAATGTTCCCAATTTCTCAGGGCAGACGTAAAATTCCCCAGATAATAATCAATCGCTGCTTGATTGGATAGATAATAGGCCAGCAAAGTCGAGTCACCGGTTTGCTGAAAATTGATCATATACTGCTCATTCAACCGGGAGGCTTCCGCGAGTTGCCCATCTACCAACAGTGTTTCCATCTGCTGCTGAATTTCCTCATTGGTAGACGCTGAAATATGCCCATAGAATAAGGTGACCCATCCAACAAGGAAGCACCTAATAACCAGCCAAGTAAATGTTGATTTCACAGGTCTCATTGGCACAATCATTAAGCGCCTTTGGTTTTGGATATTGCTTTAAAAGTCTCAAATGTAAATGTAAAAAAAAGATGAATTGCCCACGCTGTTTGAAAGTAAGATACGTAATGTGTAAGATGGCTGTATACAGAACATTAGGAGTGTTGAAAAATAAAATTAGAAAATTAGAAAATTAGAAAATTAGAAAATTAGAAAATTAGAAAATTAGAAAATTA
>CAYYHM010000049.1:0-13559 GCA_964471795.1 uncultured Chitinophagales bacterium | reverse complement strand
AAAATTAGAAAATTAGAAAATTAGAAAATTAGAAAATTAGAAAATTAGAAAATTAGATTTTGGTTAAAAGAAAAAAATTTTTTTAAGGGGTAATGTGCTCGGAGTTACACGAGCAATTTCGTGTTACAATAGGTTCGAAGTCGAAAAAAAATTTTGGATTTCTTCCATCTTTAGTTGGACATGCAGGTGGCAGTTTGAAGCCATTGTTGGGGTTGAATTAAGGCGATAAACACCTTGCTGTTACTGCCCCAATTGCCGGTTATGGATACCAGCGGTTTTCTATCCGAAACGTATCCCTGCTGCCACTTATCACCTTTTGTGTGGCCTGGATGATGTACCTGTCATCCGGTTGGTAGCTGAGTTGTTTGTCGCTTTCATAGATGGCATTGTCTGCCTGTACAGAAATCTCCACCTGTATAATGCGGTTGTCTTGCCACTGAATGTCTACTATCTGTATCGGCAATTGGTCATCCTGAGCGATGAATCGCACCTGCATGATATCCTGCAAGGTGATTGGATCGATGGTAACTACCGTATCCACCGAATACCTACCCCGCAGTGCTGCTTTGCTGATGTCGGTATCCGAAAAAATGGCCAGTTCCCTTTTCCAAAACAAACTGTCACCGGCGGCAATCAAAATAGTGTCTATGGCAATACTATCACCGATCTGGCCTGTCTTCACTAGGGTGTGGTGTGTTTCTGTCAACCGGGTTGCCTCCTGTGCCATGTAGGTCGACAGGGAAAAATAACTGTTGTTAGAGGTGGTGTCAGTCGACGTGGTGGAGCAACCGGTGAGCCATATAATGATTGCTGAAAACAGCAGGTGTTTCGTACATTTGAGTAGCCGCGTCATGATTGGCATAAAATTAGCTGGAATTTGATAAACGCATCACTTATGACTTATTGGATAACCTTCGTGGCACTTATCTGCAGTATGTCTCTCTCACCAATACAGGCACAGTCTTCTGCGCTACAACCGGTTACACAAGCATTGCAGGCAGGCAATGCCAAAATAGTAGCCAGCTATTTTGATGTGAATGTGGAAATCACCCTGCCAACCGAGGAGGGTGTTTACAGCAAGGCGCAAGCTGAGCAGATGGTAAAGGATTTCTTCTTGAAAACAAGACCCTCAGGCTTTCGGCTGATGCATGAAGGCGACAGTGGCGGCAATGCCATCTTCGGTATTGGTGAGTTGGAGACTGCGCAGGGCGACTTTCGTACCTATATATACATGAAGCGGCTGAGCAGCAGTGGCTTTGTGATACAGAAACTGAAATTCACGAATGATTGAAGCACTAAACCAACCGCCTTTACAGGACTTTCTGGCTTACACCATCCGGGAAGACATAGGCAGTGGTGATCATACTTCCCTGGCCACCATCCCTGACACCGCCGTTGATCAGGCCTACCTGCTGGTCAAAGAACCAGGCATCGTTGCGGGTGTAGCCCTGGCTGCACATATCTTCCGTCTCATAGACCCTTCACTGACTGTACATACTAATCTGCAGGATGGTACACCGGTACATCCGGGGGATGTAGTTTTCAGGGTGGAAGGGTCGGCCAGGAGCATCCTGATGGCCGAGCGTCTGGTACTCAATTTCATGCAACGGATGAGTGGCATCGCTACCAAAACCCACCGCATGGTTCAGCTGCTCGAGGGCACAAAAACCCGCATCCTGGATACCCGAAAAACCACACCGGGGATGCGGTATTTCGAGAAATGGGCCGTCCGCATCGGGGGTGGCACTAATCACCGGTTCGGGCTGTACGACATGATCCTGATCAAGGATAACCACATAGACTTTGCCGGAGGGATCGCCAACGCCATCCAGCGGGTGCAGCAGTATCTTGCGGATAAGCAACTGGACATCAAGGTAGAGATTGAAGTCCGAAACCTCACCGAACTGCAGGAGGTACTACACCTGGGTGGTGTAGACATCATATTGCTAGACAACTTCGACTATGCTGCCACCCGACAGGCTGTTACTTTGATCGATGGCCGATTTGTGACAGAAAGCAGTGGCAACATTACCTTAGATACGGTGCGGCACTACGCCGATTGTGGCGTGGACTATATTTCCAGTGGTGCTCTTACCCACACGATAACCAGTCTGGACCTGAGCCTGAAGGCAAGACGTTGGAAGTCGTAGCCTATATACAGGTCGGATGATAGTTCCCTGGGGTAGATACTTTCTGGTATCGCCAGGGCAGCCGCAGATTGCCGTTAGTCATCGCCAAAAACCACTTTCCCAAACGTAACTTTCGTTAATAGCATCAGGAAGTCCAAACTGCTGAGTGGCCAATCCACATTGCCATTTCCTCCTATTTTATGTTAAGGCAATGTTGCCGGCATGCTAAGCTATCGTTATAGACTATTTTTGCGCCATGCTCCACCGCGAACTGGTACATGTAAGGATTCTATTCAAGCGCATGCTGATTGTGCTGTCCTTATTCCTGTTGTGTCGCATTCTGTTCTGGGCCTTCAACCATGAGTTGTTTCCCCGAATTGATACCTGGGAATTCCTGAAGGCCATGCTGTTCGGGCTTCGGTATGATATTTCTGCCGTACTGATCATCAATACGCCCTTTATTGTCATGCATGTGTGGCCCAGTTCCTGGCGTCAGCAATCCTGGTATCAGCAGGTGATGAAGTGGCTATATTACCTGGTCAATGGCACATTCTTGTCCATTGAAGCCGGTGATTTCATCTACTATGAGTTTGCACAGGAGCGGACTTCCACCCATATCCTTGGTTTGCGGAATGATCTGCTCGGCTTGATACCGCAGTTCATCCTCGACTTCTGGTATGTGCTGCTGATTGGTGTCATACTGTTTATGGCGATCGACGTGTTGTACAAGCGTACCCATGCGGAGGTGATGAACATTCGTCATGCCCTGAGTTATCCAATGCAGACAGGGTTGGCATTTATCATCCTGGCCATTACCATCATCGGTGTGCGGGGCGGACTTCAATCTGAAGTGTTGGCGCCACAGCATGCTGCTGGAGTGGTAAGACCCAATGAGATCGGTCTGGTCACTAACACCACGTTTACCATCCTGTATGCACTCGCCAACCGCAAGATGGAGGAGGTGAGTTACCTCTCACGGGAGGAGGCAGGCAGTATTTTTCTTCCCACCATTGAGGTTGAGCCTTTGCCCTGGAAGGGTGAGCGGCCAAATGTAATGGTGCTGGTAATGGAGAGTTTCTCCCGCGAATACCTGGGATACTATCACCCATCGCAGCCATATACGCCCTTCCTGGATTCTATTTTGGGTGAGAGCCTCGTCTATTACCGCAGTATGGCCAATGGAAAGCATTCCATCGATGTGATGCCTAGCATCACCATGGCACTACCACCGCTGATGACCGATGCCTTCATTTCTTCCAAATACATGAATGCGCCCTTCCAGGGCTTGGGCTCGCAGTTGCAATCGGTAGGCTACCATAGTTATTTTTTCCATGGAGGCAACAACGGCACTTTGCAGCTGGATCAGTTTATTGAGAGGTCTGGTTTTGATGGATATTTTGGCAGGAACGAGTTTGCTGACGACAGGTATTTCGATGGCAATTGGGGCATATTCGATGCCCCCTTCCTGCAGTATGTAGCGCGTTCGCTCGATACGCTTCCCGAGCCGTTTTGTGGCATCTATTTCAGTTTGAGTTCACACCATCCATTCACGCTTCCGTCTGATTATGCCACGTCATATCCCGAAGAGTGGACACCTATGATGAAGTCCATTGCATACAGTGATGAGGCCCTCAGGCAGTTTTTTGCGGTTGCCGGCCAGTCGGAATGGTTCCAGAACACGGTGTTTATCATTACAGCGGATCATACCGGTCCTATTTTTTTGGATGGCTATAAAACCCGGTTGGGGCACTTTGCCATACCGATTGCCATCTATGATCCATCAGGCAGGTTGCCGCAGCGGCAGATTTCGCAAGAGCTGGCACAGCAAACCGATCTGCTGCCTACCATCCTGTCCATAGCCGGATATGGCGGCAAGGTGTTCGGCTTCGGCAACAACCTGTTGCTGCCGGCAGACAAGCCTCGGTTTGCCATCAACTACCTGGCCGGTGTGTATCAATACATGGAAGGGGACTATATGCTACATTTTGACGGGCAGCGGGTTGTGGGTTATTATAACTATGCCCTTGATCCACTGCTGGAAAACGACTTGTCCTTGTGGCCCGATGACCGGCTTCACCGGATGTTGCAACGCACAAAGGCCATCATACAACAGTTCAACCACGCCATCCTGACCGGTAAAATGTTGCCTGCGTGACCCGTCACATCGTATTCATCGTCAATCCTGTTTCCGGTGTGCGACAGCGGCAGAAAGCACAGCTGCCCCGCATCATCGAGCAGCACCTCGATACCTCATGCTACAGCTACGAGATCCGCGAAACAGCCTATGCAGGTCATGCCTATGACATGGCTGTACAACTGGTGGAGGAGGGCAACACCGACATCATCGCGGTGGCAGGTGGAGATGGTTCGGTGAATGAGGTGGTAAAAGCGATACTGCACACAAACATACAATTGGCCATCTTGCCTTTCGGCTCCGGCAATGGGTTGGCACGGCACCTTGGTATCCCCATGAAGCCTGCCGCTATGATACAATTGTTGCACGACCATCAGGTGCAGCCGATGGATGTAATCCGCATTGGTGATGAGTTGGCGGTGAGCAACGTAGGTATCGGTTTCGACGGCTATGTGGCAGACCTGTTCTCCCAACACAAGAAGCGTGGTTTCTTTGGCTATGTTCGCGGGGTATTGAAGGGTGCCTTTAAGTACAAGGGGTTTTCCTACACCTTACGGTACAATGGCCACGACCACAGTGGCCGGGCATTCATGATTACCGCCTGCAATGCCAATCAGCACGGGTACAACATCCGGCTAGCCTCCCATGCTCAGCTGAACGACGGCTTGTTCGACCTGTATATCATATCCGATGTATCGCGATGGATGGTGCCACTGCTGGTATTGCTGGTTATGCTTCAACTACATCACCACAGCAGGTGGTTTACCCACGTACCCGCCAAGCAGCTGCAAGTACATACTACCCATCCGGCATACTGGCACATCGACGGTGAACCTGCAGGGAAAGGTAGTACCTTTGTGATGCAAATATTACCATCAGCCATACAAGTGATTACCGGGCATGGGAAAATCTGATCAAAACTGGAAAGATCGTCTGGGCGTGGTGTTTTCCACCAACCCCGATTATCAATATAGTCATGGTGAAGAGGAGCAGGCGGATACGCTGCCTCCCGTACAGCAGCAGCTTAGGCTTGTACTCGACAAGAAGCAACGGAAGGGCAAGGCCGTTACACTCGTTACCGGCTTTGTCGGTTCAGAAGACGACCTGAAGGCATTGGGGAAACTCCTGAAGACAAAATGTGGAGTAGGGGGTACGGTAAAAGATGGTGAGGTGCTGATACAGGGTGATTTCCGGGATAAGTTGCTGCAAATCCTGTTGGCAGAAGGGTACAAGCAGACGAAGAAGGGCGGAGGCTAGCGGATCGCCGATTCCAGCGATGACAGCATAGCCGACGTTGACCCGGCAGGCCACCACTGCATCTCCAGCTGTTGCCGACACCAGGTGAGTTGTCGCTTGGCAAATTGACGCGTATGTTGCTTGATCAGGGCTACTGCTTCCTCCAGTGAGTAGCGCCCATCCAGGTAGGCAAACAATTCCTTGTAGCCAACTGTATCCAATGCAGGCAGCGACCGGTATGGCAACAGTCGCCTTACCTCTTCGAGCAGTCCCTCATCCATCATGGTATCTACCCGGCTGTCGATGCGTTGATACAGTTCCGCCCGTGGCCAGTCGATACCCACCACCACACTTCGGAATGGCCGCATTGCTGCGTTGCCCGTTCGAAAGCTGCTGTATGGCAACCCGGTGGTCAGGCACACCTCCAATGCCCGCAACAGCCGGTGTGGATTCTGACGGTCTACCTGCTTATAGTAGTCTGCATCCTGTTGTGCCAGCAAAGTTTGCAGGTAGGGTAATCCCTCAACTTGGTAGCGTTCGTTCAGCTGCTGACGTATGGCAGGATCTCCCTTTGGTATCTGGTCGAAGCCAAACAACAATGCCTTCAGATACAGTCCCGATCCGCCGGCTACTACAACGGTATCTCTTTTGTGCAGCCATTCCAGTACAATCGGTAGTGCCTCTTCGGCAAACGTGCCTGCTGTCAAGGGTTGATGGATGGAATGCGTCTGCACGAAGTAATGGGGAATACCTTGCTGTTCTTCAAGCGACGGTGCTGCTGTTCCGATGCTCATCTCCCGGTAGCACTGACGGCTGTCAGCGTTGATCACCGCCGTATCAAAGTGTGCTGCTGCCGCAATGGCCAGGGCTGTTTTACCGGAAGCCGTAGGCCCGGCTATGGCAATCACCGTTTTCATGACTGATTGCCGGGGAGTTCGATACCATATTTTCGGGCCAGCGACTCCATGAAGGCAATGGCATCTTCGCGGGTGTTGCCGATTTTGCCGTCCAGGATGGCATCGCGGATATCGTTCTTGATGTCTCCAACCATGCGGGAAGGCTTCAGGTTGAAGTAGACCATAATCTCTTCACCGGACACCGGCGGCTGCCAGTTGCGCAGCTTATCCTTCTCTTCCACCTCCCGGATTTTCTCCCGAACAATCCCGAAGTTTTGTATGTATCGCTTTACCTTTTCCTTGTTGGCAGAGGTGATGTCGGCCTCACAAAGGGTAAGTAGTTCGTCAATATCCTCGCCTGCCTCATACAGCAAACGCCTGATGGCCGAATCTGTTACATGCTCCTGCGTTAGTGCAATAGGCCGCAGGTGCAGCAGTACCATCTTCTGTACGAACTTCATCTTCTCGTTCAATGGCAGTTTCAGCTTCCGGAAGATATCGGCTACCATGCGGGCGCCAATGGCATCATGCCCGTGGAAGGTCCATCCTGCCTTAGGATCCAGCCGCTTGGTAGGAGGCTTGGCAATATCATGCAAGATGGCAGCCCACCGCAGCCACAAGTTGGTACTGTTGGCCGACAGGTTGTCCAGCACCTTCAGGGTATGCCACAGGTTATCCTTGTGCCCATTGCCCTGTATGATGTCCACACCTTCCAGCTCCTCCATCTCCGGGAAGATGAGTTCCAACAGACCGGTCTCAAACAGCAGTTTGAATCCCGTAGATGGTTGCTTCGACAGGATGATCTTGTTCAGCTCGTCTGTGATGCGTTCCTGCGACACAATGTTAATCCGCTCGCGGTTGCGGGTTATGGCATGGAGGGTGTAGGGCTCTATGGTGAAGTCCAGCTGTGCGGCGAAACGAATGGCGCGCATCATGCGCAACGGATCATCGGAGAAGGTGATGTCCGGATCGAGAGGGGTCTTGATGGTACGTTCTTGTAAATGGCGTTGCCCGTTGAATGGATCCACCAACTGACCATAGTCAGAATCGTTGAGGCTGATGGCCAGCGCATTGATGGTGAAGTCACGCCGCAGCTGATCATCTTTCAAAGAACCATCCTCTACGATCGGCTTCCGGGAGTCACGGTGGTAGGATTCCTTGCGGGCGCCCACGAATTCCACCTCCAGGTCATGCACCTTGAACATGGCCGTGCCGAAGTGCTTGAAAACGGTCACCTTGGTAGCATCCGGTATGGCTGCGGCTACCTGCTCGGCCAGCTCGATGCCGCTACCGATGCATACGATGTCAATATCCTTGACCGGCCTGCCTAGTAGTTTATCGCGCACATAACCCCCTACCAGATAGGTCTCACATTCCAGTTGCCTGGCAGCGGTGGTTACCTGGTCAATTACTTCCTGTTCATTCGGCGATAGGTCAATCTGCATGACAGGTCATTCAATGAAGAGCATGTCCTCATCAGGTTCATGGATGCTCACTACGTGGTCATCCTGTATCTCACAAACCAGCTTGTAACGCTTATCACGGTCGCAGATGTCGTCCTCCAGTTCACAAACCACCAACTTCACCACCTCATACTTGGAGATGAAACTCTTGATACCTGATTTGTTGGTCAGGTAGATAGAGGTATTGTTGGGATCCTGATACAGGCGAAGGATGTCGTTGCCAACCAGTTGGGTGAAGATTTCATTGTCGAAGATGACCTTGATAATCTGACACTTGAATGGAAGCACCAGCCGTTGGCCGTTGTGGTAACCTTTTCTGTTTTCTGCCAGGGCTTGCTGGACGGTATAATAAGCCATAGGGTTGTGTTTTGTGATGTGCTGCGCAAAATTACGAAACACGGACACCATCAGTATGGTGAAAAATACAATGTGTACAAAAGCCGACCATGCCGATGGTAGGTGTGGAAAATGGATGATAGGTGCCCATGGCTTCCCGCTAATTTTAATCGCACGTAAAAAGTATGACCGATCAGTTTAGGGATAAGCGCATTGGAGACTTGGTGCAAGAGCACTACGCCTTTGCCTATGTGCTGTTTTCTTACGGTGTGGAATATGTAGAACACCACCAGAAAACACTCAGTGAGCTGTGTGATGAAAAGAACCTGCATCTAGAAGGAGTGGTGAATACCTACACGGGTATGTATGTAGCAGATGAGCAGCACACGACATTAGCCCTGGAGAGGATGCCGATTGAGCGGGTGTTGCGGTACCTGCGTCATCACCATTTGTCAATAGTAAGCAAGCGCATACCATTTCTGAAGCAACTGATTGGCAGGCTAAGTGCCAATACGACACCTAATCTATTTATCAGGGAGATTGAAGATCAGTTCCCGTTGTTTGCCGATGACCTGCTGTCCAGCATCTATGAAGAAGAGGAAGTGGTTTTCGAACACGTGTTGTCCATCCGATGGTGGCAGCAGAGCGGGGAGTTGCCGGGCTACACCCTCATGGAGCTGCTCAACAAGGTATCCATTGCCGAAGTCAGCGAGACACTGCCTGCCAGATACGGCGGTATGTTGCATCCGCTGCGTGATATGACAGGCGATTTCTCGGTCATTCCAGATGTAAGAATGAAGGTGTTGATGGATGAGTTTAGGTTGTTGGATAGAGAATTGCAGGTGGTGAATCGTGTGAAGGAGTCCATCTTTTACCCAAAGGCTGTGTTGTTGGAAAGCCAGATGGAGCGGATGCTCCTGGAACATGCTTCCAACAATTGATTGGACGGCAGTTCAGTCTTCGTTTGTTCTGTATGCTCATTTTATCGGGGATTTCAATCAGCATTACCTGCTCACGGCTTCTATGGTACTACTGCCATAGGGCTATACGGGTTCTCAGTAGTAATGCGCTCATCGTGCGGTAGGCTTATGGTATTTTGCTGAGTCATTGGTCGTCTGTTATGTGCCATTTACCTATCGGAATGTATACTTCGCAGGTTAATAACAACCATGTAAGTTTCTGCCCGTAGATGCGGATATATATTTGACAAGCCATGATAAGCGTACACGACACCAAACAGGCAAATGTTTTAGTCCAGCCAACTGCTGATTTCAGGTATGTGGGCAGTAATGTGATGGTTAGCAACCATTATCAACTGGCCGCCAACCGCAGTGTAAAGCGCATCCTGATGCTGGATGACAACCCGATCGACCATTTCATCCACTTGCAGTTGTTAAAGCAGCACGGTTGTCGTGCAGCAGTTACTACAGTAGCTACAGTGCAGGAAGCCATTGACATCATGCAAGACCATGCTTATGATATCATTGTAACGGACATGTCGCTGGAAGGTGAAGTAGGGCTGGATCTGGTGGCTTACCTGGAAGCGATAGGGTGTGAAATACCTGTGGTGATTTTGAGTTCCAGCAGGCTCACGGATGATGTGGAACAGTCATTTGGGTTTTCGAATGTGTGGGCCTACATGGTAAAACCCTTGACCGAGAAAGGGATTGCCATGCTGTTGTCAGGCCAATGAACCGGCCTTGCATGCAGGCGCTGTAAGCTTTACCGTAGTGCCTGCATTTTCTGTGCTTACAACGGCAATGGTGAAGTTGTTGGCCGCTGCAAACTGTTTCGCCAACTGGAAACCCAGTCCTGTCCCCAGTTCATTTCTTGTACCGATGGTAGAAAAGTCTACCTGCTTTCTCAATAGTTTGCGCACTTTTTCGGGTGACATGCCAACCCCGGTGTCTTGTACTGATATCTCAAGCAGACCATCCTTATTGGCTGCCTGTATGGATATCGAGCTGCCTTTATGCGAATACTTGATGGCATTGCCCAGCAGGTTTCTGATGATGATCTGTAGATGGACAGGATCACAGGTATGACACAGATCTGGATCAGCAGTCAATGATACGTGTATATTCTTGGTACGAGCAAACACTTCATGGAATTCAATGGCATCTGACAGGTTGGGTGTCAGCGCAACCTTTTCCTGCTTGGCTTGCAGACCCTGCATCTGTGACTTCGACCAATACAGGATGTTATCGAAAGCATTCACCAGATTGCTGGATGCCAGGGACAGATTTTTACTTACTTCCTGTTGTACATCTTCAGGCAGTGATTTCCGCTGCATCCTGGTGAGACTATCCATCTGAACAATCGGGCCCCGGAGATCGTGGCTGATAACTGACAGGATGGTGTCTTTGGCCATATTCAACTTCTTGCCTTTTTGATGGAGATTATACAGCCGTACCAATGCAATCAGCAGGATAACCGATAAAAAAGAAATGATGATGGTTGCCAGTGAACGCTCACGGATGATTTTTTGCTGTGCCGTCCGCATGTTCTCGGTAAACTCACTCACCTGTCTAAGCCGTTCTGTTTCCTGCTCCCGCACATCCTGTTCGTAGCTCATGAGTCTGGTCTCTGCGTCAAAGGCCCGAATGCTGTCATCCAAAAGCTGCATGGTGTCCAAATGCCAGTACGCATTCTCAAAGTCACCCATTTGCTCATAGATGGCGGCCAGTCCATCATGCGCTTTTATCAGCAGGTTGAGCGATGCGGTGGTTGTAGCGTACAACAAAGCAGTGTCGGCATATCGTAATGCTTCTGCCGTTTCATTACGAGCCAGCATGATACTCGACAGAATGGTGTGGTAGCTGGAGAGGGCCGACTGATCATTCAGCCTGCGCACAATGTCAATGGCCTTTTGGGCATACAGCAATGCAGAATTGAAGTTCTTATTTTCCTGATCAATCAAGGCGAAGTTGATGTAGGCATAGTGTACGAACTCCGGATTCTGTGCAGTATCCACCATGGAGAGAGACTGTATCATCAGCAGACGGGCGCTGTCCAAATTCCCTTCCAGATACAACATATGCCCCAGCATTTGCATGGCATCACCTTGCAGTCGCTTATCCGTGCCCTGATACTGCTGCATCAGCCTCAACGTTTGCTGCAGCTTTATCTTGGCTGCCTGCAAGTTGTTCTGATCCATGAATATCAAGGAGATGTTGTAATGGCAAAGTGCAATGTTGGAAGTGTCTTGCTGTGTGGAATAATAGTCCAGTAGCCTGACATAGGTATTCATGGCTTTCTCCACTTCACCCAATTCGGTGTATACATTGCCAAGGCCCATCAGCGCCTCCATCATACCGGTCGAATCATCCATAGCCCTGTAATGCACGTATGCCGAGTCATAATGGTCATAAGCATCCTCCAGGTATGCCTGATTGAAAAACACATCCGCTACATACAGCTGAGCCAGGGCATACATAGAATCATCCTCACAGGCAGAAGCCTTGTGGATCATGTCATGCGCCAAAGACAGCGCCGAATCCTGATCGACTATACTTATCTGGTCCAGGGTTGTTATCAGCTGGTTCAGCCTTTCACTACAATCCTTGGATGACTGTGCCTGTCCGGACATGTTGCACCACAATAGCAAACCACAGGCAAGCACCAAGTGCCGAATGTTACTTACAAATGGATTCATGAATTGCCCACTATCTTTTTTTGCGTCGGGGCCCTTTCTTTTTTTTCGGGCCCGACTTATCTAACCATGCAGGGCTTTCGCCAAGGTGGGGAGGGGCGGGGCTTTTTGCGACACTGCGACCTATCAGTTTTTCTATCTTGGCAAATCGCAGCATATCCTGATCAGAAACAAGTGTGATGGCCACACCTGTTGTATTGGCACGAGCAGTACGACCTACCCGGTGCACATAATCTTCTGCATCCTGTGGTACATCGAAGTTGATGACCAGGTTGATGTCTTTGATGTCGATACCTCTTGCCAGTACGTCGGTGGCTACCAACACCCTCGTTTTTCTAGCTCGGAACCGCATCAATACCTCTTCGCGTTCCCGCTGATCCAGGTCGGATGAAATACCTTCCACCAGATAGTCGGGGTTCTTGATGGCACGTACAATGTCGAAGATCATCCGTTTGGTAGAGGTGAATATCAGGATGCTTTCATAGTTGGGCTTGTCCTGAATCAGCCACTTCACCAGCTCTACTTTCTGTGCCGGATAGCACAGATAGGCAGCCTGAAGCACGCCCTCTGCCGGCTTGGACAGTGCCAGCGTGATCTCTACCGGATCTTTCAGCAGGTGGGAGGCCAGTTCTTTGATGGCCGGCGGCATGGTTGCCGAAAACAACAGGTTCTGCCGTTTTGCCGGCAGGTACGACAGGATCTTCATGATGTCTTCAAAGAAGCCCATGTCCAGCATGCGGTCTGCCTCGTCAAGAACCAGGTGCTGCACCTTGTCGAACTTCACATACCCCATGTTGAGGTGGCTGATGAGCTTACCAGGCGTAGCTACTACAATGTTTACGCCGCCGGTCAAAGCCTTGCGCTGCTGTTCCCAGTCCTGCGCATCACCACCGCCATATACAGCAATGGCATCAACGCCCAGGAAGTAGGAAAAGCCCTGTACCTGTTGATCTATCTGTAAGGCCAGTTCGCGCGTGGGCACCAACACCAACGTATCGGTAAAGTCTACCGGATCGCTGGATAACTTGTCCAGTAGTGGCAGCATGAATGCAGCTGTCTTGCCGGTGCCTGTCTGTGCACAGGCGATTAGGTCTCTTCCCTCCAGTATGGCTGGTATAGCCTGCACCTGAATCGGTGTGGCCTCTTCGAACTTCATGTAGTGGAGCGCGTCCAGTAACTCATCGTGTAAATCAAAATCTTCAAATCTCATGGAAACGGCTCCGTCATTATTTGGTTGCCTCACAAATGTACATGCAAAAATCGGTATGGGGTCAATTTAGTCAATCCGGAGCATCCACACCCTTATAAGTCAATGTAATCCCATTTTTTTCGATGATGACACATGATTTCACCGACGCAAGAGCCGATCGTTACCACCCGGTTTGACAGCCATCTTTGCGATAACCGGCAAAATGAAGGCAGGTCTGGGTACTTTTGTGGCATGCCGAAGCCCATCTGGAAGCAACGTTTCAATGAACAACTCCGCCAATGGCGTCGACTGTTTGCTGTCCGCTTTTTTGTGGTCTATCAGCTGTATCTCCGCCTGTTATGGTCTCCACGCACCGGCACACTGGAAGCGAAGATTGCCGGGCTGCCCACATCTACAGGCATCACCATCTGGCAAATCGGGGCCAATGATGGCTTTACAGAAGACCCCCTCTTTAAAACACTATGCAGGCGCTCCTGGCAGGCGGTGTTGCTGGAACCTCAGCC
>CAYYHM010000048.1:0-16171 GCA_964471795.1 uncultured Chitinophagales bacterium | reverse complement strand
GTACTCTGTACTCAAATCTTCTCAAACACCCGAATGTAATCCACAATCATCTGCTGTGGGAAGACGGTGCTGGCATCCGGTGACCCCGGCCAGTTGCCACCTACAGCGATATTGAAGATGAAGAAGAAGGGGTTGTGGAACTCCGACAGGGTGGATGGTGTGATATCCAGCGTATTGTAAGGGACGTCGTTTACCATCCACACGATCCTGTTCTGATCCCAAACAATGGAAAACACATGGAAGGCATCGCTGAATTTACCGGATGGAATGGTATAGGACTGACCATACTGAGCACGAGCGCCATTCAACTCCCAGTGAGCTGTTCCATGCACCACATTGGGCTCATGACCGATCAACTCCATGATGTCAATCTCGCCACATGACGGCCACCCTACCGTGGGAAAGTTGCTTCCCAGCATCCAAAGTGCCGGCCATATACCCCTTCCTTCAGGCAAAGCAGCCCTAATGTCAATCCTGCCATACTTGAACTCTTTCTTGCCCATGGTAACAATACGGGAAGAAGAATAGTCCGACCCGTTGCTGCTCTCCTTCCGTGCTTCAATGAACAGTTTGCCTCCGGTTACCCAGGCATTATCCCCATTGGTATAGTTCTGTAGTTCATTGTTACCCCAACCGCTGTTGCCGGTTTCGAATGTCCAATCAGACGAAAGAGCGTTGCCATCGAATTCATCTTCCCAGGCAAGCTTATAGCCGGCGTACGAACGTGGCGTGTCATATCCATCCTGTGGCAAAGGCCGGTAAGTATCGTCGTTGCGAAGGGTAACGATGGCCGTAGTACCAATCACATCGGCAGCAGGAGCCCCGGTGATGGTCACCGCAAAGGTTTCATCGGGTTCCAGTAAGGTATCGCCCACCACAACTACCGATATAGTCACTTGCGTGCTTCCTGCCGGCATGGTTACACTTCCTGTTGTTGCTTCAAAGTCTTCGCCGGCTAAAGCCGACTGATCCTCCGTAGCAAAGGAAATCGGATATTCCACGTCCCATGCCTTGTTGGCTTGTATGGTTACAGCAAACGTTCCGTCCACATCACCCTCGTCACGGATGAGGCTGTTGATCCGGATCTTCGGCTTTTCGGGATCCACCACCACAGGTGGATCCTTCTTACAACCGGACGCCATCAGCATGATGGCTACTGCAAACAAGAATAATTGACTCAAAACCTTGGTGTTGTGTATCAGGCGCATGCTTGATTACTTATTTAGGTACAAAGCGGAAACGCCAGTAACCCCATGAAAAATCCATTTGAACTGTTAAAACATCTGAAGTGAGCTCAACTACCGGGTAAGTGATTGATCCCTGTGGCTGCGCTACTGTACCGCTATTGCCTACTTTGTACAAAGCCAGATGCGCACCAGTGCCCACCAAGGTGAGTGTGGTGTCTGTTCCCTCAACGAGGTTGTAGGTAAACGTTCCTGACAGCCAATCGGCATACTTTGCCGGCCAGGTACCATCGGGCGTACAACCAATCGGCAGTCCCATATCGGTAGGCCATGTAGCACCGCCTTCCTCATCTACCCATTTATCACCGTTGGTCTTATACTCATAGGTGCCGTCAGCAGAGAAGATAAACTCATCATTGTAGGCACAAGGGCGAGCAGGAGGTGTGGTAGCATCAGTCTGCCACCATACTTGAGTACCACCGGGAGGACCCACCACCATTCCACCGGGGGCAGGGTCGAGCACCCATGACTTGGAAGTGCAATTGGTGAGGTCTTTCAGCAACCCTGTGCAAGACACCGGTGCATCCTGGTCCACAACGATATCTTGCGTGGTAGTAGCATGACCGCCCTTGCCGAAAGCTGTAAGCGTTACCGTGTAGGTGCCTGCCTTGGCATAGAAGGCTCGTACTTCCTCACCTTCACCCATAGAACCATTGCCAAGATCCCAGCTGTACAGGAATGCATCGGCAGACGTGTTGGTGAGGATATATCTGTTGATACCTGTGTCTTGTGCTACCGTAAAGGATGCCAAGGGTGGGTTTCCAATGTCCGGCTTCTTTTCAAGAAACGGATCACATGCTACGGCTGCAATCAGCAACGGTAGAATGAATAACCAACGAAAGGAGAATGTCATCTCTGTAAAGTTATGATTTGTCAGTAATTGGGATTCTGTTTCAATGTACCTTCTGTGATATCGATTTCGGCTTGCGGTATCGGCAGCAGTTCATGAGTGCCGGTGCGGAAACCCAGACTTCCTAACACATCACCGGCCTTACCGGTTCGCACCAGATCCAGGAAGCGATGACCTTCAGTAGCCAACTCAGCCCTACGTTCGTTGTAGATGGCATCCAACAATGCCTGGCCACTGGCAGAAACAGGCTGCAGACCCACACGCTGACGTACCCGGTTGAGGTAGCCTAACGCTACAGACTCGCTGCCACCACCTACAACCAGTGCTTCGGCAGCCATCAGCAATACGTCAGCAAAGCGAATCTCCCGAACATTATTGGTCCAGTTGAGTGCAGGCTCTCCATCAGGTGCCTTCTCAGCTGCCAGTGGCGCATACTTACGGATGAAGTAATCTGTATTCTGGAATCCGGCTGTGTAGCTCGCTCCGGCGATAGCCTTGGCATCGATGATGGTATGCTCAAAACGGGGATCACCACGCAGGAAGTCAACCAAGTCCTCCGTTACCGGACAGAAGCTCCAACCAGCAGAGAAGGTAGGCCCTACATAGTCCCGCATACCGAAGAACTGCACGTTGTAGTTGCCTTCCGTGCCGTTCACGAAGTTTTCCCATCCACCACGCTGTTCAGCGGAGTAGGAAATCTCAAATACCGATTCAACACCGAACTCATTGGACTTCAGGAATATATCACCATAGTTCTGCTCCAGGTCGTACACTCCGCTGTTGATGACTTCCTCCAGATAGCCTGCTGCTTCCAGCATACGGGACTGATTGTTCTGGTACAAAATCACCTTGCCCAGCAGCGCCTTGGCAGCACCTGAGGTGATTCGTCCTGCGTCTGCACCAATGGCAGTCGCAGGCAATTCGAAGGTAGCAGCTGCATCTTTCAGGTCCTGCTCGATCTGTGCATACACGTCAGCAGGATCAGCCTGCACCTGATTGTACAATTCATCACCACCCAATGTGCGGGTGATCAGTGGTACGTTGCGGAAGAACGTCACCAGGTCAAAATAGAAGTAAGCACGCAGGAACTTCGCCTCAGCGATTACCCGGTTCTTGAAAGCGTCGGACAGCTGGTCGGTTTCACCGATCTTTTCCAGCAGCAGGTTAGCCCTGTAGATACCGGCATACGACTTGTTCCACAAGCCTTGCTGCGGACCCAGGAATGGATCGAGGGTAAAGTTGTCCCATGCCACCCAGCTGGGCTGATCTGATGCATCGGATCCACCGGCATAGCAATCGTCGGAGGCCGCATTCAACAGACCCAGTTTCATAGTCCAGGCGCCACTGGTGCCGCCCCATTGCAGTACATCATAGATGGCTACCAAGCCCTGGAATACCTCTTCCTCTGTTTGATAGAAGTTGGTTTCCAGCTCCGTACCACGTGGCTGGAGTTCCAGCCAGTTCTTGGTACAAGCTGTCGATATCAGCACAATGCTGGTGAGGATACCGATGTATTGAGCTACTTTTCTCATGATTACCATTTTCTTATTTGAACGTTACGTTACAACCCACCATGTAAGAGCGAGGTTGCGGATAAATACCCCTGTCTACACCGAAACTGCCACCACCGATTTCCGGGTCGAACCCGCCATATTGTGTTACTGTAAACATGTTGTTTACTGCTACATAGAAACGTGCCTTAGCGATGTACATCCGCTCAGCCACCTGTGAAGGCAACTGATAGCCGATCTGGAACGTACGGATGCGGAAGAAGGAACCGTTTTCTACGAAGAAGTCGGAGCTGCGGGAGAAGTTGCGGTTCGGATCGTTCATCACCAGACGTGGGAACTCGTTGGTAGAGCCTTCGCCTGTCCATCTGCCCAGTGCGTCTCCGGTCATGTTGGCCATCTGCAGGTCAAAGCGGCGTGTCGCATTGAAGATCTGATTGCCCTGTACACCCTGTCCGAAGATCAGCACGTCGAACTGGCGCCACTTGGCAGACAAAGTAAAGCCATAGATGAAGTCAGGTGTCGGATCGCCGATCTTGGTACGGTCATCAGCATCGATGATTCCATCACCATTGATGTCTACGAAGCGGAAGTCGCCGGGTGCCGCATCGGGCTGCAGTGGCTCACCGCTGGTGTTCACATAGGCATCTACCTCAGACTGATTCTGGAAGATTCCGCTGGTCTGATAGCCATAGAAGAAGCCGATTGGCTCCCCTACTGCGGTACGGGTAATCTCCAATGATTGTGGCGAGAACACTTGACCGGGCAGGAATTCCTTGTCCTGACCCAGGAAGGTAACCTCATTGTTCAGGTAAGACATGTTACCACGCAGGTCGAAGGACACCTCACCCCACTGATGGGTGTATCCCAATTCCAGTTCCACACCGGTATTCTTCATAGATGCGATATTTCCAACCGGACCATTGTTACCTACGTAACCGGGCACGGCAATATCCAACAACATGTCGGTTGTGTTCTTATTGAAGAATTCCAGGGTGGTAGTTACATCCTTGAACAGAACGGCATCGATACCCACGTTGAACTGTGAGGTCTGCTCCCAGCGCAGGTCCGGGTTGGCGATGGCATTTGGGCTCACCCCGTTTACCAGGTACTCATCCGTACCGAAGGTGTAGTTGCGGGCACCCGATACGGTAGACACATAGCGGAAGTCACCGATCTTATCATTACCGTTGATACCATACGAAGCCCTAACCTTCAGGAAGTTCACGACATCGTTGCCGGCGAGGAAGCTCTCTTCAGAGGCAACCCAGCCAAGGGCTACAGATGGGAAGAATCCGAACTTATAGTTAGAACCGAACTTGGAAGATCCGTCACGGCGTAGGATGACGGTCGCCAGGTATTTCTCCTGATAGTTGTAGTTCACGCGACCCAGCACAGATGCCAGCGTGTTCAGGTATTCGAAGCCATAGAATGCCTGCGTTTCACCGGGTGTGGGAAACAGCAACGAGGCATCAGCAGGATCGGAAACAGGTATGTCGAAGATACGACCACCTATACCCTGCCCTTGGTTACGCTCAGCCACCGTACCCGCCAGCAGGCTGATGTTGTGGTCATTGATTTGCTTTTCGTAGCGAAGTGTGTTTTCGAAGATGAAATACATACCCCTGTTCATGCTGCGGGAATAGCTGTTTACATCGATGCGGTTGGTCGCATTGAGGTAGTATTCCGGTACAAAGTCCTCGTTACCCCAGGAGGCAATATCAAAACCGAAGCTGCTGCGGAAGGTCAGTCCCTCAATGAGGTCTGCTTCGCCATACAGGTTGCCGACCAGCTTATCGCTCCAGCCAGTGTTGTTTTGCACGGCCAACGCTGCCAGTGGATTCAGGATTTCTGAAGTCACGAAGTCTGAGATACCGAAAATCCCTTGGTCATCCGTCACCACCGGGAAGTTCACATACTTGCTTTCCTGTAGTTTGATGGGGTCAGTTTCATAGATGGGAGTGATGGGATCCAGGTTGATGGCCCTGTTCAGTGGAGAACCGAACTCTGTGTTTTCCGCTACGCCGGTTGCGCCGGTACGGGTAAAGCTCAGGTTGTTGCCAAAGCGGATTCTGTCGCTGATTCTGTGGTTGGTATTGAATCGGGCAGTAAAACGGCGGAAACGGGAGTCTGCCTCGGAAACGATGCCATACTGGTCAAAATAGCTGAAAGAGGCGTAGTAATCACTTCTGTCAGAACCGGCAGTAATAGAGATATCGTGGTTTTGTATGGGAGCATTGTAGTTGAAGATAGCATCCTGCCAGTCGGTTCCTTCGCCCAGCGCTGCCGGGTTTTCGAAGATGATGCCGTTACCTGCTGCTGCAGAGGCTTCGTTCATCAGGATGCCGTATTCGGTGGCGTTGAGAACCGCCATTTTTTTCCATGGGGATTGTATGCCATAATAGGCGTTGTAGTTGACACTCATGTGGTCTTTCTTACCACGCTTGGTGGTAACCAGGATAACACCGTTGGCTGAGCGGGCGCCATAGATGGCAGCTGTAGCTGCATCTTTCAGCACCTCGATGGACTCGATGTCTCCTTGATTCAGGTATTCGATGCCACCATTGATCGGCACACCATCTACCACATACAATGGATCACTGTTGTTGATGGTGGTAGTACCACGTACCCGCACAACAGCGGCAGCACCCGGCTGACCGGAATTGCTGGTGATGGTAATACCCGATGCCCTACCGGTAAGCGATTGCTCCAGACGGGCAACAGGCATGTTTTCCAGGTCTTCCGCCTTTACCTTGCTGATGGCACCGGTGGTGACACTCTTCTTCTGCGTTCCGTAGCCTACTACTACCAGCTCATCCAGAAAGGCAGTTTCACTCTTCAGCACTACATCAATGGTTGTTCGGCTATTTACAGCAACCTCTTGGTTTTCAAAACCTATGAAACTGAATTGCAGAGTAGCTCCTTCAGCAACGGCAATCTGATAGTTGCCATCCATATCGGAGGCCGCACCATTTTGCGTGTTCTTTTCAACTACGGTTACACCCGGCAGGGGTGCTCCGTTGGCGTCAGTGATTATACCAGAAACGGTCACCTGCGCGAATGCAGCATGTGCAATCGTAAGCAGGCAGATAGCAAAAGTGAAGATGTGTCTCACAAAAAAGAATTTTTCAGGCTTTCGGAAACATCCTCCTGACGTGTCAGGAGGATGTGGTCCGATTGCCCATGAAGAGTAGGTTACTTGACTACTATAAACCGCTGAGTAAATTGATTCCGACCATCAGCTATACGGATGAAATACACTCCGTTGGTTGCCTGGCTAAGGCCAAAAGTATGCACTCCATTGGTAGACAATTGGTCTGATTCCAGTACCCTACCCATTACATCCATCAATTCGATGGTCATGCCCGGCTGTGCAGCAGGCATGTACACAGTTACCTGATCCTTGGCAGGTGAAGGATATACCTGGATAGCCGCTACAGTAGGCTCGATGCCCACAGGCTGGCAGGCAAAGCATGATGCCAGACAAACAGCAGGCAAGGTAGTGTCTGCGGTAACCGTCAGGATACGGTTGGTAAAACCACCTGTCGTAAGCGTACACAATGAGTCATCCGTAGCAGGATCGAAGTTTTCCTGATCGGCCCAGTTGTCGATAGAAAACTTGAACTCATAGGTACCTGCTTGCAGTTCCAGTGTATCGCTCCAGATGTTGTCCGCATCATCATCGTTCAATTTGGCACAATCACCACACCATCCGTTCAACGTACCGCTTACATTCACAAATCCGAATGACTTGGTAGCAGCATATTCTGTCATGTCCACCTGGAATACCACACGTACCGGAGGAGCCAGAGGTGTACAAGCAGTAGTTGGTGAACACTCACCGTAGCAAGTACGGATAATGGTGTCGTTCAACAAAGGTGCGTTCGGTGTACGGTCGTTGAAGTTACCCGGGTCTGCACAAGGCTGACCAGCGATGTTCTCCTTGCAAGAGTAGTCAGGGCAGTATGCATTAACAAAGGTGTAGTGGCTGCTGAAACCAACGGCCTTTTTGAACACACCGGTGTAAATACCGTTACCGTCCGGATCTACCAATGGGTACTGACCTGGGCTGCCCCAACCTGCACCACCTGTAATATAAGTAGTGTCAGCAGGTGTGGTGTTTGCGGTGTTCAGATACACCATTACATAAGTTGAATCAGGATGGCCGGCAGCACCTTTGCAGTCATTGAAAGGAACCACACCATAGGTCATGTCATGATTCACAATCAACGCGCGGTTGGTGAACTGACCACTCGGATCTGTCAGCGTACAGGGATCGCCCTGAGAAAACATCTCCTGATCGTTCCATCCGTCAACGGTAAACTTGAATTCATGCTCACCGGCAGGAATAGGTAGTGTTACTTCCCATACGCCGTCATTGTCAGCATCAGTCAGTGGATTACAGTTACCACACCAACCATTCCAGGTGCCGTTTACGAAAGCACCAGTGGTAATAGTACCAGTGTAACCGGTCATGTCCACTTTAAATGTGACATTGTAGTTTTGAGCAAAAAGCGAAGCTGTGGCCAGCACCGCCAGAAAGAGTGTAGAAATCTGTTTCATCGGCTTCTTTTTTTGTTGGCACAATGTATACTGAATGTTAACGAATCGAAAATTCATCACTACATCAACACCTCAAAACACCTCAACAATCCAAAATGAATACTACATCATTAACACACCTACTTAAATTCATTGCCTCCATTTTTCATTGAAAAACAGCTGTTTACAAAATTCAACACGAAGTAGCGATGAAAATTGCCAGTGCTACACTGTGCAGCGAGCACCCTAACAGAGTCATCTGTTCTACTGCTGATTACCGGTATCTGATTGCCGGCAAGGTAATCCGCTGACTCACTGCCAAAATACGGCAAGCCTGCCCCTGACCACCTACTGATGGTCATCTATTTTTCCGTTATTTGCTTTATAAAATCAGTTGTATGAAAAGATGGAGCCTCCTGTTCCTGTTGTGGCCGCTGCTGCATTCGGTAGCACAAGTCCCTGCTGAGTATATCTCTTCCCTTACGTTTCGCAATGCAGGGCCGTTTCGTGGCGGGCGATCTTGTGCAGTGACAGGCGTGCCCGGCAAGCCCAACCTGTTTTATATGGGGGCTACAGGCGGTGGCGTATGGCGAACTACCGACGCAGGCCATACCTGGGAGAACATTTCGGACGGTTTTTTTGGCGGAAGTATCGGTGCTGTAGCTGTCAGCCCCTCTGATCCCAACATACTGTGGGCTGGAGAAGGGGAAGAGACCGTACGAGGCAACGTGTCATCCGGTTTTGGCCTGTGGAAGTCTGTTGATGCAGGGCGCACCTGGCAACACATGGGCCTCAGGGAGTCAAGGCACATCAGCCGCATACGGATTCACCCTACCAACCCGGATATCGTATATGTAGCTGTGATGGGCAATCTGTTTGCCGACAGCGAGGATAGAGGAGTGTACAAGACGACCGATGGTGGCCACACGTGGCAGAAGATTTTGTATGCCGACGCCTCGAGCGGTGCCATCGACCTTACCTTCGATCCGGCCAATCCACGGATACTCTATGCCTCTACCTGGACATTTCGCCGGATGCCCTATTCTTTCTCCAGCGGTGGCAGCGGCTCAAAACTGTGGAAGAGCACCGACGAAGGAGTAACCTGGCAGGACATTTCCGATAACAGCGGATTTCCGACAGGCCTGCTGGGCATCATCGGAGTTACCGTATCCCCCGCCATGCCGGACAGGGTATGGGCTATGGTGGAAAACGAGCCCGACGGGGGGTTATACCGATCTGATAATGGCGGCAACAGCTGGACGAAAGTAAACAGTGACAGAAGTCTGCGGCAACGAGCCTGGTACTATACCCGGCTGTACGCCGACACAAAGGATGCCAATAAGGTGTATGTACTGAACGTGTCGTACCATGTATCCGGTGACGGCGGCAAAACCTTCACCCAACATAATGCCCCGCATGGCGACCACCACGACCTGTGGATAGACCCGCAAGAGCCCGATCGGATGATCATCGGGGATGATGGGGGCGCTCAAATCACCTTCGATGGGGGAAAGAACTGGTCTACCTACTACAATCAACCTACAGCACAGTTCTACCGGGTTGCTGTGGACGACCACTTCCCCTTCCGGATATACGGTGCGCAACAGGACAATTCATCCATCCGCCTGCTGCACCGCAGCGACGGTGGCTTTATCACAGACCGCGACTGGGAGCCTACCGCCGGTGGCGAGGCCGGTCACCATGCCATCTATCCGTCCGACAATGATATCGTTGTTGGTGGTGAATACGGAGGTTTCATGATGCGTATCAACCATGCCACCAACGAGCGGCAGGCCATCAACGTATGGCCCAACAATCCACTCGGCCACGGCGTGGAGGACATGAAGTACCGTTTCCAGTGGAACTATCCGTTGTTCTTCTCGCAGCATAACCCCGACAAACTCTTTGCCTTCAGCAACCATGTTCATGTCAGCTACGACATGGGACATTCCTGGCAGCTGCTGAGTCCGGATCTTACCACCAATGATACCACCAAACAAGGCCCCAGTGGCGGCCCCATCACCAAAGACAACACGGCAGTAGAATACTACTGCACCATCTTTGCTGCTGCAGAATCACCGCTGGACTCACTGGTGCTCTGGACCGGCAGCGACGACGGTCTCATCCATGTATCGCGGGATGGAGGCCAATCGTGGCAAAACTGTACCCCTACCCTGCTACCTGCGTTTACACAGATCAACAGCATTGAGGCTGATCCATTCCATGCCGGCGGTCTGTATGTGGCAGCCACCCGCTACAAGTGGGGCGATATGGCTCCTTACCTGCTGTATACGCCCGATTACGGCCGCACCTGGCAGCGCATCGACAAGGGCATTCCGGCGCATCACTTCACCCGTGTGGTGCGCACCGACCCCAAGCACCAAGGTCTGCTGTTCGCCGGCACGGAATATGGGCTTCACCTGTCTGTCGACAATGGCAAAAGCTGGCAGCCCTTCCAACAGAACCTGCCGATTACCCCGATCACCGACCTGGCCGTAAAGGATCGCCATCTGATCGTAGCTACGCAAGGTCGCGGATTCTGGATATTGGACGACGTGTCGCCCTTGTATGAAATGGACAAGCAATTTGACGAAACTGCCTATCTCTATGCTCCCAAGCCCACCTACATCATGCAGGCGGGGCATGGCGGACCCTCTAAAACCATGGGCGAAAACCACCCTGCCGGGGCAATCATCCATTACTACCTGAAAACCGTTGATACGGCTCAGCATCAGTACACACTGCGCTTCCTGTCGCAGGAAGGTGAGGTCATGCGCACCTTCTCCAGCCACCAACCCACCGCAGGAAACAGCTGGATGCCCAAAGCAGGTGCCGGACGATTCATCTGGGATCTCCGAACCGACGGTGTGGATACCATTTCCAACATGATCGTGTGGTTCAGCATGCAGCAAGGGCCACAGGTGCTGCCTGGAACGTACACCGTAGAAATGATTGTAGACCAAGACACCATGCGGCAGTCGCTACCTCTCATACAAGATCCCAGAACCTCGGCAACATTGGAGGACTTACAAGCACGGTATGATTTCCAGCTGGACATCCGCAACACGTTGAACGAGGTAAACCAAACCATCCGGGAAATCAGATCGACACGCAAACAGCTGGAGCGTTTGTCACCTGCTGTTGCCGACAGCTCATTACAGGTACAGATAGCAGCAGCGATAGCTTCGGGCTGGTCTATTGAGAAGGCACTGTATCAGACACAGAACAGGAGTCCGCAGGATCCGCTGAACTATCCCATCAGGCTAAACAACAAGTTCGGACATGTAGGCGCACTATCGGGCATCGGTTACTTTGCACCGACTGAGTCGATGATTGCCGTTAAGGAGGAGCTGGAAGCTGCCATTGCAGCTGAATTGCTTCGTTGGCAGATGCACAAGGCTGAGCTGGATGTGCTCAATGAGTCCTTGCGTGATGCCGCTGTCCCCTACTTGCGCTGGTAATCGTGGCTACTCCTGCGTGGCCTCCTCCATCTGTTGCTTGCGTGCCCGCACTACCTTCTGGTATTTCACGCTCAGGTTGAGCTCGAAGCCGATGATGAGCGCTATGGAGTTGATGTAGATCCAGGTGATGGTAGCGATGATGGCGCCGATGGATCCATACACTTCGTTGTACAGGTTGAAGTTGTTGACGATCAGACTGAAAACCAGTGAACTGGTAATGGAGATAATGGTAGCCACGGTAGCACCGATGTTCATGAAATGCCACTTCTTCTCCGTGGCAGGTGCATAGTAGTAGATGAAAGATATGGATCCGAAGAAGGTAGCGATGATCATGATCCACCGCACTGCACTGATGAGGAAGACTTCCCAGTTGCTGAGTTGTTCAATGCTGCCTGTAACCCATTCCACCAGTCTGTTTCCAAGGATGATGAACCCGACAGAAACGATGAGCAGCAAAAACAGTACTGCGGTGAGTTTGATGACCGTGAGCTTTTCTTGCAGCCAGGTTCGCTTGCGGAAGATGATCTGATCGCGGGTAAATGACTTCACCAGTGCATTGATGCCCTGCGTTGAAAAGTAGAAGGCAAAGATGAAACCGATGGATAGCAAATCGACACGTGCATTGGTGACGATGTCGTTGATGGCATCGGACAGGAACGAGAATGCTTGGGCCGGCAATACCGTACCCAGGGCATTCATCAGTACCACGTTGAAGTCCGCTATCGGCAGGTACGGTATCAACGTTATGAGGAACAACAAACCGGGGAAGGTGGCCACCAGGAAATAGAACGCTACCGAAGAGGCGTGCATGGAGAGACGCTCATTCTTCAGCTCCGATAGAAAAAACCGGCCTACATAATACAGCGGCACCCCTTCAAAGCCCACAAACGACACCCGCTTGGCCCATTGCAACAGGCGATTGACCAGCGGATGTTCGGCTAGCCACAAGTTGAGTCGTTGTTGCAGTTTATTCATACAGTGAGGCCAGGTGAGCGATCAATCGGGGTGGTACATCCACCGAGCGCATGGTGGCACGATCTACGAAAGCCAGCGTAACGGTGCCTGTTGTCAGCAACTCGCCCTGCTCGTTGTAGATCTCACAGCGGAAGGTAATGCGTTTGGAGGGTTTATCCGCCACCTCGGTATGCACGTAGAGTAAATCGTCGTACATGGCAGGGCGCAGATAGCGTACTGTCATCTCCGTAACGGGCATGATGATGCCCCAGTGCTCCATCTCTTTGTAGGTTACACCATACCTGCGCAACCACTCAGCTCTGCCCACCTCGAAATACTGTGGATATACGCCATAATAGACAAATCCCATCTGATCGGTCTCGCCGTATCGTACCCTGATATGGGTGATGTGTCTTTTGTCGCTATCGGATACTTCGTTCATTGAGAGCCCTAATGTACGCTTGCCGGTTTCTGGCATGCTGTTGTGCCGTTCTGGCAAAGTTATGGTATCCGGAGAAGTCGGGCTTGGCGCACATGAAGATATAATCATGTACCTCTGCCGACAACACGGCCTCTATAGTGCTCTTGAAAGGAATGCAGATGGGGCCGGGTGGCAAACCGGCATGTAGGTAAGTGTTGTAAGGCGATTCCACCTCCAGGTGTTCGAACAGGATGCGACGCAGCTCAAAATCGCCCACGGCGAACTTCACTGTGGGGTCTGCCTGCAGCAGCATCCCCCGTTGCAGCCGGTTGAGGTAGAGCCCCGCTACCGTAGCCTTCTCACTTTCCTTGGCTGTCTCCTCCTCCACAATGCTGGCCAGTATGATCACCTCCAGGGGTGTGAGGTTCCATGAGTCGGCCAGGCGCAGGCGATCTTCGTTCCAATACGTGTCGTATTCCCGCTTCATCCGCTTTAGAAACTCCTCCGGAGAGGTAGTCCAATACAGCGAGTAGGAATCTGTGAGGAACAATGCAGGCAATGTTTCGCGGGTGAATCCCAGCGATGCCGTTAGGCTGTCGTCGGAAAAGGCTTCCATCCATGCCGCTGCGGGGGTCATCATCCTGCTACCCAGATAGTCGGCCAGATCCTGCAAGGTGCGCTTCTTTACCAGGGGCAGCAGAATCGGCTCCTGTAAACCACCCCGAAAGAGGTTCACCAGCTGTCGGTTGTTCATGCCGCTGCGGATCACATACCTGCCTGCCCTGATGGTATCCGGCATATCCATCTGCCCCGCCACCCATCGGAAAGATGCTGCATCGGTCAGCACCTGATATTTGTCCAAAGAATCCATGAGCCCATCGAATGTAGTGCCCGGATACAGGTACAGGACATTGCCCTCGGTAGGTACATTGGGCGACAAGATCCGCTGATACAGAGTATATGCATAATAACTGCCGGCACCGATGGCCAGCAGCAACACGACCATGATGATGGTCAATGGTCGGGCATGCCGCTTTCGTATATGGAACAAGGTCATCATCTTACAGCCTGTAGTAATTGCCGGGCACGGGCGTTGTTCGGTTGATGGCGCAGCAACCGCTGCAATACCGCTTTGGCCTCCTCTTTCCGGTAGCGTCGTCCGTAGTAGTCTGCCAGATTGAAGTAGGCCAGCTCATAATCCGGGTCGAGTGCGACGGCCTGCCACAGCAGTTGTACGCCCTTGTCAGCCTCACCCAGGTTGATCAGCAGGATGCCCAGATTTCCCAGCGCCGGCACATGCTTGGGCTGCTCTGCCAGGATTTGCTCAAAGATGCCCCTGGCTGCCTCGAACTGCCCCCGGTAGATCTGTACGCTGCCCAACTTCTGCAGGAAATCGAGCTGCAGCGGCTGCAATACCGTGGCACGCGATAGCCAGGTGTAGGCACTCTCCCAGTTGCCGGCCATGAAATAGGCATCGCCGATCCGGAAGGCCGTGTTGGCATCTGCGACAGAAGATGGAGATACACTGCCGGCCAGCTGCCGTATGGCCTGCATATCCTGCTCGGTAAACGACAGATAGTGATAGTGTACCGTAGGTGTTAATCGGCTGGCAAGCGGTAGTGATGCGGATAGCCGCAAGTAGTAGGCCGCAGAATCCAGATAGGCCGTCTTGGTGGCAAAGCCCTCAAAAAAGCGCAGGTAACCTCGCGCCATCGTCAACGGATCGGCCTTTTCCTGTGTCATACAAACCAGCCCCAGAAAAGTGAGCGTGGCATCGGACAACTGGCGCTCCTGATTCACGGTAAGGGTGCGGTCTTTGGGAATGCGGATGTTGTGGTCGGTGATGGCTACGTGCGGGATATCGATACTCCCCGACTTGGGCATGTGGCAGCTGGAGCAGTTGTTGCCATTGGTGGTCATGCGCAGGCTGTACTCCTGTGTGCAACTGTCTTTTACCTGCGTGGTGTGGCAATTGATGCAGGCTTCATTGAAGTGGTTGATTTCGCTGACACGGATACTCACATGCGGATTGTGACAGGTAACACAACTCAACTCGCCAGCTTGAAAACACTGGCTTTCCTTCAGGCGCTCCACATGAGAGGCCATCAGGAACTGCTTGTCGGCATCCTCGCCGGCATACCTGGGTAGAAACACCTGCATCACCGAGCTCAGCTCCATCCCCGGCTTGAAATCGTCCCACGCCTTGCCTTCATTGAGCACCGCCACTCCTTGCAGGTGACACCGCTGACAGAGGTTCATCTGCAGATTCACCGGCAGGTCGCCGGGATTGATGATGGTAAAGTCCGGATGTTTGGAAGTGTCAACGATGCCTCCGGCCCGCTTCACAGCTACATGCAACTCACCGGGGCCATGGCAGCGCTCACAGTCAATACCGGTGGGCACCTGTGCGAATTTATTGACAGACCCCGCCACATGCGATGGGTATGCATTGTGACAGGTCATGCACTCCATGTTGATCAACCGGCCAAAGCGTGAATTGAAGCCATCGGCAAAACCCGGCGCCATATCCCACACCCCATCTTGTGTGTAGAAGGTGATCGGAGCCTGATACACATAGCCATTGTAGTTGACCAGGTGCGAATTGGTGTGGTGGCCTGAGCCGATGATGTAGGAGATGGCCTCTGTCCGCTGGTGAATGGTATCTGAACCATCGATGCGGTATTCCTGAATCATCAGGGTGTCGTTTCGCCAGAATGGATAATAGTAGAAGTTGGATGCGGCGTCATACACCAGTTGGTGTGGGCCGAAGGAAGCAGCCGATTTCTCGCGGGTAGCATGATCGAACGACAAACCCATGCCTGTGTGGTGGTAGGTGTCGTATATATCGGCATGGCAGCTGCGGCAGGTGGCAATCCCGACATAATCCACGGTATCATGCCAGTTGAGGTAGCGTTCCTCCATGGGTAGGTGTGATCTGTCTGCCAGCACATCGGTAGTTTCCCCGCCAGGACGCTGACAGAAACTCAGTACAGCCAGCACCGACAACAATGAGAAAAACCACCCGATTTTCCGCTTCATGCTACGAAGATAAACCATGCAAGGTGGAAACAGGAGGCAGGGGGTTGGACAATGGGACAATGGGACAATGGATAAGTGGGTAATTGGGTAAATGGGTAAATGGGATACTACATGAATTTGGCAATGTGATAATGGGTCAGTGGAATCCTATA
>CAYYHM010000047.1:7644-17253 GCA_964471795.1 uncultured Chitinophagales bacterium | reverse complement strand
TGTGGATAGGCTTATGATGAAAAGAGGCCCTAAAATACGGCAAGCAGCCACATCACCACACACGATAATCGAGGAAAAACAGAATCACGGCTGTTTATCGAGAATTGCTGTAGGAAGAAGGGAAGAAGGTGAAAAGGGAAGAAGGGAAGAAGGGTAGAAGGGAAGAAGGGAAGAAGGGAAGAAGGGAAGCGGCACCCCTTGCGGGTGCCTGGTGTAGCACACCTCGCAGGTGTTTACATTTGCCGAACCCCTTGCGGGTGTGATTGGATCATCATAGCCCACGGTTTCAACCGTGGGTATTGGGATCGGTTCTATTATCATAACCGTTTCAACGGTTTACCGGAAGTTGAAAGGGGAAGAAAAAACGTAGCGGCACCCCTTGCAGGTGTCTAGGGTAGCCGAACCCTTTGCAGGTGTTTACGTTTGCCGAACCCTTTGCGGGTGCCCCAGACAGGAATCCACATAGCCCACGGTTTCAACCGTGGGTAAGGGATCGGTTCTATTACCCTAACCGTTTCAACGGTTTACCAGAAGTTGCCCTATCGCCCTATCGCATCGTCGCCTCAACGCCCTGTCGATACCTTACATGTATCGGTCGAACCTCGACACCCAGATCCCACGGTCACACCATCTCACAGTCATTCGCTCACACGATCTCTATCCTACTATACCCCTGACCGTCCCGGTGCAGTTGAATTTGTGTGGCTATCCGCTCCTTTAACTCACCCACATGCGAGATGATGCCGATGGTTTTGTTATCGGTAGCCTGCAGGTGCTCCAATACATCGAGGGTTTGATCCAACACCTCCGGGTCGAGGGTGCCGAAGCCCTCATCGATGAAGATGGAATCGAGCGGCACATCGCGCGAGGCTAGGTCGCTGAGGCCAAGTGCCAGTGCCAGCGACAGCAGGAAGGACTCCCCACCGGAGGCAGTATGCACAGATCGCCGCATATCACCCAGTTCTCTATCGATAAGGTAAAGGCTGTTGTCATCCTCTCCCTCTCCGGCCACATCCAACAGGTATCGATTGTTGAGGCTTACCAACCTGCGGTTCGCCAATCGGGTTAGCTGCCGCAAGGTGAGGTCCTGCGCAAACTCAGCGAATCGCTTGCCCTTGGCATCACCGATCAACTCATTCAGCAGGCGCCACTTTCGGTTATCGCCTTCCAGCTCTTGCTTTTGGATGGCCAGCACAGACAACTTGTCCCGCTTATCCTGCTGGATCTTCACCCGAGCAAATAGTTCATTCACCTCGCTCTCTAACAACTCCATACTTGCTGTACCCGCTGTCCACTTCTCCTCCAGTACGGCAGGGCTCTCGGCCGGCAGACCTTCCGATAGTTGCTGCAGTCTTTCCTGCAGGCTCTGCAACTGCGTTTGAAGGGTTGATACCTGCTTATCCCAATCGGCACGCTCCAGCCTCAGCTGCTGCGCCTCCGCTTGTGGCAGCCAGTGGGCTTCCATGGCATCCGGTGAAGTATAGCCCAACGGTCGTAATTTCTCCAGCAACGCAGTAGTGGTCGTTTGGCATACTAGTTCGGCAGCCTGTAGCTTTTGTTGCTCCTCCTGAATCCGTTGCTGTACATCGTGTAGCTGATCCTGTGACCTGCGCAGGGATAATTCCAGCTCATCTGCTGCTGGCTTGAAGCCTTTTTCATCACCTCCTTGGTACAAGCCCTCCAACTGTTCCTTGATGGCCAGTCCATCATCAACACATGCTTGCATTTGATGGAACAATACCAAAGATTGCCCTGCTGCGGACAGTAGTTTGCTGCTTTCCTGGTACTCCCTCCATGCATCCTCCTGGCGGGCCTGTAAGCGATGCGCCTCCGCTACCGGCTGTTGGTGCAAAAATGCGGGCAGCGCATCACGATGCTGTTCAATGGATGCCTTTGCCTGCAGCACTTCCTGTTCCTTGCCAGCGACATCCTTTTCTAGCTGCTGCAGTGATTTTGTCAGGTTGTCTTCATCCGCTTGACGCCTGTTCAAATCAGCTTGCTTGGCCTGGAATTCCTTTCGCAGGTAAACCAGTCTGTCATCCTCCTCATTGGTTGATACATCCGGCTTTTCCTGTGCAAAGGGATGGTGCAGCGAGCCGCACAGTGGACAAGGTTGATCTTCGGTAAGTTGCAGGCGATGTTCTTCCAGACTGGCTAACTGAAGTTTCAATCTTCTTTGTAGCTCTTTGTCATTGATGCGCTCCTGTATATCCTCCAACTCTTGTTGCAGCACTTGCACATCCGGCAGTTGAGATAGCTGCAGCCTCACTGCTTCGGCCCTTCCCAACAAGTCGGTCAGCTGCTTTTGTGCATTCTCGTGGGTTACATGTGCTTGCTGCCATAGGCTGATGGCTTCGCGATATGTTTGGTGCAATCGATCCACTTCCGCTGCCGGATGTTGCAACTCATGGTCTAGCAATGCTTTGGCCTGCGCCTGACGTGTTCGCCAGTCCTGCGCCAGGGTATCCAAATGTGGCTGATCGGCATGGCTCCATTTTGCCTCTTCCGGATGTGGAATATCTTTAAGCAATAGCTGCAATTGCCCCTGCATAGCTTTGTATTCCTGTAGTTTGTCAGCTTTTTGTGCGAACAAGCCCTCCACCTGCTGCCGGTATAGGTGCCAGTGCTCCCATACCGTATCTGCTTCCATTGGTCTACCCAGCCACTCACCTGCCCGGATGAGTGCAGTCTGAACACTTTCCTGCGCAGTACTAAGCCGTTGCTCTTCCTGAAACAGGGTCTGTGCTACCTGCTGATGGTGTTCCATGGCATTTCGCCAAGCGTCTCGCTGCTTATCTACTGAGAGCAGTTCCTCGAATCTTGCCAGCCGTTGGCCGGCCTCAGACTGAAACGCAACCTGACCTGCTCGTGCTGTCGCCAGCTTCTCCGTTTTCGTCACGGCCTCAGCCGTCGTTTTTTCGTGTTCCTGCAGGGTGTTCAGCTGCTGCTGCCAAAGGCTAAGCTGCACTTGCAATTGTTTCTTTTCCTGTTGCTTGTCGGTCAGGGAAGACTCCAAGGTCACCAGCTGCTCATCCGGCAACAGGTCCTTCCGGTTTTCGGAAATGCGTGTTTCAATGTCATTCAGGCTTTTTTCCAGATCCCGCACCTTATCAAAGGCACGCTGACCCAGCTTCCGATAGATATCCGTACCGGTGATCTGCTCCAGCAGTGCCGTTCGTTCTTCTTTCTTGCTCTTGAGGAGTTGTGCGAACTCCCCTTGCGCCAGCAGCATGGAGCGGATGAATTGTTCGTAGGACAGGCCGATTAATTCGGTGTTCTTCTCGGGAACGTCTTTCTTCTTTTCCACCAAGGATCGTCCCGACTGATCTTCTACCGTCATTGTATAGTCGCTCAGGTTACCGGTACGGGCACGGGCTATGGACCATGAGGAAGTGAACACTCCTTTACCACATTCATAGGTGACGACTGCCTTGGCATTGCTGGTATCGCGGGTGATGATGGCACCAATCTTCTGGATGGAGTCTTTGGATAGCTTGCCGATCCGTGGCACCTGATTGTACAACGCCAGGCAGATGGCATCGAGCAGGGTGGTCTTACCACTGCCTGTAGGACCTGTAATGGCAAACAAACCGGCACCTGACAGCGGTTCCTTCGTGAAATCGATAGTCCACTCCCCTTTCAGCGAGTTGATGTTGCGGATATATATAAATAGTATCTTCATGCTTCGGGATCATTTTGTTGCAATTCTGCCAGCAATTCTTCAAAGGCATCCATCAGCAAAGCCTGCTCTTCTTCCGCATACCGGCCCTGTGCCAGCTTCTGTTGAAACACTTCCCTGGGATGCAACGCTTCGATGGTGGTTTCCGAAGCCATCAAAGCACCCAGTCCTGACTCCTGCTGCCCAAAGTGGATGCGCAGCTTCACGACAGTTGCCATTCCGCCATGTTGCTCGTTGAAAGCCGCCACCCACTCTTCTACCATGGCCCGGAGCAAGTCATCAGGATGTGGCTCTACTACTTCCACCTCCACCAAGGTTGGCAGTTGCCCCATTGGCCAGTTGGGGTTCATCAGTTGCTGCTGTACTTCCTGTCTATCGCCGCGAATCCTTACTAGCGTGCGGATGCCCGGCACGGGGATACTCTCCTGCTGCCAACTGCCGGCCTGCCACTCCAGCACCACCACCCGCTTGGGATCGAGGTATTCGCTGAATGACAGCGCTATGGGTGACCCTGCATATACGGCCTTGCTCTGCGGCACCGCCTGCGGACGATGGATGTGGCCGAGTGCCAGATATTGATAGGCAGCAGCAAATTGAGTAGCCGCAAAGGCGCCCAGATTGCCGACCTGTATCTCACGCTCACTTTCGCTGGTACTCACCCCGGAGGCAAACAAGTGCCCCATACCAATGAGTGGCACCCCCGGATATTGCTGCTCGGCCAATGCTGCCACTTCCCGAAACACGCGTTCAATGCCTTGCCGTACACCCTCTTCCCGGGAGTCGTGGTCCATGGTAGCCGCATATTGCAGCAGATCCATATCCCGCAGAAAGGGGATAGCTGCCACCACAGCCACTACATGTCCCTTTTCATCGCGCAGGGGCACCAGCACTTCTGCCCATCGATCAGACTGAGGCAGGTGCCCTACAACAGTGATGTTGAGTGCTTTCAGCAACTCAGCAGGGGCATTGAGCATGCCGGGAGAGTCGTGGTTACCTGCAGTAACGATTACCTGACAACGAAGAGGCAGCAATCTGCTCAGGAACTGATAATAGATGCTTCTGGCTTCAGCAGACGGGTTGGCTACGTCGAACACGTCACCCGCCACCAGCAGTACATCTATCTGCCGGTCGCGGATGGTGGTCTCCAGCCAGGTGAAGAACAAGGTGATATCTTCCTGTAAGTCGGTGCCATGCAATTTCTTGCCTATGTGCCAGTCCGCAGTGTGGAGGATGCGCATATCGGGTTGCTTTGGCTGCAAAATAAACGGCTTGTACCGCAATCTATCTGCGTTGGGCAAGGTTTTTCATGCAAATCAGGGAATTCTATCCTGCCAGTCACCCACAATCATTCGATCTTTGGCAAGATTCAACAGCCTTTACCGAAAGAACGATACAGCATGGAAAATAGGATCGAAGGTATCACCGTAACCCGCGAACGCGGCATCAGCGCTGAAGTGAAGGCCTTTCTGGAATCCATTGCCTGGGGCAGCGAGGGAGCAGTATACGAACGCCACGACATTACAGAGCGACTCCTGAGCCTGCCCGATCCTTACCTGATATTGTTGCGCGATGAGGAGGGCAGGATTGCCGGCACCGCCGTGTTCAACAAGCGCTACGGACAGGTGGGCAACACACGGCTTCCCTTTTATTACGTGGGATTCTTTGCCTCCTCGCCCCACATTCGCGGGCGGGGACTTATCAAACGATTCGGCAGCAAGTTCATGAGCTCCATCCGCGAAGGCAATGACGAACCTGCCGTGTACATGGGCGTGATAGAGCGGGGCAACCACAGCTCCTACCAAGTGGCACTTGGAGCAGGCTATCACGAGGTAGCTCGCCTGAAAACGGTTGGATTCAGCCGCTTCTTTCCCCGGCATTCTGAGAGCCTGCAACCCCTGCGGGCGGCAGACAGGCCACGTATGCTCCAGTTGCTGGAAGAGTTTTACAGCCACCATGTCCTGTACCATACATCGCACTTGTTCCACAAAGACAATTATTACACGCTGGAAAAAGAGGGTCAGATACTGGCAGGAGCACAAATCTATTTTGGCAGATGGGTGATGAGGAAGATGGGCGGACCGCTGGGGCCTTTCCTGCTGAAAGTATTGCCGGTACTGCCCCTGTTGCGGCGATTGTACAACCCGTCCGACTTTCGTTTTCTTACTGTGGAGGGATTGTACCATGCCCCCGGTCGGGAGGACGCTCTGTATGAATTATTGGAAGGACTATTACATCGCTTTCAGCACCACACTGCTCTTATCTGGCTGGATGAGCGTTCGCCATTGTACCAGATGTTGCTGCAGCGGAAGAACCTGGGGCTTGTCCATCATTTCACAAAAGATGCCGATGCCCGCATCGTGGCATGTTATTCCCACCTCACCGATGAGCAACAAGCGCTGTTGAATCAACGTCCCTGGTATACCACGGGCTTTGACTACATCTGACAGCAACCTGCATGCTCGATCAGGTCCGATTCAGCATAGAAAAATCCCGACTGGTACTTTCGGCTGATGTGTAATCGGGAACATTATATTGATTTGCCTGTTGACACTCCACAAACAGTAGTAGCATGTTATCTGAGCACTTAGTAAAGGCCTGGCAACAAGGCGTATCCTATGAGCAATACCGCAATACCATAGGAAGCTTGCTGGTTCAAAATCGAACCACGGGCAACAACCAATCAGAGGCATACATACACTACACGCGCATGAATGCCCACCGCATGAAGCGGCTGGACAAAACCATCACGCTGCAACCTACACTGGTGGCAGCTCTGCGTGCCATACGACGCCCGCAACAATGGCTGGTGCTGAATGAGGCATGGTGCGGCGACGGTGCCAACAGCATCCCGGTGATGGCGGTCATGGCCGCCCATCAACCCCTCATATCGCTGAGGATAGCCTGGCGGGATGAACATCCGGAGCTGATGGATGAGCACCTGACTGATGGCGGAAGAGCCATTCCCAAGTTGATCTGTTTCGACACTCAACACGATGAAATTATAGCTACCTGGGGGCCAAGACCTGCACCATTACAAGCGCTCCGAAAGCAATGGATCGCTGCTGGCGTCCATGATTGGGACTGGATAGCAGAATCCATTCAGAAGTGGTACAATCAGGACAAAACCACCACCCTACAGCAGGAGCTGCAGGAAGTAGTGCATCAATGCAGTCAGGTGTATACACAAGCAACATAAAAGCTGATATTTGTTTTTTCAGTCACTTTTACCCCGTGTTAAGGGGTTGTGTGCTATTTTTGAAAACATGCGATCGATCCTTGCACTCTTTACTGCCATTTGGTGCCTATCCGGTATGGGCACCGCTCAGCAGTGGGATTCCTTGCAGGGAGGTGTAAATGCTACCATCTATACGCTGGCACTCGATGTGAGTAACAACACCTTGTATGCCGGTGGTCGGTTCACGGAAGCCAGTGGCGCTGTAGCCAATCATCTGGCCATGTGGGCCGGGGGCTTCTGGACGGGCTATGAGGCAGACGGAACTGTGTACTCGCTGAAGGTATACGACAACACAGCCTATGCAGGAGGTGCTTTTACGACCATCGATGGCAAGCAGGTAAACGGCATTGCCCGCAACAGTGGTGGCAGCTGGGAAGCCCTGGGAGCCGGGGTGGACGGACAAGTCCACAGTATCGTTATCCATGACAACAAGCTGGCTGCAGGAGGTGATTTCTCACAAGCAGGCATTGTTGCTGCGGCAAATATTGCCTTTTGGAACGGCAGCAGCTGGCAAGGGCTCGGCAGTGGCCTCAACGGGCCGGTACGAAGCATGGTAAGCTACAATGGCAACCTGCTAGTGGCCGGTGATTTTACCATGGCCGGAAGTGTACCGGTAGAAGGCATCGCTATGTGGGATGGCCTACAGTGGCAGGCGCTGCCGGGAGCAGACTTCAACGATGGCGCCACGATCAACGTAATGGAGCTATGGTATGGTCGGGTGTACATCGGCGGATGTTTCGACTCGGTGGCAGGAATGGAAGCCGGTAACCTGGTGTTATTCGATGGCTTTTCATGGTTTGCACTACCCGATGCGCTTAATGATTGTGTAATGGCCATCCAAGGCCTGGAAGACCTTTATGTCGGCGGCACATTCAGCCAGCCTGCCGAAAAACTGGCCCGATGGGATGGCGCTCAATGGCGGGTGATACCGGGCACTTTCAACGACACCATCATGGCTTTGAGCGGCACCAGCCATCAGTTGTTCGTAGGTGGCAGCTTCTCCCATATCGACATTGACAATGCCAGTATGCCGGTAAATCATATTGCACGGCTTGACTTTGCCACAGGTATCCAAACCCTGGATGTGACGAAAGGATTGCGCCTTTTCCCTAACCCTGCTGCCACGCAGGTGCAGGTTGCTACACCCCCTACCCTCACCAACTTCACCTTGCTGCTCACCGATATCAGTGGCAGACCTGTTTTGTACCATGAAGTAACCCAGCCCGGCATTGCTGAATTTTCGGTGGCACATCTACCCAACGGCATCTATCTGCTGCACTTACAAGAAGAAGATATGCGGCAGGCTGTCGGCAGATTGGTCATAGCCCGTTGACGCATTGACTTAAAAAGTATCCATTCCGCAATTCGATTGTCTAGGAATATTTTGATCGAATTGCCTGAATAATTTGCAATGTTTGCCGTAAGGGTCGTAAACTTGCATAGCAGTTGACGCATAAAGAACGTCGTAATGTCCATGAACAAACCAAATCCAGGCAGTAGTAAGAAGCGTATCGTAAAGGACTACGAGAACCTTCCGGAGGAGCTGATAGCGCAGATAAAGCTGGAATACCCATTTGGATTTGCTCAACATCTGGTAAGCTACATGAACAAGGAAGGCAAGAAAGTAAGTGCATTGCCTTTTGAAACGGAAGAAGTGTATTACCTCATTCGTATGACTGTGCAAGAAGCACAGCAAATCATCGAAGATGATGAGGATTATGATGAGTCCGGCAACTTGCGTGATGACTTCGCTATGGAAAACTCAGACATGGGCGACGAAGAAGAAACCAGCGCCGATGATGATGAAATGAATAACGTTCCGGATACCAGCAAGCGGTATGATGAGGGCGATGACGAATAACACATTCCCAATTCAGCAATGAGCCCTTCCATGTATTTGGAGGGCTTTTTTTTTGCTGCTGTTCCACTATAGGTATACCGCAATATCAAATCGACAAAGAACACAGGACATTTCGCTGTGTTGGCAACTGCAGCTGCCATTATTTCGTAAAATCTTACAACAGCCAGTCCTGAAAAAACGAAAAGTTTTTACCATTGACCTGTCAAACTTGTGTATTGTGTGCAACAAATCATTCCCGAAAAGCCTGTACCTTTAGTACACAGAATTACAGTCGTACAATCGACTCATTTTTGAAATGAGCTAGATCCATGAACCAGCCACAATCGCCTCCTAAGCAGCCACTTCCTCCGTTCTCCTGCCGGTACTCCCCAAATGTGCCCGAGCTATTGCATCAGCTGGGGTGCACCTTGGTGTTGTCTACCTATCAGGCCGGCAAGCTTGTGTTCCTGAGTGCGAAAGACGATCAGTCGCTGGTGCAACTGCCGCGCAATTTCGAAAAAGCCATGGGTGTAGCCATCGATGGAGATAGTATGTTGCTGGCTACCCGCGATGAAGTGCTGGTACTGAAGAATTCACCGGAATTGGCGAAACACTATCCACGGAAACCTGCCACCTACGATGCGCTCTTCATGCCGAGGGCCGTTTACTTTACCGGTCAGGTCGATATCCACGACATAGACTGGGGGAAAGACAAACGCATATTTGCCGTTAACACCTCGTTTTCCTGTCTGATTGAGGTAGATGCCGACTACAGTTGGAAGCCTTATTGGACACCACCATTCATCAGCCATCTGGCATCCGAGGATCGCTGTCATCTCAATGGCATGGCCATGG
>CAYYHM010000047.1:2168-7544 GCA_964471795.1 uncultured Chitinophagales bacterium | reverse complement strand
TTCATCAGCCATCTGGCATCCGAGGATCGCTGTCATCTCAATGGCATGGCCATGGAGCATGGACTCCCCCGGTATGTTACTGCCTTTAGCGAAGGCGACACACCCCAAAGCTGGCGACCTACGGTAACCCAAACCGGTATATTGATGGATGTACCAACCAACGAAGTGGTAGTGCGTGGCCTCGGTATGCCCCACTCACCAAGGCTGTGGCAGGAGGGCCTCTTCGTATTGCTTTCGGCCAAAGGACAACTGGTACGCATAGATCCGGCCACAGGAAAAGTAGACGTTGTGTCGCAGCTTAAGGGATTCGTTCGCGGCCTTGCACGCTACGGCGACTATGCCTTTATAGGGCTATCCAGATTGCGGAAAAACTCCTCCACCTTTGCGAAGCTGGAGATTGCGAAAGATGCCGACCGTTCTGGCATTATAATTGTGCATCTCCCTACCGGAGCTATCGTAGGAGAAATTATCTATGAAACCTCTGTGGACGAAATTTATGATATACAGGTACTACCCGAGATGACAAGGCCCAACATCCTGAATACGCTTACCAGGGACTTCAAGATGGGACTTGATATTCCGGGGGCTACCTATTGGGCACCTATTGACAACCATGAACCCAACTGATTTTTCTACCTTTCAATAAACTTTCCTCGCTTATGAAAAGACGTCAACTTCCATTTTCCAGGCAGTACTACCAGTTTCGGGCACTGTCACGGAAAGTTAACAGGATGCTGCAGGATGGCACGTTCCATACCCTGACGGCAGAAGCCCGCCAAAGGCTGCTCAGCAAGCTGCGGTATTACTTTAACCGACTCACCACGCAATTTTCTTCTGCATGGCTGCGCAGGACTATGGCCGGTGCCGCTATTGCCTTAGGGGTTGTTGCAGCAACACCGGCTCAGGCTCAGATCACGTTTGGAGCTGCCGTACAGAATCCCTTTGGCATCACGCCGCCTGTAGGTGGTTACATCGTTTACCCGGCTGCAGGTGATTTGGACAATGATGGCGATATCGATGTATTGATGAGTGACTACTATGGAAACGTAGCCTATTACCAAAACACTGGTACAGCTGCATCTCCTGCTTTCGGGCCTGTTTCCACCAATCCATTCGGTTTGTCAGCTCCGTCTGCAAGTTACCAGCTTTTGTTGCCTGCCATGGGAGATATGGACAATGATGGTGACCTCGACATTTTAGGCGCTACCTACTATGGTAACCTGGCTTACTATCAAAACACAGGAAGTGCTGCCAGCCCTTCATTTGCTGCACCCGTACTGAACCCCTTCGGATTTACACCTATAGGCTCCGGATACAACCAATATCTGCTGCCTACATTGGTAGATTATGATGGTGATGGCGATATGGATATCATTTTAGGTGGTATTTATGGTGGAATCAGGTATTTGGAAAACACGGGTACAGCCTCTGCTCCGGCATTTGGCACGTCAGTAACCAATCCGAATGGCATCAGCTTTCAGGCTACCGATTTCTTCATTCAGTCCAGCTTCGTGGACCTCGACAAGGATGGAGATCTGGATGTGTTGCATAGCATGAGTGTGTATGCATTAGGTGCATTTACACCTGCTTTTGCTTATCAGGAGAACATTGGCACCCGCACGGCTCCAGACTACGACGCACCTACATCTAATCCGTTTGGCTTGGCTCCTACCGGATATGCCTACATGTTCTCAACCACTGCGGATTTCGATAACGATGGTGATGCAGATGTTCTGACAGGCGTAATGAGTGAAGTGGGCGGATACTACATAGGTGAGCTGTACTTCTTCCAAAACCTGTCTGCACCTCCTACAAGCGTAACCGCTCCGGATGCAGGCTTGATCTCTATCTATCCCAATCCGGCAGGCGAGCAAGTGACTGTGCAATTGCCGGACACCTGGGTAGACAAAGACATCAACTATGAGCTGATGGACATCAGTGGCAAGCAAGTACTTGTTTCTGCTTCATCAATCGGACAGACAAGCATACCTGTGAGCCTCACTGGGCTGGCAACTGGTGCCTACCTGATCCGTATTACAGATGGAGAAAAAGCTTATGTGAATCGAATCGTGAAGCAATAAGGCGGTCAGCAACCATACGTAACCCCCGGCCACAACCGGGGGTTTTTTATTTTCATAGAGTAAACCGACATGATGCGACAACTTCTATTAGCATTGATTGCAGTCTGTATAGGCATTTCCACTGCTGCCCAAGACCGAATTACCGGTGCCACCTTTGCCACCCGATCGCCTGTGTATGCCCAGCGAGGCATGGCCGCTACCAGCCACCCGTTGGCTACGCAGGTAGCCATCGACATACTGCAACGTGGCGGAACCGCTGTAGATGCTGCCATAGCCGCCAATGCTACCCTTGGGTTGATGGAACCCACCGGCTGTGGTGTCGGTGGCGACATCTTTGCCATTGTTTGGGATGCTTCATCCCAACAACTATATGGCCTGAACGGCAGTGGTCGGTCACCACAAACCTTATCGCTTGCCTATTTCAAGGAAAACGGCTACGATAAGATACCAGCCTATGGCCCATTACCTGTATCTGTGCCCGGCTGTGTTGATGGCTGGTTTATGCTGCACGACCGGTTTGGCAAACTGCCCATAGAAGATATCCTTACCCCGGCTATCCAATATGCTGAGACAGGGTTCCCGGTGACAGATCTGATTGCCTACTATTTGAACTTGTCTGCCAACCGATTCAAGGACTATCCTCATTTTGCCGACGTTTGGATGCCACAGGGCAAAGCACCTGCTGCAGGCACTATTTTTCAGAATCCACAGCTTGCCAGCACCTACCGTGCCCTAATAGCCGGGGGGCGTGATGCCTTTTATAAAGGTGAGATTGCCACTACCATCGCTTCATTCCTGCAGGAGCAGGGTGGATTCCTCACAGCAGAAGACCTTGCCAACCACAAAGGAGAATGGGTAACCCCTGTAAGCACCAATTACCGGGGCTATGATGTGTGGGAACTGCCTCCCAACGGGCAAGGGATTGCAGCCTTGCAAATGCTAAACTTACTGGAACAATACGATGTAGCAGGCATGGGGTTTGGCTCAGCCGACTACCTCCATCTGCTGACGGAGGTAAAGAAACTGGTGTATGAGGACCGCGCCCGCTATTACGCAGACCCTGACTTTGCAGCCATACCTGTAGCAACACTCATCAGCAAGGAATATGCACAGCAGCGTGCAGCCCTTTTCAACCCGCAACGGGCAGCACGCAGCGTGCCGGCCGGGGAGCTTACCGCTTCCGAAACAATCTACCTCACCGTGGCTGACAGCATGGGCAACATGGTTTCACTCATACAATCCAACTATCGTGGCATGGGTAGTGGCATGGTGCCACCGGGCTTGGGATTCATGCTTCAGGATCGTGGCGAACTGTTTTCCCTGGAAGAAGGACATGCCAATGTATATGCACCCGGCAAGAGGCCTTTCCAGACCATCATCCCTGCCTTTATTACCAAAGATGGACAGCCCTGGTGCAGCTTTGGCGTAATGGGAGGAGCCATGCAGCCCCAAGGACATGTACAAATCATTGTGAACATGATAGATTTCGGGATGAACCTGCAAGAGGCCGGCGATGCCCCACGAATGCAGCACATTGGCTCCTCCGAGCCTACGGGAGAAGAGATGACGGATGGTGGAATATTGCTATTGGAAACCGGTTTTCACTATGCCGTAATCAGGGAGTTGATCAGAAAGGGGCACACCATACAATTTGATGTAGGTGGATACGGTGGCTATCAGGCTATTCTGTGGGACAGAGACAATCAACTGTATATAGGTGCATCCGAATCGAGAAAAGATGGACAGGCCGCCGGGTACTGACATATCGTTTTGTTGAACAACTGTTTGATAAAGAGCACTATTGGTTCAACAAAGTAAAAACACCTACCGGAAAACGCTTAGTAGTTTAGTAATCAACAACTTACTGTTCCCGAAAATTATCCTTGCTGTTTTTGATTTGTACAGTCAATGTGTATATTTACGGCACTTAAACTTTGCTTAACTTTTTAAAAACGTATTGCCCATGAAGACAGGTTTTACTCTTTTCGGCTTACTGATGGCTGTGGCAGTTGTATTCAACGCCAATGCTCAATCAGACAGCCTTCGCATCACTTATGATGCAACTCTTGGCGGCGCAAATTGCCAGCCACTGGGAGCAAACAAAATTTACATGCACTCTGGTGTTGGTACTTCCGGCCCAACTGCTGCTTGGGAAACCGTAATCGGTAACTGGGGTCAGGATGATGGTATTGGCGAGATGGCCGGCACCGGTGTTACTGACGAGTGGACCATTACCATCCATGTAGCAGACTACTATGGTATTTCTACTCAGGCTTATGGTATCGGTATGGTATTCCGTAACGAAGATGGTACACTGGAAGGTAAGGACAAGGATTGCTCAGACATCTTTGTTCGTGGCTTGGACACTGGTACTCCAACTGTAGAGAACGCTGACGGTTCTGCCGGTGACGTTGCTCGTGTTGAGTGGGTTTACCCTGCCGGTATCAACGATTTTGCTAACGTACTGACCGGTGTATCTGCTACTCCTAACCCAATGACCAACCAAACTACTATCCGTTACAACCTTACTGAGGCTGTAGACAACCTCAACATCGTTGTGTACAATGTAATGGGTCAGGTAGTGAAGACGTTGTTCAACGGCGCTCAGGCTCCGGGTGAGCAAATCATCAGCTGGAATGGTACTAACGAAGCAGGTGTAGCAGTTGACAATGGCGTGTACTTCTACGCTATCACCAACGGCAACTCTGTGTTGACCAACAAATTGATGGTAGTACGCTAATCGTACCCAATCAGATATTAATGAGGCGCAACGATTGTTGCGCCTTTTTTTGTCTATATACTTAGGAATCTTATTGTTACACTTTTGATTATAGGCTTTGGGGTTTATTTTTACCGCTTCATTAAAAAGCCTAACAATGACACGACTAACCACCCTATTTACACTCCTCCTGTTCGTTATTGCCACCGGTAATGCACAGGTTGTTACCACCATTCCCGTATTTCCTACCGTGAACGACACGGTTACCATCATCTTTGATGCTGCTCAGGGAAACGGCGCACTGGCAGGCACCTCACCGGTGTATGCACATACCGGCATAATAACCGACAAGAGCAATTCCCCTTCCGACTGGAAGAACGTGCAGGGCACCTGGGGGACTGCTGATCCTCGTGTATTGATGACAGACCTCGGCAACAACCGGCACTCGATCAGATACCACATCCAATCCTTCTACAACGTAAACCCCTCCGACACAGTAGAGCAGCTGTCTTTCGTTTTCCGTAACGCCACCGGCAGTACGGTTGGCCGATCCTTTGACGGCAGCGATATCTACAC
>CAYYHM010000047.1:0-2068 GCA_964471795.1 uncultured Chitinophagales bacterium | reverse complement strand
TATGAATTGCATATCCGCGATTTCATTGCCGCCCATGACTATGCCACACTGATAGATACCCTCGACTACCTGCAAGACCTTGGCATCAACTGTATCGAACTGATGCCTATCATGGAGTTTGAAGGCAATAACAGTTGGGGCTATAATCCCTCTTACTACTTTGCCGTAGACAAATATTATGGCCCCAAGAACGACCTGAAGCGGTTCATCGATACTTGCCATTCACGCGGTATTGCCGTAGTGCTGGACATGGTGCTGAACCATGCATTTGGCCAGTGCCCGCTGGTGCAGCTATACTGGGACGGCGCCAACAATCAACCTGCGGCTAACAGCCCATGGTTCAACCAACAGCCAACCCACGACTTCAACGTAGGATACGACTTCAACCACGACAGTCCGCACACCATTGCCTTCACCAAGCGTGTGTTAGCTTACTGGCTGGAGGAATACAAGTTCGATGGATATAGGATGGACCTGTCCAAAGGATTCACCCAAAAGGTAACCATCGGTAATGTGGGCGCATGGGGCGCCTACGACGGACCGCGTATTGCCAAGCTGAAAGAGTATTTTGACTTTGTAAAAACGGTAGACCCGGATGTATACTTCATCCTGGAGCATTTTGCCGACAACTCCGAAGAGCGCGAGCTGGCCAACTATGGCATGATGATTTGGGGCAACCTGCACTTCAACTACAAAGAAGCTGCCCTCGGATTCCCCAACCAAAGTAACCTGAGCTGGGGATATTATGGCTCCAGAGGCTGGAACGATCCACACGCTGTGGTGTACATGGAAAGCCATGACGAAGAGCGATTGGTATACGAGAACCTGCAATACGGTAATCGTAATGGAAGCTATAACATCAGGGACCTCACCACGGCACTGGCCAGGAAAGAAATGGTATCCAACGTGTTCTACACCATCCCCGGCCCCAAAATGCTGTGGCAGTTCGGTGAGTTGGGCTATGATGTATCCATCAACCAAAATGGCCGGACAGGCCCTAAACCCATCCGCTGGAACTACCTGGATGATCCACGCCGTCTGAAGATCTACAAGGTAACCGCCGCCCTTATCAAACTTAAAACAGAGCACGAAGTCTTCAAGAATGGTACGGTATCACTGAACGTAGGTGGCGTACAAAAGCGGGTTAAACTGTCGCATCCTACCATGAACGTAGTAGCACTAAGCAATATGAACGTGGTAACTGAGAACATGAACCCCGACTTCCAGAATACCGGCTGGTGGTACGAATATTTCAGTGGCGATAGCATCAACGTGGCCAACACTACAGCTACCCTCTCCTTTCAACCGGGTGAATACCGCCTGTACACCAACAAACGGTTGCCAAAGCCCGACGTGGAAGTTCCGGTAGGTATCGCCCCCCTCGACGAATACATCAACCTGTCAACCATACAGGTATTCCCCAATCCTGCCAATGCAGTAACGACCTTCCGCATCGATCTGGACAAGCCTCAAACAGTGCGTGTAGAGATCGTAGGTCCAACCGGCCAGCGGGTAGCCATGCCGCTCACGCCGCAGTGGTTGCCGGCCGGCACTACAGATGTGATGTGGAACCTGCAGGATGCGGGCAACAGACCTGTCGCCAATGGATATTATCAGGTGATATTATGGGGGGATAACTGGAAACGAAGCAGCACTTTGCTGGTAGTACGGTAACCCGTATTTTCGACCCATTCATTGAAAGAAAAAAACGACATACCATGCTGATGCTCGCTGACAGTGGCTCTACCAAGTGCGACTGGAAACTGCTGGATGACAACAAGAATGTGGTAGGCTCCTATACTACCATCGGCTATAATCCTTTCTTCCACTCTGTAACGGAGATCTTCGAATCACTGAAGAGCTATGAAGACTTGTCAGCTATTGCACCGGAGGTATCCCGTATCTACTTCTTTGGTGCCGGCAGTTCCAATGTAAAACGCAAAGAGGTTGTGTACACGGCCATGCAGCTATTTTTCCGTCATGCGGAAACGCATATCGAACACGACCTGCTGGGCGCAGCATGGGCTACCTGTGAAGACCAGCCGGGTATAGCCTGCATCCTGGGCAC
>CAYYHM010000046.1:0-17699 GCA_964471795.1 uncultured Chitinophagales bacterium | reverse complement strand
GGGTTGTTGATACGGCCTACCGATGGCCAGAACTTGCCCTGGCGCAGGTAAGGTAGCGGATAAGCTGCTGTGGCGCGGCTGTAGCTACGGGTCCACGCATCGGCCATTACTACGGCTGCTGTATGCGGCGCATGGCGTAGCGGGCTATCCTCAATCTTGATGGATCCCTCTTCTACAGCACGGATCTCTTCACGGATGCCGATCATGGCAGCGATGAACCGATCCAGCTCGGCTTTGCTTTCACTCTCAGTAGGCTCAATCATCATAGTGCCTGCTACCGGGAAGGAAACGGTTGGTGCATGGAAACCATAGTCCATCAGTCGCTTCGCCAGGTCTTCCACTTCAATGTTGTGGTGATGCTTGAAGTCACGCAGGTCAATGATGAATTCATGCCCTACACGGCCATTCTTGCCCACGTACAGAATCGGATAGTGGGGTGCCAGCATCGTTTTCAGGTAGTTGGCGTTCAGGATGGCCATGGCGGTAGCACGGGTAGTTCCTTCTTTGCCCAACATACGGATGTAGGCATAGGATATCAGCAGGATGGATGCACTACCATAGGGAGTGGCGTTCACTGCTTCGATGGCTTTTTCCCCACCGGTAGCCACCAGCGGGTGACCGGGCAGGTAAGGCTTCAGCTTGTCGTTCACACAGATGGGACCCATGCCCGGGCCGCCACCACCGTGAGGGATGGCGAAGGTCTTGTGGAGGTTCAGGTGGCACACGTCAGCACCGATAGCCGCCGGGCTGGTGTAGCCCACCTGTGCATTCATGTTGGCGCCATCCATGTATACCAAACCGCCATTGCTGTGGATGAGGGCGCAAATGTCCTGAATAGACTCTTCGAACACACCGTGGGTAGAAGGATAGGTGACCATGAGAGCAGCCAGCGTGTCCTTGTATTGCTCTGCTTTGGCCGTAAGGTCAGCCATATCGATGTTGCCCATGTCATCACAGGCTACCACTACAACTTCCATACCCGCCATTACCGCGCTGGCCGGGTTGGTGCCATGTGCGGAAGAGGGGATGAGTGCTACCGTGCGGTGCTTGTCGCCACGGTCCAGGTGGTAGGCACGGATCACCATCAACCCGGTGTATTCACCCTGTGCCCCTGAGTTTGGCTGCAGGCTGCAGGCAGTAAAGCCGGTGATTTGGCAGAGGTACTTCTCCAGCGAAGTAATCATCTCCGTGTAACCGGGCACTTGTTCTTTTGGCACAAATGGATGTATGGCGCCGAATTGTGGCCAGCTTACGGGCATCAGCTCGCTGGCTGCATTCAGTTTCATGGTGCAGGAGCCAAGCGATATCATGGAGTGGGTCATGGACAAGTCCTTGTTCTCCAATCGCTTGATGTATCGCATCAACTCCAACTCGCTGCGGTAGCTGTTGAAGATGGGGTGGGTGAGGTAATTACTGGTGCGTTGCAGGTCGGCAGGGGTATTGTCTGCCAGGTCATAGTATCCGGCAAAGGCGATGCTTTCCCGGCTCTGGTTTTTCAAACCGGCAAACACGTTCACGATGTCCAGCAGGTCATCGGTGCCCACGGTTTCGTCCAAGGCAATCCCAACGGAGCCATCAGGATGATAGTAGAAGTTGATGTTTGCCTGTTCTGCTGCGGATTTCAGTGCCTCTGTCTGGCCTTGTACGTCCACCCGCAGGGTATCGAAGTAATGTGCATTCAGTTGCTGATAGCCCAGTGAGGTCAGTTCCTTGTCCAGCACTTGTGCCAGATAGTGAACTCGTCCTGCAATCTTTCTGACGCCCTCAGGGCCATGGTATACGGCATACATGCCTGCCATAATGGCCAGCAATGCTTGCGCTGTACAGATATTGGAGGTGGCTTTTTCCCGGCGGATGTGTTGCTCGCGGGTTTGTAGAGCCATCCGGTAGGCTGGATTTTCCTGTGCGTCGATGCTTACCCCGATGATTCGGCCGGGGATGATGCGCTTGAAGTCATCGTGACAGGCAAAGTATGCTGCATGCGGACCACCAAATCCCAGTGGAATGCCGAATCGTTGTGTGGATCCAACGGCCACATCAGCACCCAATTCGCCGGGAGGCGTCAGTAAGGCGAGGCTGAGGATGTCGGCGGCCATCACCACGAAGGCGCCTTGCTCTTTGGCCTGCCGTATGAAGTTGCGGAAATCGGCAATGTTGCCTGAAGCGCCGGGATATTGGAGTAGTACGCCGAAATAGCTGTTGTCCAGTGTGGCGGTTTTTGGGTCGCCCACTACCAGTTCTATAGGATGTGCAGCGCTCCGGTTCTTGAGTACAGCCAGCGTTTGTGGTAACACGTCGGCATCGACAAAGAACTTGGGACGGTCGGGTTGATCGTGCTTTCGATTGGCCTTGCTGTAGAACATGGCCATGGCTTCGGCGGCAGCAGTAGCTTCGTCCAGCAGGGAGGCGTTGGCGATCTCCAAACCGGTGAGGTCGCTGACCATGGTCTGGAAGTTGATCAAAGCTTCCAGACGCCCCTGGGCAATTTCTGCCTGGTAGGGGGTGTATTGGGTATACCAACCCGGGTTTTCGAATATGTTGCGCTGTATCACCGCAGGGGTGATGGTGCCATAGTAGCCCATGCCAATGAAAGAACGGAAAACCTGGTTTCGCGCTGCCAGCGACCGGATGTGCTTGTTGTAGCTGTATTCGCTCATCCTTTCAGGCAACTCGATCTCGTGTTTCAGGCGGATATGTGCCGGCAGGGTCTGATCCAGCAGGTCGTCCAGTGATTTGGCTTGTACCGCCGACAGCATGCTGGAAGTGTCTTCCTGCGATGGTCCTATGTGGCGGTTGATGAAGTCATCAGCGTAGTGGAATCGTTCTTTCATGGACGTGCTCCGTTAGAGGTTGAAAAATGACACTGCAAAATTAATGGCTATCGTTCTGCAATAATGCCCAAAAGCATCCGGAGTTCAGATGACTTCTGTTTTTTTATTGGTTTCCCACAGAACGTGATGCCAGTGTGGACAAAGCAGGAATCAGGAGTCCCATCAGTTATCCGGAACACATCTTGTTGAAATACGTACCTTCGGACGACATAAAAGTAAAATCATGGGCTTCAGACTGGCTGTACTCCTTCTCCTAAGCATGCTGATAAGCCCCCGAATACACGCCACACACCTCATGGGAGGTGAGTTCTCCTACCGGCAAATCGACAGCAATAGGTATTACATACAGCTAGCCTTGTACCGGGATGTACGGGGTATTCAGGCGGCTACCTCGGCTAGAATCAACGTAAATCCCATTGGTAGTGGCAACCCTAATTTTACTGTTTACCTGCCCAAGTTGTCTGTAGGTGTTATCTCTCCGGCTTGTGCCCCATTCCCGGTGGAGTTGCATACCTATGGCGATACAATCACGATCAATCATACGGCATTCACCCTGAGCTATGTCGAGTGCTGCCGCAACAATGCCATCACTAATTTGATGCCGGCAGCTGACATGTTGTTGTATACACAGCGGAATCAGGTGGCACAGCTTTCCAATCCGGTCAACAATAGCCCTATCATGATGACCCCGGCTACCTTGTTTGCCCCTGTGGGGCAGCCCGTGTTGTTGGATTTTGGGGCACAGGATCCTGATGGGGACTCACTTTCCTACTCTATAGGTTCGCCAATGAACGGACAGTTTCAGCCTATTCCAATGGCTCCGGGCTATGCGCCAATTGCCGGAACAACGCAGTTGAACGCCGCTACGGGGGAGCTGATTGCCACGGCTGCCATCCCGCAGGTGTCTGTCATCAGGGTAGATATCAGCGAGTACCGCAACACATCACAGGGCACACAGCTCATCGGACAGACCTTCCGCGACATTCAGGTACATTTTGTGCAGACCAACAATCAGCTGCCTGTCATCACCGGTATGGACAGCACGCAGATAGATGAGGTTACGGTGCATCCCGGTGACACGGTGCTCTTTACTGTGTATGCCACAGACGCTGACCCACTGGATACGTTGGTATGGCAGTGGCAACAGGACATCGCCGGAGCCACCATTTCCACCACAGGTGGTGCCAGGCCGGTACTCACGTTTTTCTGGGTTCCGGATACCAGCGACATTCAGTTTGCTGCACATGTACAACGGTTGTCGATTACCGATAACAACTGCCTTCAGGTGGGCACAGGAGCACGTTTGTTCTCCATTTATGTGGTGCCGGATACGTCGGAAGGAGTGTGGCCCGGCGATACCGACTATGATGGTGTGGCTATGATTTTCGATGTGCTGCCCATAGGGTTGGCCTATGGGGAAACCGGTCCGGCAAGGTCTAATGCATCCACGGTATGGGTTGAGCAACCTGCCGGCAATTGGGCAACGCAGTTTTTTACCGGCCTCAATCATAAACATGCCGATGCCAACGGTGATGGACTTATTGATTCTGCGGATGTGGATGTGGTTTTCCTCAATTACGGACAAACCCATCAGAAAACGGGTGCTCAGCAGGGTGAGGACATTCGGGTATCGTTTGTTCCGGGAACATTAGTTGCCGGACAACAAGGTGACATCTTGATTGAGGCAGCATCATCAATCGCTGACTATTTTGGTATGGCCATGGAGCTTGGACTTACACCCGGCCTGGCTGTGCCGGGCAGCTTTAGGTGGAGGCCGGCAGCGGGTATTTCCGGGCCCTCTTACGCAGCACAACAGGAGTTGTCCGGAGGTAATGGACTTGCCATATCCACTTTTGACTTTGCCAAAAGCAATCGGACCGCAACTGTGTTAGGCAACATCACCTTTGAGGTGGCTTCGGGCTGGCTTCCGGGAGATTCTGTAGAGGTGCTGGTTCAGGCATCGCAATTGATCGATGCCGTTGGTCAACCACTCTTACTACAGGCAGGTGGGAGCAGCGCCGCAATCGATGCAGTGAGTGGTATTGACAGATCAACTGGTCATCTCCAGATATACCCCAATCCGGCACATCTAAGTCTGCAGCTTTCCTGGAATCATGTGGTGGAAACTGTTCGGCTGTTTGATAGCAGTGGACAAGTTGCCGGTGAATGGCAGGTGGGCGATATGTCTGCTATCAGCATATCAACTGCTGACAGGCCATCCGGCATGTATCTGATACAATGGGTGGGTGGTGCACACACTGGTGTGCAGCCGGTTATGATAGCCCACTAGCGGATTTCGGACAGTTTCTTGTGGATCCAGCTCAGGTTGGCGATGGGTTTCATGTCGTCCAGCTGCCTTGATAATTGCGCAGCTTTCTCCTTTCCGCTGAAGCGTATCCGCACCAGCCGCTTCACTACTTTCAGGAAGTTGGCATAGCTTTCCTTGTTGTATTCGGACACCAGCTTGTTTCGACGCAGGTAAACGTAGAAGGCCTCTATGAGTGAGCCCATGGCCTCATACTCACCCAATTCATAATAGGTCTTCAGGAGCAGGGACTTATAGTCCAGATGGTAATAGACATCCGTGAATGCCACGTTTCGCAGAAGTTCCAGCGTTTTGTCGAAGGATTTCAGGTGGTAGAAATAAAGTGCCTTGTTGTAGTGGTAGGCATTATCCCTATCATCTTCACGGATATGGTGGCGCGCTGATTCGATAAAGTCCTCGGCCCATCGATATTCTTCCAATCGCAACGCTACGGCGACCATGTTCTTGTAGTCCCATTGCGACAATTCCCCATGCAGGTACAGGATACCGCTCTCTGTCAGCGTCATGAATAGATCGAAAATCTCCCGCAGGAAGGCGGTGTTTCCACTATTGATCTGCCGGGCACAATAATTCCGGGCAAAGATGTACATGTCGTTCAGCTCGGTAGGCGGGAACAGGTCATGGCTGTTGCCAAGGGCTTCTTTCAAAGCGTGGTAGTAGGATTCATCCTCCGGTTGCAGGAGCATCTTCAGGATCAGATAGTAGATGCCTACGGCCGGTTCCTTCTGTAATTGGCTGTTTTCTACCAATGAAATAATCTCATTCAGGAGCAACGGATCAAATTGCCCTGCAATCACGTTCACGTGGTTGGCCAGCTCTGCCGAAAATTTCAGCTTGTTGATGAAGTAGTAGAAATCAAGATTGGTAATGATGCTTTGCAAGGTTTCCCGTATGGCTACATTCCGTTTAGAGGCTACATACTCATAATTGTTTCGCTCCAACAGGAATGCGTTGAAGAACTTGTCCTGATCCACATAGGGATACTTGTCGTTGTGCCGTTGAGCCTGATCGAGGTAGGGCGGAATCAGGTTTGTAAGGTTTCGTTCTTGTAAGGCACGTATCTGCAGGTGGATACTGACAACCGGCTCTTTATCCAGTTGGCGCCACAGCAGATACTGTTCTACCAGCCTTGTCAGGTCGCTCATCACATAGCGCATCCGCTGATCATCATAGGCATCATCCGGAAACAAATGACGGAACACGGCGGGCTTTTCTACCAGGTCATCCCGGAATTTGGGGTGTTGGTCGGCTAAATATTGCATACAAGCCGAGACAGCCTCATTTTTATTGAAGAAAGGAGAGGCCGCCATGTCCAACAACTTGTTGATATCGTGGCGGTTGCAGGATCGCAACAGTTGTATGAGCTTGCTTTCTTTCAAGGTGTGGTCCGGATGCTAATTAATTGTCAATCGGATTATGCTGACAAGGTTAAGTAAATAAATTTGATCAGTGCGGTATAAATTGAACTAAATCAGCAAAATAGAGTTTATACCGAAATAGTAGAATGGTTAGTTGAGGGTAACTTTTGGTGACAAACTTGTGGAAATGTCTACGGCTTTTGCATCTTACCTGCAACTTTCACCCAATAATTGTTGTACATTAGATTCATTCAAGTTCCTGAAACCGACAGCCTTATGAAGAAAGTATTGTTCACCCTGCTATTTGTCCTCCCCGCGCTGATCGTGTCAGCACAGGTTGACGGACAGTCCCGGATGCCGGAATTTATGGACAGAGGACCAATCATTGACAACATCAATGCCAATGCCGGTTCATTGACGCAGTCAGGCGCATTTGTAGGAGAGTTGACTCCTGTGAATGGTCTAACTGATGGCACCTCGGTGTATGGCACATTCGCTGACATGGGATCCGGTAATCGGATGAACGAGCGTTCCCTACCCATGAATAATCTGTCCGGTGAATCGGATGATGCGGCGAAAGCCATAGCAGCTATCAACAGGGATATGCGTTTCTATCCAAACCCTGCCGTTACCCAACTTCAGGTAGATATGGGCAATACCTACATGGTACAGGTCAATCTGGTAAGTGTAATGGGTCAGGAAGTATTCCATTTTGAAGGAGAGGCCAGGATGTTACCCATCGATGTGTCCAGGTGTCCACAAGGCACCTACCTGCTCACCATAGCAATCGGTAAGGAAATCATCGTAAAGAGGGTACAGGTCGTTAAGTAGTACAACAGTTTCTTGAACATAGTTGATCCGGCATCCTGAGTGGGTGCCGGATTTTTTTGTGCCTGACAAGTGGATTTTTTTGTCATCGTTTTTTCAGCAAGTGTTGGTGTTCACATGGTATTTCCATGATTATTAGGCGGTTGCCAGGGGTGTACGAGCAGTTGGGGTTTGCTGACACACGGCCGAAAGTGTACTTTTTTCAGGTAGGGAAGGCGCGTAGTTTCACGATTAACTAAATCAGCGCATTATGAAAACGTATTGGTTTCCTGTTTTGATTATCGCACTATTGATGGGTCATGCCGGATTGCGCCTGGCCACAGCCGATGCATTCGTGTACATTCCTGCCCTGCCTGCTCAGGTAGAATCGGCTGCCGGCCTGCAACCTGTAAATACTATCGGAGATAAGGTTGCTGAGTCTTTTGACAAGGAGATGGAGGTAGCCGCCGACGGGTCAAATAAATTGCTCGCCGACTCATAAGCCGGACGAGTGGAACAATTTTATGCAGGGAGTGTAGTTTTGTAGGTAATGAAGGCTCGTCTCTGTATTTACATCGTTCTGCTCATCGGGTTGCTGCAAGCCTCCGTACAGCCCTTGATGGCTCAGCGATCGCTGGTGCAGTTTTCCGGACTGGTGATGAGCTCCGATTCCTTGATGGCATTACCCTACGTAACCGTGTACGTACAGGCATCCTCCCTGGGCACCATCACCAATACCAAAGGATTTTTTACCCTGGTGGCACATCCCGGTGACACGGTGGTGTTTTCCAGTATCGGCTATCAGACTGTTCGGTATGTAGTGCCTGCCAGTCTGATAGAGCCACGCTATTCGGTAATTCAGCTGATGACCCGCGATACGATAAACCTGGCGGAAACAGTAGTGTATCCGTGGCCATCGCGCGAGCAATTCAGGGAAGCCTTCCTTTCACTCAACATTCCTGACGATGACATGGAGCGGGCACGTAAGAACCTGGAGCGGGAAAAGCTGAAAGAGATGGGGGAGTCGCTGCCACAGGATTCGGATGAGATACTCGACTATTATGCCGGTGCACAGGCCGACAAGCTCTACTATTACGGGCAAACTCCGCCTATGAACATCTTCAGCCCATTGGCATGGGCGCAGTTCATCAAGGCATGGCGCAATGGAGATTTTCGCAGGAAATGATCATTGGCGACCCTTCAGCAAAGGGAACTTCATGCGGTAGGGAGCATCCACATCGCCCTTGGAGATCATGGTGAGCTTTCTTTTGATGAGTCGCTTTCGCAAGGGCTTCAGGTGATCCACGAACAACACGCCATCTACATGATCGTACTCATGTTGAATCACGCGTGCGTTCATGCCATCATATATGTCACGATGGTACCTAAATTGCTCATCCAGGTACTCGATTTCGATAGTAGGTTGTCGCATCACGGTTTCCCTAACGCCCGGTATGCTCAGGCATCCTTCCTCATATCCCCAGGGCGTACCTTTCTCTGATATGATGGTGGCATTGATGAATACCTTTTTTATGCCTTTGAACGGATCTTCATCTTCTTCGTCCTCCAGCTGTACGGTATCCACTACGAATAAGCGGATAGAAAGCCCTACCTGAGGAGCTGCCAGACCTACACCTGAGGCATGGTACATGGTTTCGAACATGTTATCGATCAGATCGGGTAGACCCTGATAGGATGCGTCGATATCGGCGGCTTCCAGTTTCAGTACCGGGTCGCCATAGGCTACAATAGGTAGAATCATAGTTGTCTTGTTTCCATGTATTGTTGCAGGATGAGGGCTGCGCTTACCTTGTCCAGCATACCCTTTTCCTGTCGTTTACTCTTTTTCTGACCACTCAGCACCATTGCACGGGCAGCCTGTTTGGAGGTAAATGATTCATCAACCATCGAAATAGGAATGCCCGGAAATTGTTTGGACAGTGCTTTCACAAATGCCTGTATCGGTGCGGTTGAATGACTTTCTTTTCCTGTTTCCTGTAACGGTTCGCCTACTACAAAACGTTCCACTTCTTCTGCTGCTACATATCGTTTCAGGAAATCTATGAGGTCTGCAGTGGCCACGGTTTCCAGGGGGCTGGCAATGATTTGCAGCGGATCGGTTACTGCCAGACCCGTGCGTTTGGTGCCATAATCAATGCCCATGATGCGTGCCATGGCGCAAAAGTAACTTTAATCTGTTTCAGTGAGTACAGCGGGCTTCTTCTGTTGCAGCCAGGTGGCAAACTCCTGTGCCGACTTGGCATTCAGGGTGTGCGACCGCAGCAAGCCACCCTTTCGGGCTGTCATCACACCATACCGTATATCCTGAATGCCGGCAATGCTGTGGGCATCCGGGTTGATGGACATCATCACACCCTGCTTCATGGCATAGGGTATCCAGGTCCAGTCCATATCCAACCGATACGGATTGGCGTTCAGCTCAATCGCTACACCCAGCCTGGCACACAGGTCAATGACGGCCGCATGGTCTACCGGATAGCCATCACGCGACAGCAACAGCCGGCCGGTGAGGTGCCCCATCATGGTGGTATACGGGTTTTGGATGGCTCGTGTCAATCTGCTCATGGCTTTTTCCTGTGGCATCTTCAGGTTGCTGTGCACGGAGGCGATCACGAAGTCAAGCAGGTGCAGTATCTCAGGTTGATAATCTAGCGAACCATCTGTCAGGATATCCGACTCAATACCGTGGAAGATGCGGAAAGGAGCCAATACCTGATTCAGTCGGTTCACCTCCTCGTTTTGTGCCTTTATCTGATCATCAGTAAGCCCGTTGGCATAGAATGCTGTTTGGGAGTGATCGGTGATAGCGAGGTATTCATATCCCTGATCCATGCACCCCTTGGCAAGGTCTTCCAGTGTGTTGGTTCCATCACTCCATGTGCTGTGGGCATGCACCACACCTTTGATGTCGGCCATTGCGATCAGGTCATCGTTGTTATGCGCAGCAATCCATTCCCATTCATGGAGGCCATGCCGCATTTCAGGTATGATATAGGGTTTCCCCGCCTGTTGGTAGATGGCTGTCTCGTCGGGATAGCTTGCTGCTGTAGCATTTGTTTGTGCCAGGTGTGCCTCAGTGCCGGTATGCAGGAATTGTTGCCATACCATCTGCCCGGCGTCGGTGATGTACAGGATTACTGATAACCCGGTGGCTGTATGGCCTACAATGGAATCATTGCTTTGCCGGCTAATGGTGAGCAGTGTGTCCGGAATTTGCGGTGCGCCATGAGCAGCTATCAGCAACTCCACCGATTCCAGTACCGGGTCTTTTCTTCGGTAGGCGCCTGTGGGTTCAACCTGCTCCACCCAGGGTAATGCAGCCAGCTGTTCCATCAGCCACAAGGCTTCCGACTCGGCCTGCGCATACAGCACCTTGTCCTGATTGGCCAACAGGTATTCAATGGCTTTGATGATATTGTCCTGTGATTTTTGGCCGAAGCCTTTGTATCGTGCCAGCCGGTTTTCATAGCAGGCATAGAGCAATTCGCCTATCGATTCGATGCCCATCTCTTTCCAGATGACCGCGATTTTCTTGCCTCCCAATCCGGAAATCTGCAACATGTCCACTACGCCCTCAGGGGTGTTGGCCAGGTATTTGTTGAGCAGCGACAGCTCACCAGTGGTGAGTATCTCGCGTATCTTGGCAGAGATGGCGTCGCCAATGCCTTTTATGGCGGCACGGTCCTCATCTGTCATGGATGATACTGGCTGCTCCAGCCGCTCCAGCGTGAAAGAGGCGTTCTGATAGGATCGGATCTTGAATGGATTCTCGCCATGGATATCCATCAACTTGGACAGAAGCTTGAAAAACGATGCGATTTCCTTGTTGCTCATCATACCGGTAACCGTTTCCGGCAAAGGTAGGGCATTCATCAGGCTGCAGACAACCGGCTGTTGGGATGATAGATTGGCAGATTTCATGAGCAATTGTCAGTCGGCAGTGGTATGCCCCTGCCAATTCTGGTAGATTCCACAATATTCCCTGTATGGCACGTATCTTGTCAAACCATCTGTTGCAGCAGTGCTGCCATTATGACGTACCGAACGAAAACCGATGTTTGAGCAAATGTTTCAGCCCCCGTTTCCCGATGAAGAAGTAGAGTTTCTGCCCATCCTGTCTGTACAGGATGAGGAAGAACACAATAAGATACAGGTAAGCCCCGTGTTGCCGATCCTGCCGCTCCGCAACACCGTGTTGTTTCCAGGCGTGGTGATGCCTATCACTATCGGCAGGGATAAGTCCATCAAGGCGGTGAACACTGCCTACAATGGAGACAAGATCATCGGTGTTGTGGCACAGAAGGAGTTCAATATTGAGGAACCGCAGCCCAAGGACCTGAATGTAATCGGCACTGCGGCAAAGATTGTGAAGAAACTGAAGATGCCTGATGGTTCTACTACTGCCATCATTCAGGGCATCCGTAAGATTGCCATCAACGAGTTCATCGAAGAAGGACCGCTGTTGAAAGCCGCAGTAACGGAGCTGAACGAGCCTAAGTTCGAAGACGACCGGGAACTGGAGGCAACCATCAGTTCGATGAAGGATTTGGCTACGCAGATCATCAGACTGTCGCCCAACATCCCATCCGAGGCTGCCATCATGTTGCGCAACATTGAAAGCTGGGAGTTCCTGATTCACTTCATTGCTTCAAATCTTAATGTTTCACTGTCCGACAAGCAGGCTATCCTGGAGTCACCCGACATCAAGCAGCGGGCACAGCTGGTGCTGGGATTCATGGCGCGCGAGCTGGAAATGCTGGAGCTGAAGGATCAGATTCAGACCAAGGTAAAGGGTGATATCGAAAAGCAGCAGCGTGATTATTACCTCAGCCAACAGCTGAAGACCATACAAGAGGAGCTGGGTGGTGCTGATGCTCTGGAGCAGGAAATCAGCCGCCTGCGCGAAAAGGCCGCCAACAAGAAGTGGGGCGAAAAGGTAGCCAAGACCTTTGAGCGGGAACTGGAGAAGTTGCAGCGAATCAACCCGGCAGCGGCCGAGTACTCGGTGTTGCTCAACTACCTGGATACCCTGCTGGAGTTGCCCTGGAATGAAACCACACAGGATAATTTCGATATGGCCCATGCCAAGGAGGTGCTGGACCAGGATCATTATGGACTTACCAAAATCAAGGACAGGATTTTGGAATACCTGGCAGTGCTGAAGTTGAAGGGTGACCTGAAATCGCCGATCCTGTGCTTTGTAGGCCCTCCCGGTGTGGGAAAGACCTCCCTTGGCAAGTCGATTGCCCGGGCCTTGGACAGAAAGTATGTGCGTATGTCGCTGGGCGGATTACATGATGAGGCGGAGATACGTGGCCACAGAAAGACGTACATCGGTGCTATGCCGGGGCGCATTGTGCAGAATCTGAAGAAAGTACAGTCCTCCAATCCGGTTTTTATACTGGATGAGATTGACAAGGTAGGCAGTGATTTCAGGGGCGACCCCTCTTCTGCCTTGCTGGAGGTGCTGGATCCGGAGCAGAACAGCACCTTCTATGATAACTACCTGGAGCTGGAATACGACCTGTCCAAGGTGATGTTCATCGCTACGGCCAACTCATTGTCTTCCATACAGCCTGCCTTGCGCGACAGGATGGAGATCATCTATGTCGATGGCTACTCTATCGAGGAGAAGGTACAGATTGCTGCCAGCTATCTGGTGCCAAAGCAGCGGCAGGCTCATGGGCTCAAGGCCAAAGAGGTAAAGATTACGCCAAAGGTGCTGGAACGGGTGATTGCCGACTACACACGCGAAAGTGGCGTGCGTGAGCTGGACAGGCAGCTGGCCGCCATCATGCGGTCGGTAGCGAAACGATTAGCTACGGGTGATGCCTACAATACCTCGGTAAAGTCTGAAGACATTGCTGTATATCTGGGCCCACCCAGGTACGACCGTGAACTATATACACAGGATAATCCTGTCGGCGTGTCCATTGGACTGGCCTATACGTCGGTTGGCGGTGAAATCCTGTTCATCGAGTGCAGCCTGAGCAAGGGCAAGGGCAGACTGCAACTTACCGGTAAGCTGGGCGATGTGATGAAGGAGTCCGCTTCCACGGCCATGAGTTACCTGAAAGCACATGCAGCCGAGTGGGGCATTGATGAACGTGTGTTCGATTACTGGGACATTCACCTGCATGTACCGGAAGGCGCCACGCCAAAAGACGGGCCGTCAGCGGGTGTGTCTATACTCACTGCGCTTACATCGGCTTTTACGCAGCGTAAAGTGCAGCCCTATCTGGCTATGACGGGTGAGATAACCCTGAGGGGTAAGGTGCTGCCGGTTGGTGGCATCAAGGAGAAAATCCTGGCCGCTAAGCGTGCCGGCATGAAGATGGTGATATTGCCGCAAGTGAACCAGAAAGATGTAGAGCAGATCGATAAGGAGTTTCTGGGTAAGCTGGAGTTCCACTATGTAAAGGAGATGAAAGAAGTGCTGTCACTGGCACTGCAACAAGGCAAGGCCCGCGATGCACGGGATTTGTCATTGGCCTTGCCGGTAGCTGAGAAGTAGGTGCTGCCAACTTAGCCATAAAAGATGACGTCTATGAGGTAGTGTATCGTCAGCAATACCCTATTTTCGTAACGTCAGCCTATGAGAGTCTTACTGCCCGTATTCCTATTGTTACTATGGTGGCCTGAGTTGGCCATTGCGCAGCTTGGCGGAAGCAGAACGTATACGTTCTTGACGTTGCCTCCATCTGCCAGGGTTGCTGCCTTAGGCGGTAGCCTCATACCTGTGGTAGATGATGACGTACATCAGGTGATGTTCAATCCGGCAGCGCTGAATCCTTCTATGCACAACAAGCTGGGTTTCAGTACGGCCTTGTACTTTGCTGATATCAATTTCGGGTATGCAGGGTACGCACGCCACGTTGAAAAGTGGAACACCACAGTAGCCGGAGGCATACAATACATCTCCTATGGTGAGCTGGAGCGGATGAACATTCAGGGCTTTGGCGAGGGTATGTTCAAGGCGGGTGAGTATGCGTTGATGTTGAGTGGTTCCAGAACCTATGAGCGTTTCCGGTATGGCGCTACTATGAAGGTGATCATTTCCAGTATGGAGCGATACAGCTCGCTGGGGTTGGCCCTGGATGCCGGCATTACCTACAAGGACTCAACCGGTCGGTTCATGGCAGGTATGGTAGTGAGGAATTTGGGTGCACAGCTAACTACATACACCCCCGATAACCGGGAGCCATTGCCATTGGACATACAAATTGGTATAGCCCGACAATTGGAGCACTTGCCCGTGCGCTTTACGGCGGTGTTTCATCATGTACAACAGTTCGATATCCGGTATGATGATCCGGCACTATCCGACAACCAAAGCAACATCTTCAGCGGAGATACGACTTCGGTAGCGGAGAAGAGTTACACGTTTGACAAGATTGCGCGACATCTGATCATAGGCACGGAGTTTCTTATGGGTAAGAATTTCAGGCTTCGTGTAGGATATAATCATCAAAGGAGACAGGAATTGAAATTATCAACGCGATCCGGGCTTACAGGCTTTAGTATTGGATTCGGTTTGAAAATCAACCGTTTTACGTTGGATTATGGGCTTTCTCAGTACCATTTAGCGGGTGCATCTCATCAATTTACACTCTCCACCAACCTGTCGGACTTCATTTCGGGGCTTAATTGAGCCAATTGATCGAATAAAATGACAACGTAAGAAAATAGACGTTTTGTAGATAACCTTAGGAGGGTGACGGCGTAAGAAGGGATATAGGAAATGAAAAATCCTGATCCTGATGAAAACAACAATCTTTACCATCCTCCTCACACTTCCCTTTGTACTTTCTGCTCAGCTTCGTTGGGTTTCCTTTTCGGCTGATCTGGCAGGTGCTCAAGTTGCCATTGAATGGGTTACAACAGAGGAGATGGATGTAGAGTACTTCGTTGTTGAGCGTAGCACGGATGGCATGGATTGGGAACAGCGTGACACCATTGTTGCACAGAGCCAGTATGGATTGAATGACTACTCCTATGCCGACAATACCAACGATATTCAAGGCAACGTGATCTATCGCGCTCGCTCCATTGATAAGAACGGCAACAACAGCTACAGCCCCATGGATGAAATAGAGGTTGTACTATCTGATGAGACCACATTTACTTTCATACAAACCAATGCATTTACAGCTCCTTCTTTGCTGGTACAGACCGACAAGAGCGACATGGCTATGGTTCAGCTGTTCAGCATGGGTGGCTACTTGATCAGCGCACAGCAGGTAGCATTGCAGGCAGGTCGTCAGCAAATCCAGCTGCCTGTTCATTTCGATGGTAAGCCTGATCAGGTGTTGTATCGCATAACCACCGGCTCCGGTGAGCAGTATACCTTCCAGTCCATCGCTATGTAAGCAAGAAATAATTACGCGCATCTTGGGTATTTTGTCAAGACGCCCTGCAGACTCCAGTTTGCGGGGTTTCTTTTTATGGTTAGGCTTATTTTTGTGGCATGCCTGTACAGATTGCAATTGATGGTCATTCTTCCTGTGGGAAAAGCACGCTGGCACGACGGCTAGCCAAGGAGTTGGGGTACCTGTATATAGACACCGGAGCTATGTATCGTGCCGTTACGTGGTATTTTCTGTCGCAGGGCATACCGATTACCGATCAGGAGGCAGTGCGGTCTGCGTTGGCATCCATCACACTCCGGCTTACCCAATCGGCTGACGGCATGCGGATATCGTTGAATGGGCAGGATATTTCTGACGAAATCAGAACCATGGCAGTGTCCAATGCGGTAAGCGGTGTGGCTGCCATTCCACAGGTGCGCACCTTTTTGGTGGCCCAACAGCAGGCCATCGGAAATGAACAGGATGTGGTGATGGATGGAAGGGACATCGGCACCGTAGTGTTTCCGCATGCTGCCCTCAAGATATTCCTTACCGCCAGTCTGCAGGTGCGTGCTTACCGCAGATGGAAGGAGCTGGAAGGCAAGGGTGAGCAATATACGATACAAGAAGTGGCGGATAATCTTTCCTACCGGGATACGATAGACTCCACCCGCGACGTTGCACCTTTGATACAGGCTGCCGATGCAGTGCTGTTAGACAATAGTGCGTTGGATGCGGATGAGACATTGAAAACTGCCCTGGCGTTAGTCGAAACCGCAATCAACCGTTAATTTTGTAGCAACTTCCTTACTATGATGATTGAAATCGATCAGCATTCCGGATTCTGCTTCGGCGTGCTGTATGCCATTCAGTTGGCAGAAGACGAGTTGGATGAAGGACATACGGTATACTGCCTTGGTGATATCGTACACAATGATCTGGAAGTGCATCGTCTGGAGGCCAAGGGATTGCGCATCATCGATCACGACACACTGGCCAACTTGCACGATTGCAAGGTGCTGATCAGGGCGCATGGGGAGCCGCCATCCACCTACGAAACCGCTTTGCGTAACAATATCGAGCTGATTGACGCATCCTGTCCTGTGGTGCTGAAGTTGCAGAATCGCATCAAGAACGCCTATGATGCCATGCCTGAGAAGGGTCAGGTGGTGATCTATGGTAAACCGGGTCATGCTGAGGTGAACGGACTGCAAGGGCAAACCAATGGTGAAGCCATTGTAGTGATGACGATGGAAGATCTGGACAAGATCGACTTTTCGTTGCCTGTGTATTTGTTCTCACAAACCACCAAGAGTACCGATGGCTTTTACCGGATGAAGGAAGAAATCACCCGCCGTGCTGCAGCTGCCGGCAATCAGGTAGTGGAGGCCAACGATACCATTTGCCGTCAGGTGAGCAATCGCGATCCCAGGTTGCGGGAGTTTGCAGCCAAGTTCGAGGTGGTAGTCTTCGTTGCCGGTAAGAAAAGCTCCAATGGTAAGGTGTTGTACGGTGTGTGCAAGGATGTAAATCCGCAGACCTACTTTATCTCTACGCCTGATGAGCTCGATCCGTCATGGTTCGAAGGTGTATCATCGGTGGGTATTTGTGGCGCTACCTCCACACCCATGTGGCTGATGGAACAGGTAGCCCGACAAATCGAAGCGCTGCCGGTAGTCTGAGCCATAAACTGCTGCATGGTTGTCCTACCATACCGGTAAACCATGCCTCCTTTTGTCTTGTATTCCTTTCAGAATCATTTGATTACTACAGTCAAAAGCGTTACCTTTGTGCTTCCATTTTTGGAACGTATTATTCACTATTATAAACCTACAATTTTGAACGAGAATCCATTATCTAACCAGCAAAACGAGGTTGCCAATGAGGTTAGCAACCAAACACAGTCTGAAGAGACTGTGCATCAGCAGGAAACTACCGAAGCAGCTGCCGAGCAGGTAGCTGAGGTAACAGAACCTACAGCAACCGCTGCTGCGGAAGAACCGGCAGC
>CAYYHM010000045.1:0-17844 GCA_964471795.1 uncultured Chitinophagales bacterium | reverse complement strand
CCACCACGGCACAGTTGACACTATCGCTACCGGCAGGATACAGGGGTGAGGCGCTGCAATTTGAGCTGTATGATATCCAGGGAAGGGCCGTCACCATGGCAGCTCCGAGATGGCAGGTACAGGGCACCACAGCCATAACCACCCTGCACCGCGGCACCTTACCGTCCGGCCTATACCTGTGGCGCGTCACAGCCGGAGGTCAGTTGGTGGGAAGTGGGAAGGTGGCAATTAGATAATTAGATAATTAGATAATTAGATAATTAGATAATTAGATAATTAGAAAATGAGATGATTGGAAGATTGGGTGATGGAATAAGGTATGGTTATTGAAATATAATAAATAAACATAAAAAATAACCCACAACCCAAAATCCATAAATCACAATCCATAAACAACAAACCATAAATCGCAACCCAAATCCGTGCACGCTACATTCACCATATTGCTTTGCTGTAGTATCTATATCCAGGTATATGGGCAGGGTGTTGCATCAGATACCACACATCCAACAAGTAGCATCGGAATGAAATCGGTAAGCAGGTTGGCTATGGGCACTAATACAGTTACAGCCGGGTATGACGGCAGGTTGCTTTGGTTTGGGGACTCTTCTATTTCGCCATGGTACACTGCAGCGGCATCGTCTCTGAACTTGTTTGGTACCGACATACAATTAGATTTTCAATATCATCCGGGAACGGTTATCGCACATCCGGTGAATCGCTTCAGCATAAGCTACAGTAAATTGCCATCTGTGTTCGAGTCATTATCTGAGCCAGGGAATGTAATACCTCAGCAGGTATTGGCCTCATTACCCATAGACACAATGCTGGAAACCAAGATACGCACCCGGGCACACATGGATGAAACCATGCGTAGGTTGCAAGGTAAGGTGCATCAAGTAATGGCAGATACCTCATCGTTTCCGGCATGGCTCGACTCGCTGGATCTATATCAATCAAGTATAAAGGATTTACGTAGTCAGATATCGACATTCGACAAACAATGGGCCTCGGTATTGCAGTCCTACCGAGAAGTGGTTACTAAAAAGAATCAGCTACTACAAAAGATGGATACCATACCGGCTGTGAGTGCAGCAGACTCCCTTCGAGTACAACGATTGTGGGTTGATTGGAAGAAGAAAGTAGAGCATGTGCATATCGGCTCCTTCACAGTACAACATCATCCTTTGTCTGCATTGCGTGGTAGGCTGCAAGGTGTAAGCATTGGAGGTGCCATCAATGAAACGGAAGCCACCCTTTTTTCCGGAATTACAGATCCATTTACGGGACTCGGACTTACTGACTCGCTATTGCCTGAATACTTTACTATCGGTGGCAGTTTGAACAGGGACAATTACTATATCGAAGGGGTACGGTACACCAATCGAGCCGAAACATTTTCCAATACGGTAGTGAGCAGTGGTTGGTCACACACCATTGGGAAACACCATGTATCTATGCAGGTAGGATATGCGACTGTAAGCAAAGACATCAGTGGCATTACACCCGGAGAGTATGATGATGAAAAAGCCGATAGTACTCAGCATCTGGCAATTACTGTTCAGGCATCTGGCACTGCGTGGAATGATGTAGTCGCCTATAATTTGTCACTAGATCATATAGGCAATGATTATGTCAACTTAGGAGATCCCTTTTTATGGCAAGGAAGTTCCGGATATGAGGGAAGTGCTGCTATTGGCTTGTTCAAAAAGCGGATAGAATTGGGGCTAATCAGTCGGCAGCGTTCCATGTTAGGCAAGCAAGTGCTGAGCAACAATGGTATTACTGTAGCAGGAAAGTTTGAGAAATTGCCATTATTATCTCTCTCATTGTACCCATTGGTCATCAACCAATCTACAGGTCAGGCACAATTTGATTTACAGCTTCGTCACACAATACCTGTCGGTGATGCGCTGCTATTGCTGGCACTAAGTGGTATGTCAAATACGCTACTGATGCAAGCTCCTATGGTAGCACCACGGCCATTACATACCCGTATGGTGCAGGCCGCCACATCGTTGGTTAGTGAAGATAAATGGCAAATTGGCATTACTGGAAACTATTACATCCAAGTTAATGGACAGCCGGCAGATTTGTGGGAAACGCAAGGCGATGTTAGGATCACCGGTGGTAAAGGACAACTGTCTTCAGGCATTCAACTCATCCGGGAGGACGCGCGCTGGAGTATGGGATATCGCTGCGAACTATCGTATGTACCTGGAAAACACACAACTGTTAGGGCTGGCTTTCAACAGATAGCCCGAAACCAACTTTTCATGGACTGGCAAAACCAAAATCACTATGCTACATTCGCTGTATCTACCACTTTTTAGACAAGTCGGCATAGTCTGGCTTTTAATTGCCGGCCTTACTACTGTAGGCAATACGCAAAGTATGGATATTCGTTTTTCAGGAACTCACTCATTGGAGACATTTTGTACAGTGCAAATTCTAAGCTCGTATCATACCCCTGTACAGACTATTGTGGCAGCGCAGCTTCGAGTTGGACAAGACATAATTGTGAATGTACACTTTCCATATCTGGTTCCCCCAGGTTTGTCAGCCTTCAATAGGCACGACCTGGTCAACAGACAAATGGTTGGTGCTGTTAGATACGACCTACTGTCCATGTTGGACGAGAAATGGAAGTATATCAATCAGCCTGTAACGCTCTGTATGCGTGTTGAGCCTGTTACAGATATTGGATTACCTATTGTTCGATGCCATGATTATACGGCACCACTGGAACAACCGCATCTGTTGTATCCTTTTCATGAAGATACAGTAGTATATGAAGAGCATTCACTGTCTTTTCTATGGAAAGCGGCAAGATGTGGGGATGAGGAAGTTCGATATGATATATCTGTGTGGAATTATCAAAGCGATACTACAACGATGATTGCACCGGAATTGGTGCTATCCGCAGACAGCCTACCTGCTACCTTCTACACCCTGCGAGATATCCGTGAGTGGTTTCTGCCTAACCAAACCTACAGATGGACAGTAAATGCCGTTTGCACCAATCTTACCTTGCCCGCATATGAAGAATGGTTATTCCATATGTCTGAAGACCAAATGTCTGATTTTTTTGCTCAGGTAAAATCTACACCCGATGGGGGTATGTATCAGGTTACTGATGGCCTGCTGCGTTTTGTTTACAGCGATAGGCATGGCGCCCAGCCATTAACAGCTACAATACGGGATGCCGCCACAAATGCCACTATACAGGAGCTTGACGGTCTGATTCCTCTGCAGGGGAAGAACTATTTTTCTATCGACGTAGCATGTTTATGCAGCCACTCAGGCGCCTATCTGCTTACGGTTGGTAGTTCCAGTCAATCACTCGGATTTCTATTGTTCTCTATCGATAAAGATTTACTGCTTAACCAATGTAACCAACGATAACAACTATAAAATACCCACATGAAAATACCCCCAATCGTATGGCTGATAGCCCTCATTGTGTCCTGCGAGGACGCACGGGAAATCGACACATTGCAACATCAGCAGACAGTTAACGGTATGCGATATTCCCTACTGTCTGCCGACGGCATCTGGCAGCACCAACAAGACTCAGAGGGCTATTTCAGTCACTACCTATTGCGTATCGAACGGCTGGATGGTCAACATGATCCTATAAGGTATAGGTTGACTGCGGAAGATGACTATTCAATGCGTCTTCAATACTATGCGCATGCTTTTACCAATGATGTGTACATACTATCAGGGACAGACACTATTCCCTGCGCCTTCCATCACCTGGAGCCAAGCTATGGCATAGCGCCCTATGTCACACAAGTATTGTCATTCGAGTGGAACAAGGCAGAGACGCAGTCAGCAGCCCGTCTCGTTGTCTTCGACCGCTTGGTGATGTCAAAACCCATATATATCAACTTGTAATCTGAATAAATAAACCCCATGAGCCTTTCATTCTTTCGCAAACCCATCTGCAGATACTTATACGTCTTTCTGGCTATACAAATGCTACTGCAGTCTATCTGGCCTGCAACGGCATGGGCATTAACCTCTGGCCCCTCACAACCTGAGGTGCAGAGTTTTGAGCCAGTGGGGACATCCGACATGGTAGATTTGTTTACAGGTGATTTTACCTATAACATACCACTATTCGATTTGGAGGGATATCCCATCAACCTGGCCTATCAGGGAGGTGTGTCTATGGATCAGGAAGCCAGCTGGGTAGGGTTGGGCTGGAATATCAATCCAGGTGCCATTGTACGCAACATCCGCGGTATTCCAGATGATTTCAACGGAGACATAGTAAGGGAATTTACCACCATGAAACCTAATGAGACATGGGGGTTATCTATCGATTCAGAAGATCTTGAATTATTTGGAATAAAGCTAAATAATGATAAGATTAAAAAGACCTTAGGAGATTCTTTGGATGTAACTCTAGATTTATCCTTTGGTATAAAATATAATAATTATCGAGGTTTAGGATTAAGTGTAGGGTTGAACCCTGGAATGCAGTTATTGCGTGAAGCTACACTTAATGACGGGAATAAAATTGATAATTCTTTGATGGATGGTAAGACCAAGACTAAAGACACATTTCTATTTGGTGGCAGCCTTTCTTTAAATTTTGATAATTACGAAGGCATGTCCGCATCACTTCATCTGCGACATAGAAAGAGTAGTGTTGCTCAAATAGGTGGAAGTATTAATTCTAGAAGCGGCCTAAGAAGTTTGTCAATAGGAAAGTTGAATAATAATATCTCAGCATACAGCTATTTTCCCTCTAGCCCCATTTCTTATTTAAACACTTCCTATACATTCAATGGTGCTATTGGTCCTGAAGTAACATTTTTGCAAGTAGGAGTCGGATTTAATGGCTTTTACTTAAGTCAAGGAATCTTACAAAAACAGCGATTCAATCCTGCTTATGGATATAACCATTTGGGTAGTGTACACACGGCAGATGCCTTATTAGATTTCAATAGAGAGAAATTGGCGGCATTTACCAGGTCCAGACCCAACCTACCTTTACCTACTCTTACGTACGATAATTACAGCATTACTGGACAGGGCATTGGAGGTACTGTTCGTCCTGTACGCAATGACATGGGTTACGCTTATAGTCCCGCAAGTACAAGTGTTACCATTAATCAGTCCGGTGGTGTTGAAATTGGTGCTATCGAATTATTTAAAGGGGGAGCGAACGTAACAGGAGCATATACCATAGGTTATTCTGGTAATTGGAAAGGTAATCATCCCGCTCACAATACATTACAGTACCACAATGGTGGGCACCTAAGTGGAGAAGGGAAGGCGGAGTATGAGCCTTATTATTTCCGAATCATTGGAGAGCCGGTGTATTCACCTAATCGATTATTTGATGATTATGCAGGAGAAGAACCTGTTGAAGTAGCAATTGAACGGGGTGCTCCCTACCAGGTGAAAGCCAGGAGTGAATTCCAAAATGAGTCGACCAGTTCCAGTGGCAATAGCAGCGTTTTAAACAGGAGTCGATATCCCATTGGACTAACGGCCACTTTGGCTAGAACGCCAAGAACCCAGCTTTTCAGTCAGCTGACAGCCAGCGAGGCAGCGCTTCATGCGCAACAACCCCAGCTCACTTATTTTACCAAGGATACACAGGGTGCATTACAAACTAACTTATTGCAACGGGTGACAACACAAAGGAAACCTCACCACTTGTCTGAAATTACCGTACATAAGCCTGATGGATGGCGATATGTTTACGGATTACCTGCCTACAATACTCGCCATGAAGAGTACTCATTTGCTATCAACAGCAATAATGACGGGAGCTGCCATACCGGACTGGTTTCTTACACTGGGGATGAATTATCGGAAGAAAACAATTCAGGAATTGACCAGTACTTCAACCGTAAAGAAATACCTCCTTATGCACATTCTTACCTGCTGACTTCGGTCGTTTCTCCTGATTATGTAGATGTGACTCAAAATGGCAGTACCGAAGATGACTTGGGCTCTGCCATTACTTTCAGCTATCTGCTGGCCACCAATCAATACAAATGGAGGACACCTTACGGTATCTCAACCGAACAAGCTAATTATGAAGAGGGGCTTCAATCCAATCCCCATGACGATAGAGCCAGTTTGCTATATGGCGAAAAGGAAATTTGGTACCTACAACGTATGGACTCCCGCAACCAGGTAGCTATTTTTTATCTGAGTGAACGCTTGGATAGTCGTGGGGCTAAAGATGTAGACGGAGGAATCGATACCGATCCTGCCAACAGTATGCTCAAGCTTGACTCCATCCGTGTTTTTTCCAAAGTAGATTACACTACCCGAGGGGAAACGGCCACACCCATTAAAAGCATCCATTTTGACTATGACTACTCCTTGTGCCCAAGGATAGAGAATTTCTATGATCCAACCCAAACTGTCCAACCAGGCAAGCTGACATTGAAGAGGGTGTACTTCACCTACGGTACTTCGCGAAAGGCACAACTCAATGGATATACCTTCCATTACGCTGATATGGATCATGACAGGCAGATGGACCAATTGAATGGTGAATTTGTATACAATCCATCCTACAACATCCGTGGATATGATCGTTGGGGCAATTATAAACCCAATGCCACTCATTGTGGTGTCACGGCATCAGGTTTGTCAAATGTGTATGACCCTTATGTAAGTCAACAAATAATCCCGCAAGGAGATCCATTGTTTGATCCTGCACGTCCTTGGTTAACCTATGCGGATATATATGCGGCAGCCTGGAGCCTTACCAAGATAGATCTGCCATCAGGAGGTAGCATCAATGTACACTACGAGGCTGATGATTATGCCTATGTGCAAGACAAGCAAGCCATGCAGATGTACCGGTTGGAAGGATTTAATACGGCCCCTGAGGTTGCTGGAGCTACCAGCCGACTGTATAACCAAGGTGATCACCCAGGATACTTGATATTCAAATTGGATAATCCGGTAGATCCTTCTCAAAAGGAGGAGGTAGAGCATAACATAATGGCTGATGTCATCAATAAGTATGGAGGTAAGGTTTACTTCAAAACGTTGGTGAAAATAACTGAGAATGGATATGAATGGGGTGGGGGGCGTCAGCCGGCGTATGAATATGTAGAAGGGTATGCTACTATTACTGGCTTTCATGGTTTATTACAAAGTACCATATCAGGACCCTACACGCATGGATGCCTTCAACTACGCAAAGAAAACCTCACGGATAATCCTCTTTCTTCCAAAGTGAACCCCATTACCTTGGCAGCGCTTCAGTTTGCCAGGTATGCTATGCCTGATTTGGTGTATTCGGGGTCGAACCCTAAAACAACAGGAGAATCAGCTATCAAAGGTTTGTTAGTCTCACTGGGAGAGCTGGCCAATATGATTGCCGGGCCAAATGCCATGCTCGTGGCGCGCCAGTTTGCCCAATCCATCCTTCCGGAAAAGTCATTTATCCGATTGGGGGTTCCCTCAGGTGCCAAAAAAGGAGGCGGAAGCCGGGTAACACGAATTGAGTTAGCAGATAACTGGGCGGAGATGGTAACACCCCAACACGGTGCTACCAGTATGTACGGGCAAGAATATGATTACACTATGCCGTCACCTTCTCATAATGCGGGTGCAATTAGCAGTGGAGTGGCACAGTATGAGCCAATGATTGGGGGTGAAGAAAACCCATGGCGGCAACCGGTTTCTTATACGGATAAGGTTTTATTATCTCCTAATAAAGAGAACTATGTGGAGACGCCCTTGGGAGAATCGCTCTTTCCGGGTGCATCTGTAGGATATCGGAGCGTTACGGTTCGTAATCTTTCACATCCCCAGGTAACTTCCGGTGCCACCGGTAAGGTAGTACACGAATTCTATACAGCCTACGACTTTCCTGTATTTGTAGGAGAAACAAATGTTGATCCTATACACCAAAGAAATGAACCCATCTCCACCTATTTCTTTCAATCCACACAAAGAGCTGTTTCCGCCTCCCAGGGATATGTTATTCAATTGAATGATATGCATGGTAAGCCCAAAGGGCAAAGCACCTATGGAGAAGCACAAGAAGGTGTTATTTCCAGCGTAAGATATATCTATCAAACAGATCCGGTACAACCCAACAAATTATCCAACACAGTCCAGGTGATTGATGCTTCAGGCAGTATTCGGCAAGATACACTCGGGATGGACATTGAAATGGTTACCGATTTCCATGAGATGACTGATGCAGGCTTCTCGGCAGGTCTACAAGCAAATATAGACGCATCTCTTGTCGGAATTCCAATTCCTGTACCAACCGGGTTTCCCGACGCCTCCTGGAACTATGATAGGTTCAGCAGTGTGGTCACTACTAAAGTCATCAACAGATATGGCATTCTGCAGCAGGTGATTGCCAAAGACTTTGCCTCAGAGATAGCCACCAGTAACGAATTGTACGATGCTGAAACAGGCCAGGTAGTGCTAACCCGAACTACAAATGAGTTCAACGATGACGTGTACAACTTCAATTACCCTGCCTATTGGGCCTATCCGGCAATGGGAGGCGCATATACCAACACTGGAGCTACACATGGTCCTGTTTCCATAACCAACGGCTATGCCGATTTCCAGGTAATGGGTTATCAGTCGATGCTATCAGAACACTTCATGACTGGTGATGAAATCATGCTATTACAAGGCAATCAACCAACACCCGATAAATACTGGATTGCCGGAATCGATGAAACCAACAAAAGAATTTTGCTGGTAGATAGTAAGGGAGCGCTCATTGACAATCATACCGATGTACAATTAAAAATAATACGGTCGGGTAGGCGTAACCTGCAAAGCTTATCGGTAGGCAGCCTCACTACCATGAGTGATCCCCGCCATACCCCCATCCCTATGATGGATAGCATTGTCAGCAGCAGTGCTGTGCAGTATCACGATGACTGGCACATGGCCTGTGATTGCAATTGTCGTGATACGGTGGTGGTAAAGCCCCCGGTGATACCAGACCCTACCCCAATTTGCCTGATAGACTGCAAGGATGATGTTGAACTGATCGGACAATTTGCACAAATAATGAATTTGCTGATCAGGAATAAACAGCTCATTACCAATAATCCGGTAAAAATGGGGAAAGGTACGGCATACAGCCTATACGATAAGCGAATGCGTAGCTACCTGACTCCTACCAATGGACAGCATACATGGGCTGCAACAACCAATGGTATGGAACTACAAGGTGCATTTGCAACCTTCAAGAACTACTGCCCGGTCACCATAAGTGTAGAGGGTGGACTGCCCAGCTGCTGTACATATGAGAGTTTCTGGGCCACTTTGAAAACAATCTATGACCTGCAGGTATTGCCTGTGGACCCTTCCGGCAAATGCGAAGACTTTGTTGCTACAGAACTGACTGCCACGGCTTTGTTTGAAGGTACATGCACCATTCCGTCCCTCATGGCTGGATGTACTAACACTTTCCGTGAAGAGCGCACCATTACAATCAAGACCAATTGCTATCCGTTTGCGAAATGTACGGCTACGCTATCATCATCTGGAACCGTAGATCCTGACCCGACTGTACAATATGATACCATCACTCTCTGCAATGACGGCGTTGGGAGTATCGTAAATCCATATCTCACCGGTAGAAAGGGTATTTGGCGGCAGTCGTCTGCACAGGTGTATAATACCCACCGGACCTACCAGGGATATACGCGGTACGATGGATTAATCAATGAGTTCCAGCCATTTTGGGAATGGAGCAGTGGCCAACTGCAGCCGTCTGGTAGCAATAACTGGATACAACAACAAACCGTTACCAAATATCATCCCATTGGTACAGAAGTTGAGAACCTTGATCCTCTGGGTAACTATTCCAGTGCTGTATTTGGCTATAACCAGTCACTCCCAGTAGCTGTAGCGGGGAACGCCCGCTATCACGACATTGCCTTCGACGGTTTTGAAGATTATGACTTTTATACGGCTAACGATTGCGCCAATGGACATTTCAATTTTGCACCACAAGCCGACCTGGTACATACAGCACATACCGGTATGTACTCCCTACGCCTCCGGCCTGATGCTGCTGTATCGGTAGTGCGACCATTGAACCAACCGAATGCTTTACCCGGAAGTCTACCCATCACCGCCTTCCCCTACCGTGTGCAACCGGAAGATTGCATCGGAGTGTTCGGCCCCACCACCTCTCCAACCAACGATCGCCAGTTTCTGATATCCTACTGGACCGCCATGGACATCATGCCGGAAGACTTCCTTCTACGCGAAGCAGCACTTACTGCCACGGTAGATGGGTTGCCTATTTCCTTACAAGAATTTACCCGTACGCAGGTTGTGGAAGGCTGGCAGCGGGTGGAAATGTTACTGACATTACCACCCAACACCAATGGCGATCTCACACTCACCTTTCGGCATTCAGGACAAACTGCAGGATATGCCTATATCGATGATGTACGCATTCACCCCTTCAATAGCAACATGAAATCATACGTGTACGACCCGGTAACACTTCGTCTTTCAGCAGAGTTGGATGAAAACAACTTTGCCACCTTCTATGAATACAACCAGGAAGGCAAACTCATCCGCATCAAAAAGGAAACTGCCGATGGTATAGTAACCCTGCAGGAAACACGTGAAAACCTAAGGAAAAGACCATGACAGCATTACTGATCTCCACTATGATATGGCTACAGCAACTGCCACCAGGCGATGCTAGTGCCATCATTACCCGGCTGCAGCAACACTACGAGGATCTGCCACGCTATACCCTGCAATCAACCTACGTGCTATATCTGCAGCAGACCAATCAGGCTGTAGACACCCTATATACATCACTGATGAGAGATGGAGATAGGATGTACTTCGAGGCCGATGGTTTGGAAACAATCATTACTGGCAATCGGGTATTACAAGTATATCACCATACACAACAGGCGCTGTTGCAGAGCAATAATGACCGGGTAGTGCAACAACTGACCGCTGTGGCAGAAGCATGGAACGAATGGCTGCAACTGGCTACAGATATACAACACACCAAACAGCATCGTACCCATACCCTGGAGATTACCCTTCGAGGGGCATCCTACGACAAGGTAACCCTTGTGTATCGCCCTGACACTTATCAACTGGTGAGCGCCGAGTTGCAACTAGCACAAAACCATCCTATGATGGCAACCTACAGGGATAAAGGGCGCCTGCATATCAGCTACTCCCTGCAGGAAACCGTTTCCGCCCCGCCGAGTCATTTCGACATCAACCAATACTGCCATGGTAACCCTGCTACCGGATATACCGGCAAAGGCCGCCTTACAGGTTACACTATTCAATATATCCCACAACCCTAAGCCCAACTACCCCAAAATTCAATACCATGAAACAACTGCGTGTATTTGCTGTATTCTTCTCGCTGTCTATTGGTACACTCTTGGCTCGTGATGAACCTTTCCTCACTCAGCCAGACATCACCGGTCCGTTGATTGCTACAGGAACCGTCGAAGCCAAAGATGTTCGATACCAGGAAATGGCTGGAACCCTCAATTGGCAGTTGGATTTTGTGAATGTACAAGCCCAGGCACAGGCGTATGTCGGTATCAACGCACATTACATGCAGCTGGTAGGCGATTTTGATTACACTATTTCCCTTACCATCAAGTATGAGGTGTGGGATATTAATTTACAACAGTTCGTTTCCCGCACCGTTCAGCCAACCCTGCACCTATCCTACGTAGCTGATGGGAGCGATCCTTACAACGATTACCAATCGTTTGTAATACAGGATGCGCATCGCATTTTGATTACACAGGTAGTGGTGACCGATGATCAGGGAAATACGATAGCCCCAGCCAACATAGCCGGCAATGTTTACGTGGGTGCTACTGGAAGTGTTGAGCGCTATTATACACCACGACCACTTACATCCATGTCTTTGGGTGGATCATCTGCTTCCGGACAGATACAACACCATGTAGTATCCAGCTCCCGTGAATTGGAAATACGCTGGTTGCCTACAGATAGTTGTGAAGCCTATGAGCTGGAATGGACCTACATAGACAATTATGATGGCCAAGGCGGCATACGTCCTATGACTTCCCTACCGGTGGATATTGACAACAACAGCACGCGCATCCGAACCACTAATACCCGATACAGAATTCCTTTGGTGTATGGTACCGGTCATATTGTGTACCGGGTTCGGCAACTATGGAAGTGGGGTGCTACCTACGATCAATGGGTGTATGGGCAGTGGTCTACCCAATCGGATAATGCGCCTACCGTGAATCTTTGGTATCCTGCCTTGTTTACCATCAATACAGCATTGGCACATGAAGATGCCTTGAATTGGCAATACCAGGCCGCTTATGCTGAAGAAGGAAAGAGAAAGGAAGTGGTATCTTACTTTGATGGTAGTCTCCGCACCCGGCAGCAGGTTACCCGTAGTAATACCCAAGGCGAAACAATAGTAGGTGAAACCTTCTATGACCACCAGGGTAGACCAGCGCTTAATGTGCTTCCTGTACCAACCGGAGAAGAGCCCTTACAATATTATCCTTCTTTCAACCGTGCTGCTACTACTGCCACATTTTTCGACAAGCAACACTTTGACGTGGATGATGCCAACTGCTTACCACAGATTACCCCACTACATGATGGCTATGGGGCAGGCAGGTACTACAGCCCGGGCACCACACAATGGCCTTCCGATGTAGAAGGGGCGCAGGGCTATGTGCCTGATGCCGATGGTTATCCGTATACCGTTACCCAATATACCAATGATAACACGGGTCGCATCAAGCGGCAGGGTGGAGTTGGTCCGGTACATCAACCGGGTACAGGCCACGAGACTTTGTACTTGTATGATGATGTGACACAAGATGAACTGGATGAGCTGTTTGGATCGGATATTGGCTATGCGAATCATTATCGCAAGGTGGTTACAGTTGACCCTAATGGACAAGCATCTATTACCTATACCGACCTGAATGGCAAAACAGTGGCCACCGCACTCCGCGGAGACGCGCCTAATAACCTGAATGCTTTACCCTCCAATACCGGTGCTGTGAGGGTTGCCCGTAACCTCATCAATACCGGCAGTGGGGCACCTGTGGTGGATAACATGGTGCTATCCCATGACTTCAGTATCACGGAACCCGGCCAACAAGTGGAATTTACCTATCTGGCTGAAGCGCCCGTATTTCAGGATACCTGCATGCCTGCTACCTGGTGTGCCGAATGTGTGTATCAAGTAACCATAAGCGTACAAAACGACTGTGGGGAAGAAATGCTCACCTATGGCACCTTTGAGCGCTATTTAGGCACTGCTGATGGTGTATGCGCTACCGAGGATCTTACGCTTTCTTTCCCAGATGCAGACGACTCGCTGACTACACTACCGCTGCCTATTGGCCAATATACCTTTGTAAAGAAAATTGCCCTGAGTGCTGATGCCATGGATTGGTATGCCAACCAATTTGCGGTGCAACAATCTTGCGTATCACTGGAAGACTTTTTACAAGCACATATTGATTCTATTGACTTTTCAGGCTGCCAACAAGACGATTGCCTCACCGGCTGCGACACCTACCTGGGGCCTGCCCCTACCGACCCAATGGTCCTGTTGGAGTACCAACAGCGTATGGACTCCTGCCAACGGATGTGCAATTATATGAGTCCTTGCGAGGCTAGTCTGAATATCCTCTTGGCAGATGTTAGCCCTTTTGGCCAATATGGCGAAGTAGACATTGAACCGGATGGAACCTACCGGGCTTCCAACTATCCATTATCCGTATTCAACACGAACAACCGATTGCCTTCCGGTATCGATTGGAGAAATCCAATCTCTCCTTATATGGACGAAGATGGAACGGCTTCTATGATCAAAGACAGTGACGGTACCTTGAAAAAACCGCAGGATGTGTCTAATCTCACAATCTTCCTCCAAGCCTGGCAAGATAGCTGGGCAACTTCTCTGGTAGAAGCGCACCCTGAATATTGTTATTACCAGGAGTGCCTGACTAATGAGGCCAGTCATGTGTATGACTACCTGATGGTTACCACCAACACCTTCGAGGAAGCCCGCAGATTAGGATTGCTAAACCCCCTGGGTGTAAGACATGGCATGCCTTGTGTGTTATTGGAGGATACAAAATATGTAAACACGCTGGATCCCTATTTTATCGATTCGGTAGATTGCTTTGATAGGTACATGAAGATGGTGACCCGCGTTACCCAATTTACCCATACCAATGTATCCATTGGCAATATGTGGGCTGCAGCCATAGCCACTTTGTATTGTCAGGATGTGCCGTTGGATTCCTTGGAGCAATGCATCAAGGACCATTGTGAGGTATGTGACTATGATCGCTTGTGGATGACATACCGTGGCTTTTACCTAAGTGCCAAACTAGAAATACAAGAGCAGGAGAGAACTGCCTTTGCCATAGCCAACAACTGTTATAATGGCTGTATCGGCGAAGAAGATTTTGATGGTACTATGGATGATTTTTCTTGCTATCCCGATCTGAGAAGCCCTGTTTGCCAGACTGATAAGAACCGGTACAATGGGTTTGATGATCCGAATCAATTGTGCAACCAGGCTGATGCTTATTTGTATGCCGATAAGCAACCCCGTTTCCCATCCATGGGGCAATTGCTGGACCTGGATGTGTGGCAAAAGAACGACTCTTTGATCACCCATAATGGCACCGGCCCTTTAGCAGATAAAGTGAATGCCGGCTTGCAAGCCCATTGCGACTCTACCTGCGAAGGAATGGCTGATAGTTGGATGATGCAACTGGCAGACTGTGCCGCCTATCTGGTGCCTGCTCAGCCCTGGAACGAACAGGGCGCTGCCTACAATTCCCTGCGTGCCGCATTGGTAGACATCTGCATAGCCGGATGCGACATCAACAGCCCCTATGGAGCTTCTACCACACCTATGGGCTACACAGGACCATATACTTCCTTCCAGCAAGCCATAGAGGCCATCATAGGTGTATCTGCCGGCACGCTGGATTGTGCTGCCGATTTATTGGCTATGCCGAAACCCTACGGACACGATAACTACGGCAATCCCCAGAATGCCATGATACTGGATACCTGTGGTTGTAATGCAGTGCTGGATGCACGCGACAACTATAATAGCTTGCTGGCACAAGAAGCACTGCCACAGGGCGTTACCAATGTAGATGACTATTTCTTGTACACCAATGGCTACGATATGCCACTGCTAGGCGAGAAAATCTGCCAGTGCGACAGCGCCATTGCCCTGCAGGGAAACCCTGCAGCCTGGAGTGCTGCTGAGGCGGAGGCGTTGCTGGATTGGAAGATAATAGCTCCGCCAGCATCTACCTGCCGAGAGTGCATCACTTGCGAAGATTTGCAACGTCACCTGGAAGATTTTCAGGTTCAATACAACCTTACCTCTATTCCCGATTCATTGGCTACCATTACCGCCAACTTCCTCAATCGCGTGTTGGGATACAACCTGTCTGCTGCGCAATACACCAACTTCCGGCAGCAGTGCGACTCCCTGGCATTGCACAATCCACATATCACCGATTCACTCACTCCCCAGGCAAGCGACCTGATGACGTTTTTCCATGGTCTGCAGCGCGATACCCTGATGTTGCAGCCGATAACAGCCATTGGCGCTAAACCTTGGTTCATCATGAGCTCCTTACCCCTATATGGCAGTAGCCACCCCAACTGCTACCTGTTGGAGCAAGATGTTACCTGGCACTATTACCCATCCTTTGTAAATGCGGAAGGCCAAACCCGCTACAACCAATACCTGTTCGACCTTACGCTTACTCTACGCGACACCTGTAAGGGTGATAGCTGCGTGGTGACCCTAATGCACGATCCTGCCACCACCTACGAAGGCTTTGCTTCGCCCGATCCGGCTGCAGCTGCCCTGTTGCTGGCCACAGCGGCCTACATCGACCCCACCAGCGATTCTACCGCTTTACTGACAGCCATGGCACCGGAAGGCTGCCCCAACACACAGTTTGCCTTGCTGTTGGGCCGTCAGGCCGGGTTTACAGGACAAGGCTGCTATGCCATACAGCAGTGCATCACCGCACCCATATCACTGTGCAATACACCCATCTCTTCCCCCACCATCACCATCACCGACCCGTGCCGCGACAACCTGATACAAACAGCCCTGTTCAACGGTAGAAAAGCCTATGAACGCTACCTCGACTCGCTGGTAGCCGACTATCGCTTCCGCTATGAGGCTTTCTGCCTCAGTCAACTACAGGAAGAAGCCCACCGCATCATGGAGGAGAATACCTACCACTTCACCCTGTATTACTATGATCGTGGTGGCAACCTGATACAAACCGTGCCACCGGCCGGGGTAGACCGCCTGTCGGCTTCAGCCATTGCACAAGCACAAGCCCACCGCAATGCGGTGAGTGCCGGTAGTGCCACTCCACCGCCTGCCGTTACCCCCAACCACACACTGGCCACCCAATACCATTACACCAGCTACAACCAGCCCTTCCATCAACAAACACCCGATGGAGGCGCCTCCGATTTCTTCTACGACCCCCTTGGCCGCATTGTAGCCTCGCAAAACGCCAGGCAGGCAGCCGTGAACACCCAACTGCCCGGGCATGGCAGTACCTGGTACACCCTCTTCAGCTATACGGTGTATGATGCGCTGGGACGAATTACCGAGGTAGGGGAGATCTATGCCCCGCTGGCACCTACCACCGCACAGATGCAACATCCCAATTGGCCGGCTATCTGGGGCATAGCTGCCCGCGAAGTAGTACGCACCGTGTACGACCAGCCACTGGCAGGCACCAACCTGGGGCAGCAAAACCTCTGCAACCGCGTAGCCGCCACCACCTACCACAGCACTGCCACACAGCCACCCCTCTACGCCACGCACTACAGTTACGATTTCCACGGCAATGTAGACCGCCTGCACCAGCAGCTCACCACCCTCGCCCCCGCCAGCCAGCAAATCAAAACCATCGCCTACGAGTACGACCTGGTGAGTGGCAATGTACATGAGGTAAAGTACCAGGAAGGCTATACCGATCAGCAGTACCACCGGTATGTGTATGATGCCGACAACCGCATTACCGATGTGTACACCAGCACCGATGGCGTGATATGGGACCACGATGCCAACTACCGCTACTACCGCCACGGACCGCTGGCTCGTATGGAGCTGGGCGAACACCTGGTACAGGGGGTAGACTATGCCTACACGCTGCACGGATGGATAAAGGGCGTAAACAGCAACGTGCTAACCCCCACCCATGACATAGGCCAGGATGGCGCCACCGGCAACGGCTACCACAGCCAGCAGCCCGGAGCCCACAGCGTGGTGGCGCGCGATGCGTTTGGCTACTCGCTGAGCTACTACCAGGGCGACTACAAGCCCATTAACGGGCGCCACACCGGAGGCAGCTACTTTTTGGCCAACCAGCAGCACTCCACCTTTGGCCAGGCCGTACCCGACCTGTACAACGGCAACATAGCCCGCATGACCACCTCCCTCACCGACACTGCCAACCAAGCCCTCCCCATCCACGGCTACGCCTACCGGTACGACCAATTGAATCGGTTGAACCACATGCAAGCCCACACCGGCATCACCGGCAACAGCTGGCCGGCCAGCAACACGCGCCTCACCACCTACGGGGTAGACACCATAGCCTTTGACGCCAACGGCAACATATTGCAGCTACAGCGCACCGCCCACCAGACGGCCAACCCCACCATGGACCACCTCACCTATCACTACCAGCCCGGCACCAACCAGCTGAGCTACGTAGACGATGCCGTAGCCGCAGCCGGGTACGACAATGACGTAGACGACCAGGCAGCGGGGAATTATAGTTATGACGA
>CAYYHM010000044.1:13678-18362 GCA_964471795.1 uncultured Chitinophagales bacterium | reverse complement strand
CGACGCAATTCCACAGGGAGTGTAGAGTCTCCGGGAACTATGGAGTCGGTGAGGGCCACTGCTTCGAACAATTGCAGGTAAGACGTGTCGGAGAGCAGGCCATAGTCTGATACCGGCAGCTGAAACTGCAGGGTAATGGTCTGCTGCATCAGACCGATTTGCGGGGTCAGTTGGCCTACAGCGGTAACGGGTAGCTGCAGGGTTGCTTCTGTGTAAGGCTCTACAGTAAGCATGTAATCGATGGCTGGTGGGGTGATGCGTACATTATGAAGTTGATTTAGCCTGATGGCCACCGTTCCACTTACCGACTCTGCTACTGATTCCAGTGTAAGTGTGTCTGTATACAAGTAGGTAATGGTGTCAACAACGCCATACGGGCCGGACACAGTTACAGAATCCGGTGTCAGCTGAATCGCACCTTTCAGGCCATATTGCGGGTCAATCTGCACTGCCTCTATCAATCGAACGGGTACTTTGCGGGTTTGCTGCGCTTGCCACTCGAGTTCTATCTGTGCCGGGAATACCGACTCTACCTGAAAGCGATTACTCAGCTGTTCGGTAAATGAGGTACGTAGTGTGTTCAACGAAAGGATACGACTATTGCGGTAGTCGTTCATATCAATGCTTACCTGTGGCAATTGAAACATGAGCCCATAGCGAAACAATTGCCAACCTGTAGCGGTGATTTCCAACTGCAGCTCTGCAGGCAACGGATACATCAGCATCACACTGTCCTGATTGTGGGTGTAGGTGGCTTCTACTTTGATGATGTATCGGTATTCCAGCGACATCTTCTGCAGTAGCCAAAACACCGCGGCAATGCCAATACACGTAAACAACACCAGCGTGTTCCGCGCTGTAATCAGTTGTCTGAGGTATGGCCACACCGCATTGCGCACGGGGCGGTTATTTAGTCTCTTTCTTACCGCTTTTCTCAGTAACAGCTCTGGTAAGGTCCAGAGATATGGCCGACTTATCCAGTCGCAGTTTTACGTTGGCATCAACTTCAACCAGATAGCTATCATCAGCTACTTCCAGGATCTTGCCATGAATACCACCGATGGTCACCACCTTATCGCCCTTCTTCAGTTCGTTGAGGAAGTTCTTTTGTTCCTTGGCCTTCTTGGTCTGTGGCCGAATCATGAAGAAGTAGATGATGATGAAGAACAAACCCAGGAAGATGAAAAAGCTGGGTCCACCACCTTGTCCCTGTTCACCACCGGGAGGGGCCATCATCAATACAAATGAGAGAAAATCAGTCATGTCGAAGTTTATTTCGTTTCTATAAATCCTTCAATGGATACCTGTGTAGTGTTGGGGTTGGTGTTGGCGTAGATGGTGATCGTCTTGGAGAACGCATTCGATCTGCCCTTGCTGTCGAATTCAACCGGTATCTCGCCTTGCTCACCCGGAGCGATAGGTTGCTTGGGGTAGTCGCTTACCGTACATCCGCAGGAAGCCTGCGTGTTGGAAATGATCAGCGGAGCGTCGCCCGTATTGGTAAATACGAACTTATACCTCACCACCTCTCCTTGCTGAATGGTGCCGAAATCGTGGTTGGTCTTTTCGAAGGTGATAGCCGGATACCCCTGAACCACCGGATTCTCTGCCGAATTGGGATTCTTGATTTCAGAGGGGGGCAACAGGGTGTTGTCTTGTGGTGTCTGCTCCTGCTGGCAGGCTGTAAGCATCACTGTCAACAGGCTGATGGTCAATAGGATGGTCTTCATTGCGTTTTTGATTTGTGGGATTGTCTATAGGAGATTGTTAGTTGTACAAAGCTAACAAGAATCACTCTTGCAAGCCTCTTCCCGACTTGAATATCCGTTGGTGGTCTTTAAGGTCTTTCACCACCTTATCCAGCACGCCGTTGATGAACTCACGACTTTTAGGTGTACTGTAGGACTTGGAGATGTCGATGTATTCGTTCATCGTTACCTTGACGGGAATAGTCGGAAAGTCGAGGATTTCGGTCAACGCCATGTTCATCAGCAACATATCCATTACTGCCACACGTTCAGGATCCCAGTTTTCCAGCTTGGGAGCAATCAGTTTTTCTGTTTCCTCTTTATGGGCAACGGTCTTTTCCAGCAGTTCGAGGGAGAATTTGATGACCTCATCCTGCTTTTCCAGGTATTCTTCATGCGCCTGAAACGATAATCCACACAGACCTTCAATGGTAGCCAGTACGGCCATGCTGATGATGTTGTAATCATCGATCCAGGCAGGGAAGATACTTTCCAGGTAGTGGTCGAAGTTCTCGTCTACCAGCATGATTTCCTTGAAAAGGTAGGATAATACCTCTTCATCTGATGGGCGAATCATCTGACGGTCGTCAGCGTAGCGGATGTATAAGTCGGAAAGTGTGAGTTTCTTGAAGAGCTGCCGGAACACTTCTTCGTCGAGGTGACTCTTCAGCTTGGACTTCTTCACCAGCTTGTTGAAGGCTTCATTCTGTTGCAGGAACTGCACCAGTGGTGTGTCGGCGATTCGGGCGCTCACCTTTTTTTCGGCCTCTGTAGCCAGAAACTTGCCGGCTTGTATGCTGGCATAGGTCTTGGCATAGGCCGCCGTTTCACCCACACACATCAGCGTGAACAGGTACAGATTGTAGGTCTGATCAAACTGACTACGCAAGTTTTTCTTCAGCAGCGGTACGGGCAACTCCTGATCCTGCCAGTATCCGTACAATTGTTGCATTACTTTAATCCTTCCCTGCCTTCTGGTCAGCATTGGCACATCTGTTTGAAAAAGAACGAATCAATCAAGGTATTATCAAAGGTTGGCATTCACATGGGCCATCTGGTCTATCCGCTGTTGCGCAATCCGGAGGGCAGCTTCATGAGTGGTAATCTTGTCGGTATCGGCGCGTTGGAAGATTTCCAGCGTACGGTCATAGATCTTGTCGGTGTAGCCATAGGCTCTGTTGCGGTTGTAGCCTTCCAGCTCTGCATAGCAGTTGATCACACCACCGGCGTTGATGAGGAAATCCGGCGCATACAGTATTTGCCGATCCTGTAACATGGCGCCATGTTTCACCTCGTCTTTCAGCTGATTGTTGGCTGCTCCGGCAATGATGTCGCAGGTAAGGTGTGGAATGGTGTCGTCATTCAATGTGGCGCCCAAGGCACATGGCGCATAAATGTCCATTTGCGTATGGTACACTTCAGCGGGGTCGATTACAGTAACCTTGTGCTTGCCGGTTACCAGTGCCAGATTGGCCTGATTGATGTCAGCCACCAGGATGTGGGCGTTCTCTTTGGCGAGGAGGTCTGCCAGGTATTGCCCTACGTGGCCGGCGCCTTGTATCATTACCTTTTTACCCGTGAGGCTGTCGCTGCCCCATGCCGCTTTGGCGGCAGCCTTCATGCCCAGGTAGGTGCCATAGGCTGTTACCGGACTTGGATCTCCACCGCCACCCATATAGTCCGGGAGACCGGCTACATGTTGCGTTTCCATGGCCACATATTCCATATCGGCGGTCGACGTGCCAACATCTTCGGCAGTGATGTATTTGCCACCCAGCGAGTCTACGAATTTGCCATACCGACGCCACAGCGCTTCGCTCTTGTCGGTAGCGGAGTTGCCGATGATGACCGCTTTGCCACCGCCCAGGTTGATGCCACTGATGGCGCTCTTGTAGGTCATGCCTCGCGACAACCGAAGTACATCATGGATGGCATCCGCCTCGCTGCTGTAGTGCCACATACGAGTACCACCCAGTGCGGGCCCAAGTACGGTGTTGTGTATGGCGATGATGGCTCGTAATCCGGTATGCGGATCATAGCTGAATACCAGCTGTTCGTGGCCACGAGATTCGATTTGGCTGAAGATGCCGCTGTCGGCAGTCGCAATGGATGTTGCTGGCATATGCTAGGTATTGAAACCGTTCAGAACTTGCTGCAAAAGTAATGGTTTTTTGTGCCTTCATCACGGATTATCGAAAGCTATTTACAGGGATAATGGGGTAGGCAATCATTGAGATTGGGGAGGTTTATTGGAATTAGAAAATGAGAAAATCAGAAAATGAGAAAATGGGCTGAGCCTCCGTATTCATCTTCGGGAGGTCAACTCCAAACAGGCAGCAATGAAAATCAGGAAATGAGCCGAGCTGGTGCTGTGAAATTCATCAGGTAGTTGGGGCCAATTTTTCACAGATGAACTGTGGCTGACTATGAATAAGATGACAATGGAAGGAGAGGGATATGTTAAAAATGGATATCTAAAAAAATGAGAAAATGGGCTGAGCCTCCGTATTCATCTTCGGGAGGTCAACTCCAAACAGGCAGCAATGAAAATCAGGAAATGAGCCGAGCTGGTGCTGTGAAATTCATCAGGTAGTTGGGGCCAATTTTTCACAGATGAACTGTGGCTGACTATGAATAAGATGACAATGGAAGGAGAGGGATATGTTAAAAATGGATATCTAAAAAAATGAGAAAATGGGCTGAGCCTTCGTTTTGAGATTGTCGAAGTCAACTCCAAACAGCCGACAGCCAATACATTGAAAATGAGCCGGGCTGCGGCTATCCTACCTCCGTAGGCAAACCTGAACAGCCGAAAGCCGGCAAGAATGCCTTTGCCAGCTCCAGCAAACTTTGAACCTACCTCCGGCAGGCAAACCTTAAACCTTGAACATTAAACCTACCTTCGGCAACCGGACTTTGCACTTTGAACCTTGAAC
>CAYYHM010000044.1:0-13578 GCA_964471795.1 uncultured Chitinophagales bacterium | reverse complement strand
AGGGAACTGATGTCGCGTTTCAGGTATTCCATGGCTCGTTTCTTCAGGCTGTTGTCCTTGGACTCCTCGATGATCGGAATCAGGCCAAGGATATTGGCGATGGGTCTGCGTGTTTCGTGGCTACTGATCAATGCCACCTCGCGCAGCACTTTGATCTGCGATTGCATAGACAATTCCGCAATCTTCCTGCTGGAAATATCGATGCCTGATGCCTGTATTTCAAAAGGCTGTCCAGACATGTTGGCAAGGCAAACAAACTCCCATAACACGGTCTTGGTGCTATGGTCTATGTTCCACATCTCCAATTCCACCTGTTCCACCTTTCCGGGGCGTGCCAGTGCATTCTCTATGGTGAGCTGCAACAGATCCCGATCCTCGGGAGCTACAGTGGTGCTCATGTCGGCAATCTGGTTGTCATTCAACGAGTATATCCAGTGGAAATCAGTACTGTATTTCACGTTGTTGTAGACAATGGTGCCCGATGGGTCAAGACGCAACACATAGGTGGTTTGCGAATCCAGTAAGGCCTCCAGTCTGGTTTTGGTTTCCTGAAGTTTCAGCTCCAGTCGTTTGATGTTGGTGATATCATAATGGATACCGATGCTGCCGGTTACCTTACCGGAAGCGTCCTTGATAGGAGACCCGCTGATCAGCGCCCAAAAGATCGAGCCGTCTTTTCTTCGGATGCGCATCTCGTAGATGCTCTGTAAGCCTTCTTGCCGGGCGCTGGCCACATTCATCATATTGGCTATATCATCCGGCATCAGGAATGTTTCTGCAGCATTTCTACCCAGCAACTCTTGTTCTGTGTAGCCGGTCATCTTGCAGAAATAGTCGTAGACGCGGATGATTCGTTCATCCGTATCTACCTCCATCAAGCCGAGTTCCATGTTCTCAATGATACCCCGGTATTTTTCTTCACTCTCCCTGATCTTGAATTGTGCCTGAAGGGAATCGGTTACATCAAGCAGGTAGAAGTTGCCATAGTCATATTCGGGGATATAGGTTGCCGTTACGTTGAAGCTCCTTCCGTTCAACGACAGAATGCGCACCAGGGTGAAAGACTCTGCTTCCTTTGCCAGCAGTAATAATTCGAACAGCTGATCGCATACCTTCGAGTCCTGCTTAGGGCTATTCGAAATACCAAGTTGGCGGGTAGCCGCCGGATTGGCGTACGTTAAATCACCGTTGCTTTGTATCCGCAGTACCGGCGACGGGTTCTCATCCGGGAATCGGGACAAGCTCTCAATCAATTGTTTGTTGGCTATCTGGTCTGATATGTCCCTGAAGTAGGTGTGCGTAGCAATGGCCTTACCCCCCAGCATGCGGGGAATCGCATCACCGGTAGCATAGATCTTCTCTCCATTCCTGCCCTGGAAGATGATGTTCATATCACGGGCTTCCTCACCTCCCAACACCCGCATGAAGGTAGCAGTACAATGCTCCAGTGACTCTTCGTGGATGATATCGAAGATGGTCAGTTCAGCAATTTCCTGATCGCTGTATCCGAGTTTGTCTTTCCAGGCTTTATTCACAAAGATGAATCTCCCTTCGGCATTCACACTTTGGATGATATCATGCGAGTTTTCGATGAGCTCCTGATAGCGAACCTCACTTTCCTCTAGCATACCCTCTGCCAGTATCTTGGCGGTGATGTCTTTCACCGATACCAGCATGTAATCGTGGTTAGAAAAATTCACCAGCGATAGGGTTACCTCAACTGGTACTTCATGACCCTCTTTATGTAAAGCGGTGGATCGCTGACTAACCCGGGCTCTTTCGCGGGTGGCCTCATCAGAAAAATACCGCTGGATGAAATCTATTTGTTGTTGCCGATGCATTTCAGGAACCAGCATAAGGAAGTTTTTGTCTGCCAGTTCCTGTTTGGTGTATCCAAGCACTTCGGCCATCTTATCATTGGATAAGGCAATGTTACCGTGCTTGTCGATCGCTAAGATACCCTCCGGAATGGCATTCAATATGGAGATGAGCCGTGCTTCGTTGTGTGAGAGTGCTTCCTTGTCCTGGATGATTTCAGAGATGTCTTCCAGGTAGTTGCATATCTCCAGCACTTTGCCCTCTTCATTCTTTATCGGTACTGACTCAATGTTGATCCATCGATGTGTACCCAGAGAAGGATTGTAAATGCCCAGTACAACCCCTTTTACTTTATTGCCTGTCTTCAGGGAGATGATTGGCGGCAGGTCATCAGGCATAGCATCCGTACCATCAGGGAGTACGGTTCGCCAGGCGGTGTGTTCAATGCTGCGCCCTAATAATTCACTGCTGTGAACACCAAAAATCCGGCACGTCTGTGGATTACAATAGGTGATTATGCCATTCGGGTCATTTACCACAATACCCACCCGGATGTTTTCCATCATGGTAGCATAGTGATCGATTACTGCCGGCGACAGATACAAATCCTTGGGTTCTGCCTGCACCACTACCACGTATGGCGCACTTGCTGAGCAGGGTGCTACGATGGTTGCTTGTATGAAGAAGCCCTTGATGTCTTCAGATCGAATCAACTTATAGGTAATCGGCTCCGGAGACTTCGGTTCCGGTAGTGCCAGCAGACCCCACTGAAGTGAAATTCCTTCCGGTGTTACAGCCTCCTTCCACAAGGTGTCAATTGTAGTGCCCTCTACCACAGGAGACGGGTATCCAAAAATGGCAGCAGCCTCGGCATTGGCACCCAATACCAGGCCCTCTTTGGACACTTGAATCACACCTGTCGTAATCTGCTTCATCTGTTGCGCCAAATATACAATACCTTACATTAAAATGCTTGTAGACAAGAGGCTCTGCACCTAAGAAAGTGTGACAATACAACAAACATATAACGTTGTCAGAAATAGCGCCAATACTAAGGTGTACCTGTTTCTTGCCTGGGTTGCGGAACGAGTTCGTACCTTTGGCACTTCTTCCACATGAAGCACCTTCGTTACCTGCATCCGTATTTCCTCAAGTATAAATGGCATTTAACGCTAGGTGTACTTTTTGTGGTTATCTCCAACCTGTTTGGTGTATTGCCACCCATCGTTATCCGGTATGCATTCGACCTGGTGAAAGAAAACATCACCTTGTATCAGCTGTATGAAGGACTCTCGCTACAACGGGGCATTTACAGCGTTTTTACATTCGGATTATTGGTCTTTGGAATTACCGTACTGGCCTTGGCCATCCTGAAGGGTCTCTTCATGTTCTTCATGCGGCAAACCATCATTGTGATGAGCCGCCTGATAGAATACGATCTACGGAACGAGATCTACAACCACTATCAGCAGCTCGACGTAGCGTTCTACAAACGGAACAAAACCGGCGATCTGATGAGTAGGGTGTCGGAAGATGTGTCCCGGGTCAGGATGTATCTGGGGCCCGCCATCATGTATGCGCTCAATACCATCGTGTTGTTCATCATGGTAATCGGTGTGATGCTCAGTGTAAACGTGGAGCTAACCCTATACGTATTGCTGCCCTTACCTTTGCTCAGTATCAGCATCTATTATGTAAACAATCTGATCAACAAGAAAAGCGAAGAAATTCAGGAACAGCTGTCATTTCTTACAACCATTGCGCAGGAGGTATACAGTGGTATACGCATCGTAAAATCTTACGTGCAGGAAAAGACGTATTTAGGGTACTTCAGCCGACAGAGTGAGGATTATAAGGATCGTTCACTGGAACTGGCTCGCGTAGAAGCCCTGTTTTTTCCATTGATGCTGCTGTTGATAGGTCTTAGCACCATCATTACCATCTATGCAGGAGGGATTCAGGTGATTCAGGGTAAGATCACTACAGGAAATATAGCGGAGTTTGTGATCTACGTGAACATGCTTACCTGGCCGGTGACCTCCATTGGCTGGGTGGCGTCTATTGTACAGCGTGCCGCTGCATCACAGAAGCGCATCAACGAGTTCCTGCAAACGGAGCCCGCCATTACCAGCCCCGACAGTCCACGAACTACCGAGGTGCAAGGGGAAGTGGTATTCGATAACGTATCATTTACCTATCCTGACACAGGCGTGAAGGCCCTGCAGGCGGTGAGTTTTACGATCCAACCCGGCGAAAAAGTAGCTGTAGTAGGTCGTACCGGTTCCGGGAAGTCTACCATGGCCGACTTGCTGATGCGCCTGTATGATGTTACGGAAGGTGCGATTCGTGTGGATGGTATTGACCTGCGTCAGTGGGCAACGGGTGACTTTCGGCGACAAATCGGCTATGTGCCGCAAGAGGTGTTTCTCTTTTCTGATACCATCCGAAACAATGTGGCATTCGGTTGGGCAGCACCACCGGAGCAATTCGCCATCGAGCAGGCTACGAATGCAGCCGCCATTCACCGGGAAATACAGGATCTGCCCCAGCAGTACGACACCATGGTAGGCGAAAGGGGCGTTACGCTGAGCGGCGGCCAAAAGCAACGCATCTCCATCGCACGTGCATTTCTGAAGGAACCCTCCCTGATGATACTGGATGACTGCCTGAGCGCCGTAGATGCCAACACAGAGCACCACATCCTGTCCCACCTGCAGGATATCCTGGCCAACAGAACAGCTATCATCATTACACATCGGGTGTTTTCATTGCTTCACTTCGACAAAATATTGGTGCTGGATGAAGGTAGATTGGTTGAGATAGGCACACATGAGGAGTTGTTACAGCAGAAAGGAGCTTATTACCAATTGTTCGAGCAACAAAAAAGGTCAGAAAGTTTGAACAGTTCTTCCAAAAACTGATATATTCGAATCATCTCAAAAAGTATTTTCATTCTTTAACTTTCAGGCTGAAAATCAAAAACAGGTGGAGAGAGATTACAACAAGCAAAAAGGAGAACCGGTATATTCAATCCGGCTGAAGGCAGGTAAACGCAGGACTTACTTCTTCGACATCCGGCCAACCCGGTCCAACGATTACTATCTGACCATCACGGAAAGCAAGCGCAAAGGGCAGGATGACGGGTATGACCGACACAAGATTTTCCTGTACAAGGAAGATTACCACAAGTTCCTGGATGCGCTGGAAAGAACCCTCGAGTATATGAAGGAAAACCTGCTGCCCGATTATGACTTCGATGAATTTACCAGGGACATACTGGATGAGCAGGTGAGCGATGATGAATATGATACTGATACTGACGAAGTAGCACACAACGACGCAGACAAAGAGGATGAAGTAGATAAATGGTAACACATTGACCCGGTCTTCGAACCGGGTTTTTTATGGCCTCATATCCCGGTTTTACCGTCTCGTCGTGAACTAATAGGGTGGCAGGTAGTTATGGCAGATATTTGCTCACACTAAACCACCAAAACATGAAAAAATCAATCCTACTTGTACCTGTGGTGCTGATGCTGATGATCACATCTTGCAACAATTCAGCACAAAACGTATCAGAACTCACGCAAACAGAAGTTTCCGGTAAGGTGGAAGGCCTCTGGAAAGTTACCCGCTTTCAGGATGACAACGATGACTACACCAATGCTTTCAGCGGCTGGACGTTCGACTTCCGTGATGATGGAACGCTTGTTGCCAATGTGCCCAGCCAACAATATAATGGCATCTGGTTTGTGCAGTGGGATGATGATAGAGGTGGATACTATGAGCTGCACATACAGATTTCCGGAACGTATCATCTGGATGAGATGACAGAGGACTGGTATTTTACTTCCTTGGATAAATCACGAATGGAGTTGTATGACGACAACCTGTTGCAACAAAAGGATATCCTGATCTTTGAGAAGAATTAGGTGTGAAGATAGATTGGTCTGTACACAATCTGGTACTGCCTACTTGTAGGTGGTAGACCAAAAAGGAAGAGCCACTCGTTTGTGAGTGGCTCTTCTGTTTGTATCTGGTAATACTGCTTATTTCAGGAATAGGTCTGCCGTATTGATGATGGTTACATCAGCAGCCTGCATAGGATAATTTTCTACTTCGGCGTCTTCGGCATACACGGCATCATTCAGGCCTTCCTTCACCACATTGGTGTAGCTCATCGGGCTGGCCTTTCCGGTATGGAAATAGTCGGCCAGCACGGTTGCTTCATCCGGGCTGGTGATAATGGCTACGAAGATGTTTTTGGTTTGCCAGTATTTCTGTGCCGCCGCATTTACCTCTTCTACAGTAAGGGCGGCCAGTTGGGCATCTACTTCGTTGATCCAGTCCTTTTTGCCATAGAATCGGCTGTCCATCATATAGCCAAGCCGCTGCAATGGTGATTTCACGTATAACTTGATGTAGCTACGAAGAAAGGTGCGGGTCAACTCGAACTCTTCTGCTGTCATGCCCTTGTCGGCCAATGTCTGCATTTCACGCAGCGCCATTCGTATGGCAAATGGGGCATGGCCCACTTCTACCGTAGCCAGTTCGGGTGCCTGCGCACGCAATCCACTGCCAATCTGCACCGGTCGAATCCAGATGGAGGCATAGTTGCTGCTGCGGGGGTATCCCGACATAGGGAGCTGGTTGTTGCTGCCCGCCGGATACCACTCTATGTAGCTGTAATCGCCGTAGTTCATGGATCGGGTTTCGCGGATCTTCTGGTACAGCTTGCCGTAGCTTTTACGGTGTTCTCCCAGATAGGAATTGGCTACCATCAGTGCGGCAAAATCATCATCAGCCCTACTGATAGCCAGCGGATAGCCCATGAAGACCGCACTGCCGAATGCGCCCGGCTTGGATACGATCTTCACCTGCATGCCTTCCGGATTGTTGGCACTGCCGGCCTGTGGCAAGGTAGTAGCCAGTGCGGGTAAGCTTTGCATGTCCTGCACCAACCTGTTTTTAAAGTCCTCCGAGTAATTACCGGCGATGCCAATCAGCAAGTTGTCTCTGGTAAAATACTGGTCATAGTGATTCTGTGCAGCCTCGGGTGTGATGGCAGACAATCCCGCCGCCGTACCGGCAACCATGTGCCCCATGTTGCTGCCTGCAAACAGGTACTGCTCCAGCACCATCTTACTGTAGTCTTCGTCTGAGCTGTTTTTTACGCTACGTGTTACGAAGTTCTGCTGCCGTGCCATCACCCGGCTGTAGTCGCTCTCGTTGAAGGCCGGCTGCAGGATCAGGTCACGGAGTACAGGGTAGAACTCTTCCGCATAATCTGTCGGAAACTGGAAAGTAAAGTTGGTTACCTCCTTGTCTACACTGACGCCATACGATGCAGCCATCTTGTAAATGAAATCGTCGATGTCACTCTTGGTCATAGAGGCAGTGCCACCCTCATCAATCCAGTTAGCGGTAAAGGCGGTGAGGCCTTCCATGCCCGCCGGGTCGCAGATGCTGCCGGCACGGAACTGCAGCCGCACGATGATCTTGCCCGACTCGGGTTGCGGCAGCTCCACCACTTCCTGAGCCATGGCAAGCCAGGAGGTGAGTATCATGAATAATAAAGACAGTGTTTTCATTGTAAGCCTCCTTCTTCTTGGGATGAAATAGTGCAAATGGTCAGGCGCTCCGGCTGGAAGTATTGCTGGGCTGCACGCTGAATGTCAGCAGCCGTTACATCCATCAGCGTGGCATAATATCGGTTCATACTCGAAGGATCACCGGATACCCACAAGAAGTAACTCATGGTTTCGGCAATCTCCTCCGGATCGTCCAGACTCATCAGCAGGCTGTATTTCACGTTAGATTTGGTTTCTTCCAGCAAGGTGCTGTCTACCGGGTTGGCGGCCAGGTTGGCCAAGGCTGCAGTAATCTCATCCCGCACGGCAGTCAGGTCATTCTCATCCTTCACCAGTGCGCTGATGTTGAACAGGTAAGGGTCGCTGGTGAAGAAGTAGTAGCCGCTGAGGTTGAGGCATTTCTGCTCCTCCACAACCAGCTTTTTGTACAAGTCGCTGCGCTGGCTGAACACCAGCTGTCCAATCAGGCTCAGGGCAGCCACGTCACGGGAGGTGTCCGTAAACGCCGGTGTCTTATAGCCCATGGCAACGGTAGGGATGAACCCTCCATTCTGTATGTGCGCATAGCGCGTTTCTGTTTGTGCAGGCTCCTGTGGTATCTCAGGCTGATAGTCGCCACGCTGCCACTCCCCGAAGTACTGCTCAGTCAAGGTCATCACCTGATCGTGGTTTACATCACCTACTACCAGTATGGTTGTGTACTCAGGGCGGTAGAAGCGGTTGTAGAACTCAAGCGAGTAGTCGTACTGATTCGGCATATCTACGATGTCATCGAAGAAGCCCATGGTCGTATGCTCATAGGTATGGTTGTCGAACGCAGTGCTTACCATCAGCTCGTTCAACTGCGTGAACTGCGATGCGAAGTTCTTGGTGTACTCACCCTTTACAGCACCGGCCTCTACCTTGAAGTCGCCCTCGGAGTAGTTGAGGTACTGAAAACGGTCGGCTTCCAGCTCGAACATCTTGTCCAGCATCTCCGCATTGCCTGTCATATGGTATACCGTGCGATCCAGCCAGGTGTTGGCGTTGGCAGCAGCGCCGATACTCATCATTACCTCGTTGTACTTCTCCTTGGAATAGTTGTCCGTGCCACGGAACATCATATGCTCAAAGAAGTGGGCAAATCCTGTTTTGCCGGCTTCTACCTCGTGGCGCGAGCCTACCCGCACAACGATGTAAAAAGAAGCCAGCCCCGGACTGTCGTACGGAATGGTAACTACCTGCAAGCCGTTGGACAGCTCAGAACGATGGATGGGGTAGGGGAAGATACCTTTGGGCAATGTGGTGTCTGCTTGCTTGTCGCCGGTTCCTGTGCAGGATACCAGGCCAATCAGCAAGAGCCACGACAGACCCTTCAACCAATTGCTTATCATGTGTTTGCGTTTTATGAAGACATAAAGGTAGTGGAATGGCTAGTTTTTGCCGGCGTGAAAAAGTGTGTTAACCAATTTTCACATATTGGAATACCGGCTAACAGGATGTGTGATGCGCAGCCTGAATGCATTGCCGATTGTTATATGATTCATCGGGTCACTAACTACACCTGTGAAGCCGGAGCGTTGCTCTCACTTGTTCTTTGTGTCACGTACCTTTCGGTGCAGGAAACCATCCCGAAACCCTATCTTTGCGCCTTCATTCACAAGCACAAAATCTGTTTCGCATATGGCACTGCAGGCCGGTATTGTAGGGTTGCCCAACGTGGGAAAATCCACCATCTTCAACGCACTCACCAGCGGGAAGGCGCAAGCCGCGAACTTCCCGTTTTGTACGATTGATCCCAACGTGGGTGTCATCTCCGTGCCGGATCCACGCCTCGATACGTTGGTGAAGTTGGTTAATCCCCGCAGCGTTGTGCCTACCTCCGTGGAAATCGTCGATATTGCCGGTTTGGTGAAAGGCGCTTCCAAGGGCGAGGGGCTGGGTAATCAGTTCCTGGGTAACATCCGCAGCACAGATGCCATCATCCACGTTATCCGGTGTTTTGAAGACCCGAATGTGATCCATGTAGATGGCTCTGTAGATCCGGTGCGTGACAAAGAAGTGATCGACACGGAGCTGCAGCTGAAGGATCTGGATACCATAGACAAGCAGATCGACAAGCATGCGCGTGCTGCCAAAAGCGGCGAAAAGGAGCTGAAGGCAAAGGTAGACTTGCTGCAAGAGCTGAAGGCATACATGGAGGGCGGACACAATGCACGTACCTTTCCCCGGGTGGAGGAGGTGTTGTCTACGATATCCGGTCTGGACTTGCTGACGATCAAACCGGTGCTGTACCTGTGCAACGTAGATGAGGCCGGTGCTGTTTCCGGCAATGCTTACGTAGATCGACTGCGGGAAGCCGTAGCCAACGAAAAAGCAGAAGTGCTGATACTGAGTGCTGCCATCGAGTCGGAGATAGCACAGTTCGATACGCTGGATGAGCGTACCGAGTTCCTGCAGATGATGGGGTTGGAGGAGCCGGGTCTTTTCAGACTGATCCGTGCTACTTACAAACTGCTGGATCTGATCACCTATTTCACGGCCGGTGAGAAAGAGGTGCGTGCCTGGACCATCACAGAAGGGACAAAAGCTCCACAGGCGGCAGGTGTTATCCATACCGATTTTGAGAAAGGATTCATCCGCGCAGAAGTGATAGCCTTTGCAGATTATGAAAAGTATGGTTCAGAGGCTGCAGTAAAGGAGGCCGGTAAGATGCGGGTGGAAGGCAAAGAATACGTGGTGCATGACGGCGATGTGATGCACTTCCGGTTCAATGTGTAATATCCGCTTGCCGTATCATTACCTACAAAGATTGCAATCTGTTTGTTTACGAAGGTACCTATGCCTTGCTGGACATCCTTTGTGCGATCCGTGCACCCAGAAATGCCATAGGCAAGTAGGCCAATAGCAGGTCTGTAACCACAAACCAGGTAGGTGCGGGTATCATAAAGGCAACAGCGATTCCGCCTAGCAGAAACCATCCACCAATAGCATAGGGGGCGAATGGGTGCTTAGTGATTCGCGCCACAATGATGGCGCCGGCAAGTGTGCCGATGGCATGTGCCAGAAACGGAAACAGGAAGTATTCCCAGGATAAACCGGACATCACCTGTGCCAGTGCCTCTGTATCGGTCGTGTCTATGCCTTCTATCGGAAACAGCAGGTGACCGGCCTCCACCAGTGCCATATTGATGATACTACCACCGACTATGCCTGCCAGCATGGCAAGGATGTTGCGAAGAATGGGATGCATACGATTGCCTGTTTTGTATGAAATTACTTTTCGTGACACAAATTACAGAAAAGTATGATTCATCCAAGCCAGTCGCATGGTAGGGTAACAGTAAATGTCCAACAGACAAAATACTGTAATACAGTTTATTACGTATAATGAGCCGTTAGTTGTTCAATGGGTTCCGTGGAGGACCTGTCACACGTTCACCCCAAACAAAAAGCCCACGCCTGCAGACAATCCCATGGCGATGGTTCCCCAGATGACAATGCGTATGATTGCCTTGGATACGCTAGACCCACCGGTGATGGCAGAAACAGTACCTAATGCAATAAGTGATACGATGGTAAAGCCATAGAGGAAGTATTCCATGGTCTGCACCGGAGCAAACAGGGTGACCAGAAGTGGTAAGGCTCCACCTACTGTGAAAGCAGCACCTGATGCTATGGCAGCCTGTATGGGTTTTGCCTGACTGATTTCATTGAGACCCAACTCATCCCGCATATGTGCGCCCAGAGCATCCGCTTGCGTGAGTTCTTCGGCTACCTTCAAAGCGGTTTCTTTCTGAAGACCGCGTTTCTCATAGATCTGTGCCAGTATCTGCAGTTCCGCTTCGGGCATCTCTGCCAGTTCTTTCTTCTCTCGTTCTATGTCGGCCTTTTCCACGTCGGTTTGTGAGCTTACAGACACATACTCGCCGGCAGCCATGGACAAAGCGCCTGCAACCAGGCCGGCAACGGTTGCCAGCAGGATGGGGTCACGGGTTGTGCTGGCAGCAGCGACACCAATCGATAAGCTGGCAATGGAGATGATGCCGTCATTGGCTCCCAGCACAGCAGCTCTCAGCCAGTTGCTGCGGTGAATGTAGTGGGGAGCGAGGTAGTTGTCAATGGTAATCATACCGGTCGTGTTTGGTTGGTCGCTTGCTACCATATGGAATGGAGTCGTGCTTTCCTCGAAAGGTACTGCGCACACTTGACAAAAGGAATGACTTTTCTCTGTTTTCGGTGAACGGTGCAGTGATGACACCTGCAGCCGGGTAAGCGCACTAGCCTGATTACGCACGTTCCATGCGCTGCCTGATGGCTTCATAGGCCACGATCCCTGCCGCCACGCTCACGTTCAGGCTGTCGTTGGCGCCCAGCATGGGGATCTTTACGATTTCGTCGCAGTGGCTGAGCCAAAAGGGTGACAGACCAGTAGCTTCGGTCCCCAACACAATAGCGGCAGGCCTTCGCCAGTCAGCCTGAAAATGCCATCTCTCGGTATTGATGGCTGTAGCTACCGTATGTATGCCTTTCTCCTGTAGCCATGTCAGGCAGGTGGAATTATCGGTGATGGCTACTTCCACTGTAAAGAAACAACCTACACTCGATCGGATTACGTTGGGATTGTACAGGTCGGTTCTGCCATCTGCAATGATTACCTGTGCACTAACAGCGTCGGCGGTGCGGATGATGGCGCCCAGATTACCCGGTTTTTCTACCGACTCCAGTACGAAGTAGAGGGGATTATCTCGGGGTGATAAGTCCTGCAATCCATGGAGCCTGGTATGCGCAACAGCCAGCAGTCCGTCGCGGTCATCTCTGTAGGCTACCTTATCGAAGATGGCCGGCGTTACGGGAAATACGATGGATGGCTCTACCGATTTGTGCAACCAGCCGGCAAGGACTCCTTCCTTGTCCAGCTCCTCACACCACAGCAGGGTGCGGATGTCGTATCCATGGTTGATGGCCATGGCGATCTCCTTGGCACCTTCTATCAGGAACAGGCCACTCTGGCGGCGCTCACGGGACTTGTGCAACGCCAGCGCTTGTTTGACTTTTGGATTGGCAGTGCTGGTGAGTACGGTATGCATAGTATAAAAGTACTGCGAAGTGCAGGAACAAAAAAAGCGGCTCTGTGGGAGCCGCTTTGTAAGGTCGTTGTTGTTACTTTATCCTGCGATGAGTTGGGCTGCCTGACCTTTCCAGTCGTCGGCCAACATTTTTTCTTTGCTTACGCCGGATACCTTTTCAGCCAACGCATCCATGTCTTCTTCAGTCATGTCTACAATTTGCTGGTAGGTGGTAAGGCCTGCTGCTTTCAACTTCTTCTCGAATGCAGGTCCGATGCCGCTGATCTTCTTCAGATCATCTCCTGCTGCAGGAGCTTCAGCGGTTGCCGGAGCTTCTTCCTGGGCAGCAACCTCAGCTACCGGAGCAGCCGGTGCAGGCTTTTCAGCCTTAGGCGCTTTGGGAGCAGGTGCTGTTGTAGTGGTTACAGTAGCCGGAGCGACAACCGAAACGAAATTACGGTCGAGGCGCTTCCGCTCAAACGTAACTACACCGTCAACCATAGCGAAGATGGTGTGGTCTCTGCCGAGGCCTACGCCTTCACCAGGGTGGTATTTGGTGCCACGCTGGCGCACGATGATGTTGCCGGCCTTAGCTTCCTGTCCACCATATATCTTTACACCCAGTCGTTTACTGTGCGATTCGCGCCCGTTGCGCGTACTACCCATCCCTTTTTTGTGAGCCATTATTGTGGGTTTTAGCGATTCACTTATTTAATGCCTTCAATCACCACCTTGGTCAGATACTGACGGTGGCCATTTCTTTTCTTGTAGCCTTTTCTGCGCTTCTTCTTGAACACGATCACCTTGTCGCCTTTCAGGTGTTCCACAATTGTGGCTTCCACCTTGGCACCGGAAATCATCGGAGCACCTACTTCAACTTTTCCATTGTCGTCTTTCAACAGCACTTGTTCGAAAGTTACTTTGCTGCCGGCTTCACCAGCAAGGCGGTGTACGAAAAGCTGTTGGCCTTTCTCTACTTTCATTTGCTGTCCTGCAATGTCAACGATTGCGTACATGTTTCATCATTTAAACGGCTTGCAAAGGTAATGAAAGGCTGATAGTATTACAACACCTTTTCCACATCGATTAAAAATTTACCGGTCGAGGGTTTTGCCAAGTCT
>CAYYHM010000043.1:0-19096 GCA_964471795.1 uncultured Chitinophagales bacterium | reverse complement strand
CCGAGAAGGTAGCACCACTGGCAATGTCGCTGGTTACGCTTGCTACACCGCAGTTATCATTGGTGGCAGGATCTGTCCAGGTTACCACTGCTGAGCAATCACCTGCGTCGTTGCTTACTGTAATATCAGCAGGACAAGTAATCGTTGGATTCTCAGTGTCATTTACTGTTACAGTAAAGCTACAAGTCGCAGTGTTGCCGTGAACATCAGTTACTGTATAAGTAACCGTAGTTGTACCCACTGCGAAGGTCGCACCACTGGCGATGTCGCTGGTTACGCTTGCTACACCACAATTGTCAGCTGTAGTTGGAGCTGCCCAGGTTACGACTGCTGAGCAGTCACCTGCGTCGTTGCTAACCGTGATGTCAGCAGGACAGGTGATCGTTGGGTTCTCGGTGTCGTTTACGGTTACTGTGAAGCTACAAGTGGCCGTGTTGCCGTGAACGTCAGTTACGGTGTAAGTAACTGTCGTCGTGCCTACTGCGAAGGTCGCACCACTGGCGATGTCGCTGGTTACGCTCGCTACACCGCAGTTGTCGGCAGTTACCGGAGCAGCCCAGTTTACGACTGCTGAACAGTCGCCCAGGTCGTTGCTAACTGTAATGTCTGCAGGGCAAGTGATGGTCGGATTCTCAGTGTCGTTTACGGTTACCGTGAAGCTACAAGTAGCTGTGTTGCCATTAATATCTGTGACAGTATAGGTCACAGTGGTCGTACCAACAGAAAATGTTGCGCCACTAGCAATATTGCTGGTTACACTGGCAACGCCACAATCATCGCTGGTTATTGGCTCTGACCAGGAAACTACTGCAGAACAAAGACCTGCATCATTATTGACCGTAATATCGTCTGGACATGTAATTGATGGTGGAGTAATATCCGGGATTACGTTGATGGTAGCAGAACAAGTTGTTGTACAGCCGTTGGCATCAGTTACTGTAACTGTGTAGGTGCCATTAGACAATCCAGTAGCTGTCTGTGTTGTTTGCCCATCACTCCATACATATGTATAGGAAGGTGTTCCTCCTGCCGGTGTAACGGTGGCTGTTCCTTCCGTTAAAGTAGTACAGGTAACGTCCGTGCCGGTACATATTGCAGACAAGGCCGCTGCCGGCTCAGATACCGTAGCCGAGGCAGTCCCTGCACAACCATACTCGTCTGTTACCGTTACGTCATACGTGCCTGGAGCAAGTCCGGTCAATGAAGAAGATGTAGATCCATTACTCCATGAATAGGTGTAATATCCAGAACCACCAGCAACAGCAAGCGAAATCTGTCCGTCGTTGTCGCCATAACAGGCAACGTCTGTAACCGTAGGCACTACATCCAGTTCACAGGTAATCTCAATACAAGCCAAGTCGAAGCAGCCTGTATTGGATACCATGGTCATCACACAATATTCTCCGGGTGCAGTTACCTGCAATGTCTTGCCTGTAGCTCCGGGTATGTCTACACCCTCATAGGACCATTGGTAGATAAGTCCATTGGATACGTTGGTAACAGCTGTAAGCGTAATCGCCGGCACTGCTGAAGACAGGTGGGTGCCGGGGTTTGCAGAGATAGTAGCACTCACTTCATCTACCTGCCCAAATGGCTGCGGACTGGTGAAGTCTTTTAACTCAGCAGTGAAAGAGGCAGAGCTTCTTGTCTTGAACATGACTGCACCAAACAAGTTGGTACAATTCAACCCCTGTGCATTGGCCAAATCCAGACCTAAAGAGGTAAAATTCACAGCCAGTTCTGTAAACTGTGTGGGTGGATAGTTGGTATTGTAGATGGCCGATGGGCCGGTTATTGTTCCAAAATTACCTGCCCAGGTGTTGGCTGAATTTTCCGTAACGTAATAGAAGGTCCCTGAGCCATTGGGCATGATTTCGGCATAACCAAAGTTTGAGCCCGGCTGTTGGTAGAACACGCCAGAGAAAACGAATGGATTATTCGGTAGGGCTGCAAATCCGGCAAGCCCTCCCGGAACAGTTGTAGGATCAACCCAAACATATACCGTACCCGAAGGACCACTGCTCAATATATCAGTCGACAATATGATGGCACCGGGATTCATGATTGAACCATCGGCATTGAAAGTCCAGGCTACACGACCGCCATCCGGACCCAGATTTTGAAATCCACCGGAGGCAGTGTAGGTAACATCATTTCTGAAGATCTCAACATCAATATAAGCTGCGCCATCGCCAGACCTTCTACCAACACCAAAAAATCCCCACAGGGTATCTGTGAGGGAGGAACCGGCTCTTCTTACGTGACTATACACATCGATGATATCATTCTTTTGCGGAACATCCCCAATGGTTGTATTCCACAATCCCGGGTTATCGAAATTCTTATTCGACTGACCCAAAAAGACGTTGGTATCCTTGTCCGCTGCAGATGTATGGCAATCCCTCTTCCATACTGCATCCAACCAGAGGTATCCATTCAGCTCAGAATAAGCCGGGAAAGCCATTCGTCTAACAGCGGAGAAATTGTTAGCGCTGCTGTTCGTCAATGTCCGGATGTTGGAGGCATTGTATGTGTCTATTACCCCATACCCGGTGCCGCCAAGTTTAAAAAACCAGTCATCAGTTCCAGCTGCTGTGCCATTAAGCGGCCCAAACTGCAAGAGGTCAGATTGCACATCTGCATCCTGTCCGAAATTCGCCTTCACGGTCGTCGTTCCCGTCTGCGCAAAGCTGGCACTCCAAATACCGGCAATGGCAATCATCGTAAATAGCAGTCTCATAGTCTTTGGTATGTAATGGTTTGATGGGAATGGCATATATATTGACATAGTAAATGCCCCACCCGAATCGGGTAAAGCTCTATTCACTTGAGGAGAATCACACATTTGGCGTAGCTTTTAGCGCTATACTTTCAAATTTTTCATTTTACGGAGCATCACTTAAAAAGATTCAGCACCGCAAGTTGGATATTTTTATTATTTGGTTCAGTCAGGCTTATTTGTACAGATAATCCTTTTGACTTACATCCATTATTTACACGCAACTTTTTAAACTACGATTCAAAATTAGTGTGTTTTTTACACTTCTTCAACGTTTTTCTGACATTTGTTTTATTCTTTCGCTTTGTGAGACTTACAAGTTGGTTTTTGCGATGTCGATTTCCCGAAAACACACCTTGATTGCAGGCCAAAAGTAAACATATTTTTCAGTTATCAACATTGTAGAATAGCACACAGATTCACGCTTTTTAATTCATGAACCCGTAAATACCAGCATTTTCAACACTTTCAGAGTGCTATGTGTGCACTTCGTCACATTAAATATTAAAGCTTACTATTTCAGATTGTTTAATTTCCACACACCTATCCCCTAACAAACACAAGAAGAGCAATTGCCAAAATTATTGTGTCAATATGACACAGATCATACTCTTTGGTCTTTTTACGCCCGATATTTCCCATTTCTTACATTGTTTGAGCTGAAGTAATCTTTGGTTCAACCATGCAAGTAAATGCCCAAAGACCAAAAGCTAGCAACCATGATACGCATACTCTCCTTCCTGCTATTTGGCTGCATGACCATCACCTGTACAGCTCAGGTAGGTAATTGCAACAACCCTGAATTCCAGTTCATCTTCCGCGGTCCCGGCACCAACATCACCATCGACTGTGGTATTATCCAGAACTCAGTACTCACACCGGCTGTATGGATCGTTGGTGGAGACACCTGTACAATGTTGACAGACACCATATGGCTCAGCCAACAGAACTGCGCCAACAGCAACAACATGACAGAGGTGAACATACGGATGGACAAAACCGGGGAGGCTTTCCTGGATAGCAACGACTTTATCATCAACAACATCTACTGCGGCGGAACACTTACCGTAACGGATACAATACCCGGTGACTGGGCACCGTTGGCAGGCAACTCGAATGTGAGGACAGAAACCTATATGGTGCCCTGCTCCTACCCCTCCTACCTGAATATTGAGATTACCATGGGCACCGATAACCCCCAAGGGAAACTGAAAATCATGTCAGGAGGGACCTGTATGAATTGCTTTACTCCCGCATTGCTGGATTTGCAATCCATCTCACTGACTGCTAACCGCTATGCTGATTACACCCAACTACATCTGCAACATGATTATCCCGAGCCACCCCTCTCCCTTACTGTTGAGCATGCGACAGATGATTGGCAGTTCGTGGAAGTTGCCCATACCGAGGCTCTTGTTGAAGATGGATACTTGCTCACCCTTTCTGATGAAGCAGCACATATCCGTTATTACAGGGTTACCATGCTCATGCCAGATGGCACACAAATGTATTCCCCTATAGCTATTGTTACATCTGCTAAACCGTCAAACCCTATCTATCCTAACCCCGTGGATAAGGGTGGTATCGTGTTCCTGCAACTGGAAGAGCAAAAACACACCATCATCAGCATCTATGATGTATCCGGTATGCTGGTGTATCATACAATGACAGAGGGCAACACACTTGTGCTGCCCTCAGATCTTAATGCCGGAATGTATTGGATTGATACCCGCCAGCAATCCTACCCGCAGGTATTCCCATTGATGATTCGCTAGTACGTGGTCTTCTCCACTACCTTTGGCGCTGCCGCCAGAATATCACCATTGGCCTGATCGGCATACTTCCTGAAGTTATCGTTGAAGCGCTTTGCCAGATCATTCGCCTTTAGCCAATAGGCCTCCTTATCCTGCCAGGTATCAATAGGATTCAACACCTCAGTAGGTACACCAGCGCATTCTGCCGGAATATGCAAACCAAATATCGGATCAGTAATGTACGCCACATCATGCAGCCTTCCTTCCAACGCTGCAGTGATCATAGCTCTTGTATAGCGGAGCTTCATGCGGCTGCCAACACCATATTCACCTCCAGACCAGCCGGTATTGATCAACCAGACAGATACCTCCTGTGCCTCCATCTGTCTGCCCAGCATTTCTGCATATCTGGCAGGATGTAAAGGCAGGAATGGCGCACCAAAGCAGGCAGAGAATACCACCTGCGGCTCTGTAACTCCCGCCTCTGTGCCTGCCACCTTGGCTGTATATCCGGAAATGAAGTGGAACATAGCCTGAGCCGGTGACAACTTGCTGATGGGCGGCAACACCCCGAAGGCATCACAGGTGAGAAAGAAGATATTCTTAGGACCTGCTCCTACCGAAGGAATCAGCGCATTATCTATGTAGTGGAGTGGATAGGCCACACGCGTGTTCTCCGTTACTGAGCTGTTGGTATAATCTACCGTGCGGGAATCGGCATGATACCTCGTATTCTCTAACAGTGACCCAAACTTGATAGCCCGGTAGATGTCAGGCTCACCTTCTTCCGTCAGATTGATGACCTTGGCATAACAGCCTCCCTCAAAATTGAAGATGGCGTTACCAATCCAGCCATGCTCATCATCCCCGATCAAGTGACGGTTGGGATCTGCGCTCAAGGTTGTCTTACCTGTACCACTCAGCCCGAAGAACAGGGCAGTATCGCCTTCTTTACCCACATTGGCACTGCAATGCATACTCAATACATTGCGGGTATGAGGCAACAGGAAGTTGAGCACTGAAAAAATGCCCTTCTTGATTTCACCGGTATATGCTGTACCACCGATCAGGATGATACGTCGGGTAAAGTTGATGATGGCGAAATTATGCTGCCGGGTGCCATCAACCGCAGGATCTGCATGGAAGGATGGTACATCAAACACATGCCAATCGGGAGTAAATACTGCTTGCTCTTCTTTATTTGGTCTGATGAACAGGTTGTGGACAAACATGTTTTGCCACGGAGACTCAGTAATCACCCGCACCTTCAACTGATAATCAGGATTGGCACAGGCGATCGCATCTCTTGCATACAATTCCTTGTCTGCTACATAGGTCTGCATCTTTCCCAACAACTGATCAAAGTATTCAGCTGAGATAGGCTGATTGATGTTGTTCCAATCTACGGCCAATGCAGTGATATCATCTTGCACAATGAACCTGTCTTTGGGACTTCTTCCGGTAAATTCACCGGTATCTACAGCCAAGGCACCTGTATCTGTCAGACTGCCCATGCCGCGTTCCAATGTGTGTTCTGTTAATTCTGCCGGGGAGAGGTTCCACCACACCTGACGGCACTGGTGAATACCGATTTGCTCCAGGCCACAATCGTGGTTGTAGTTGCCCGTTTGCTTCATAAGTAACTTTTGTAGTTAAGGAGTTCTGCGACTGCAAAAGTACCAAATACTGCACCTTTAGCCTGTCTTTTTGTTTCACAAAGCTACTTTGCCGGTCAGGGAAACAAAATGACTTCTATCAATGTCCATTAGGAAAGCCGATACCGATTGCCCGGAAGTGGAGCCAGCAACCCTTTGAACTCCATCTCCAGCAAGGTGGCCGACAACCGGGAAGGGGACCATCCTACCTGATGCAACAGCTCATCCAATGGCAACTCCCTGACGGGTTGCAGTACCTGCATCACCGTCGACTCATCTTCCGACAGGAATAGCTCGGGCACCCGGATTGTAGTGGCCCCCTCCACACTCCACCTCAGTTCCTTTGCCATATCCTCCACACTGGAAAAGAGTGCTGCTTTATGGTGATTGATCAACCAATTGCAACCCGCAGAATAGGGATCTGTCAGTCTTCCTGGCAATGCAAATACATCTTTATTGTAAGAGAAAGCAATATCTGCCGTAATCAATGCCCCACCCTTTTCTGCAGACTCCACCACGATCAGTGCATCTATCATGCCGGCAACAATCCTGTTGCGCTTCGGAAAGTTTTCCTTGTCCGGCCGTGTGTCCTTTCGGAATTCAGTAAGTATCCCACCCTGCTCTTGCATACGCTCTGCCACACTCCGATGCTGATAGGGATACATCATATCCAACCCATGCCCTACCACGCCTACGGTAGGAAGCCCCACACGCAGTGCAGCCCGATGTGCCATAATATCGACACCATAGGCCAATCCACTCACAATTACCGGCTGGAAAGGCAGCAACTGCTCTACGATCTTCTCGGTATACAGCTTTCCATAGTCCGTAATATTCCGGGTACCTACTATGGCCACCATACGTGCAGCATTCAGTACCGGAGCACCTTTGTAATACAATAGAATAGGGCTATCCGCACAATGCTTCAATCGCCACGGATATTTGTCGTCGGTAAAGAACAGCATCTCCAGACCCTGCTGCTCCACAAAAGCCAATTCCTCCTCGGCTTGGCGTAATACGTCCTGTGATACCAGGTTGTGTGCTGTCCATTCACCGACGCCCGGCACCTTCATCAGCTTTCCCTTGGACATACGGAAAATCGCCTCGATACTACCACAATAGCTCAGCAAATTCTTGGCCAGCACATCACCAATGCCGGGAATCAACGTCAAGGCAATCTGATAGGTACGGGGGTCTACTGACATAGATTGGGGTATTGCTACCAAAAGTAGCTTATACCCTCGATTCATACTAATAAAACTACCTATATGCTTTGAGATCAGTAATGTCGCAACGAGATGTATCCCGCATGCACATCAATTAACCAATACCTGGACAGGATCACTGTTGCCGGATAATGAAAGGCCCATTTTGCCAACATATTTCCACCGGATCACCTTTACCGGCACATCGACATCTACATTCTGCCCTTCATCATCATGTTCCAATACAGGTAGGGCAATCCATATTTCTTGAGAATCCACATGCGCCAGTGCTCTTTGAACACATTCATCAGCTTACTCAACAGTGGATCGGACATGGGTTTGTTCTGATAGTCGAACTCAGCCAACAACATCTTACCGTAGCCGGTCACCAGTGGGCAAGATGAATAGCCGGTATAACTTTCATTTCGCTTCGACTCATTGTCCATCACATGGAGCAGGTTCTCTACCAACACAGGTGCCTGCTTACGAATGGCAGCGCCTGTCTTGGCTGTTGGCAATGCCGCCGCATCTCCCAGGGCAAACACATTCGAGTAGACGTTGTGCTGCAGTGTGTTGATGTTTACGTTGATCCATCCCTTACTGGGGCCTTCCTGATGTGCCAGCTTGGACTGTTTGATGAAGTCGGGTGCTGACTGTGGCGGCGCCAGATGCAGGAAGTCATAATCCAGTGCTACGACCCTGTTACCCATATCAGTCCCTCCGAACGCCTGAGCATGCTTGCCGGAAGGTATGCTGGCTACGTCCGATTCACCGATATGCTGAAAATGGATCTTTCTGGCAGGGCCATCGATCTTCACAGGCTTGGAGAAGAACTTGAGCGCAATGCCATATCTGTCGATCACCTCATGGAGTGTCTCCGCAAACTCCGGCACACCGAAGATGACACTTCCGGGTGTGGCAAACAGGATGTTTGTTTGATCAGCCAGTTTGTGTTTGCGCATATAGTCGGCAAACAGGTACATGATCTTCTGAGGAGCACCGCCACATTTGATAGGTGTAGCAGGCTGTGTAAAGATGGCATTACCACCATTGAACTGCTGCATCAACTCCCAGGTGTAGTTGGGATTGGTATAATTGCTGCAAACATTGTGGGTATCAATCGCTTCAGCAAGACCCTCTATACCGTTCAAATCTATTTGTATACCCGGTGCAGGCACCAGGTAATCGTAGGTAATCTTACCTGTTCCCGCTGTATCCACGCTATTGGTATCGGGATCGATAGCAACAGCTTTATCCTTGATCCATGTTACCTTATCCGGCATCACTGATGCTTCAGGCCGCATGGTTTTCTCCCATGAATACGTACCTGCTCCCACCAACGTCCACGCCGGCTGATAGCTATGCTTCTCTGAAGGTTCAATAATGGCGATATCAAGGGAAGGGCGCTTGCGGAGGAGTTGTGCAGCAGTCATGATACCGGCTGTACCCCCGCCAATAATCACAATCTGATAGTGAGATTTGTAGGTCATAACATCAGGTTTTAGCATGTAGGGTAAAATTGGCGCAAAAAATGGAGGTAGGCTATGACTTTTATCAATGCAGGGTTACATAGCTACGTATACTACCTGTTTGGTGTCAAAGAAAGGCTCCGCAAAGTAATCAGCAATCGGAAAGGTGTAACAGACACCACGTACGGATGCCAGCTCTTCTGTAAGGTTGCCGCCCTTCAACAGCAGCAGACCATTGGGTAAGTCGTTACCGGAAGATTTGCTGATAAAACCTTTGGCCCAGCGCACTAGGGTTTCTGTCCTGGTAACGGCTCTGCTAACCATGAAGTCGAAACGCCCTGTAACCTCCTCAGCCCTTTGCTGGCGCGCCGACACATTTTGCAGCCCGATATCCTTGGTAATCGCTTCTACCACCTTGATCTTTTTCCCGATGGAATCAATGAGATGGAATTGCACCTCCGGAAAGAGAATGGCCAGCGGAATCCCTGGAAACCCACCGCCAGTACCTACATCGATGATACGCGTGCCCGCCACAAAACCGGTTACTCTGGCAATAGCCAAGGAATGGAGCACATGACGCTCGTACAGGTTGTCGATATCTGTCCGCGAAATCACATTCACCAGCTGATTCCAATACCGATACAGCGGATCGAGTTGTGCGAATTGACTTTTCTGCTTGTCAGTAAGATCCGGAAAGTAGTGGAGTATCTGCTCCATAGCTGTCAGATACGCTCCCTGTTGTTGCGCAACACGTTGTACAACAACTCTTTGGCCCGAAACAGCTGTGCCTTCACCGTACCTAAGGGTAAATCAAGCTGTTCTGCAATTTCTTCATAGGAATATTCTTCGAAATACCGCAGCTCTATCAGGATACGGTACTTCTCATTCAGCTTTTCCGTTACTTCTCGCATCAAGGTTATACGCTGCTCCCTGATGAACTCCTCTTCAGGATCAAGTGACTCAGCTTTAATAGAGGAAGCATAGGAATGTCCGTCATCATCATCGCCTCCATGGGTCTCATCAATGCTGAGGGTTTGCAGGCGCTTTTTCCGGATAAAATCAATAGTGTTATTCGATGCGATCTTGAACAGCCAGGTGCTAAAGGCATAATCTGTGCTATACCTTTCTATGTTACGGAACGCCTTACCAAATGCTTCAATGGTCAAATCTTCTGCGTCGTCACGATTGTGAACCATCTTCAGAATCATGAAAAAAACAGAGTCGCGATACCGGCTCATCAGCTTGGCATAGGCCTGCTGATCGTGCTGGTGCACGGCCTTCATTACCAGGTCGTAATCTTCCTGCGCCCTGGGTGAAAACTTACCCTCTATTTCCATGTTTGGATTGACTTCCATCGCAAAAGCGGTATGCCACAAATTACATAAATCACTAACAATATATCAAGAATCGGCAGCCATAAATAATTGACCAGGCGAGATTCTTTTCCTGACCACCGTTCAAAAATACCAATTTGTAGTGCGCTTCGCACCAGATGCACCAGAATAACTATCCACCATCCCATCTGGAAACCAATCATCAGCAGCAATATGAAATACCCTGCCAGTCCGACCATCCATCCTCCCAACCACCACCTGCCGGCGGCCTTGTAATATCCTCCTGTAGATAAGTGTCTCCGCTTTTGCCGCCACCACGACCTCCAGTTGGTCTGCGGTGGTGTGTATACCCATGCTTCACGTGCCGGCGCGATACCAACTGGTCCTAATGTGGCTAACTGTTGCAGCAACAAATCATCTGATCCTGACAATATATCCGGCAATGCCGACAACCCGCCACTTGTATTATAGGCCTCCCTGGAAAAGGCCATGTTTCGGCCTACTGCCATGTATGGCTTCCCCAAAGACGCAGCTGACAGGTACAGCAGTGCCATCACGGCATATTCATATTGCTGGTAGGCTGCCAACCATCCTTGGTGTTTTGTTTCGCACGGACTGAATCCTACTGCACCTACGCAGCCCTGCGCCAGCGGTTGTACCATGTGCCTGAGCCATTGGCTCGTTGCCGGATAGCAATCGGCATCAGTTACCACAATGGATGCAGCCCCACAGGCCTCAATGCCGGCGTGTAAGGCAGCCTTCTTGCCCCGTAAACCGGACGGCAATTGTATCAAATGCAGATGAGGATAATCGCCGGACAGTGCTGCTATCACCTCTGTCGTATCATCTTCAGCGTGGTCGTTCACCACCCACACGGACCACTTACCCGGGTAGTCCTGTTGCAGCACGTGGGGTAGAAATTTGCGTAAATTTGAAGCCTCGTTGCGGGCGGCAATCACAACGGCTACATCGGGCCATACTGTGGCAGGCGTGTTTGTGTGTATGGTACGCCAGGCTGCCCACCCGTATAGCAGGCCCCAACATAAAACCGGTATGCCCAACACCAAAAGCCAAACGAAGAACGCTGCCTCCATAGCACAAGAATAACATGAAGTTTACAATTTCTGCCCAAGACCCGCATAGTTCCGCCCGTGCCGGACAACTGGACACCGACCATGGGTCCATCGCCACACCCATATTCATGCCAGTAGGCACGGTAGGTACCGTAAAATCCATCCGACAGGAGGATCTGACAGACATCGTACAGGCACAAATCATCCTGGGCAACACATACCACCTGTATCTACGCCCGGGCACCGACATCCTTGAACAGGCAGGCGGTCTGCATCGATTCATGGGCTGGCAAAAACCCATCCTCACCGATAGCGGCGGGTATCAGGTATACTCACTGGCCGTAAACCGGAAGATCAAAGAGGAAGGCGTACGGTTTCAAAGCCACATTGACGGATCCTACCACTGGTTTACACCCGAAAGCAGCATCGACATCCAACGTAGTATCGGGGCCGATATCATGATGGCATTCGATGAATGTACGCCCTACCCCTGTGACTACGGATATGCCAAAACATCGATGCAACTGACTCACCGATGGTTGGACAGATGCATTGCGCATCTGTCGAATAGTCGGGAAAAATACGCACACAGTCAGATGCTGTTCCCTATTGTGCAAGGCAGTGTGTATCCCGACCTGCGAAAGGAATCGGCTCATTATGTAGCAGAAAAGGGCATGCCCGGCAACGCCATCGGCGGCTTGTCGGTAGGTGAGCCTCATGAGGACATGTATGCCATGACAGACGAGGTGTGTCGTATTCTTCCGGCTGACAAGCCTCGCTATCTGATGGGTGTGGGCACGCCAGCCAATATCCTGGAAAGTATCGCGTTGGGGGTAGATATGTTCGACTGCGTAATGCCCACCCGCAATGGTAGGAATGGCATGCTATTCACCCAACATGGGGTAATCAATATCAAGAACAAGAAATGGGAAAACGACTTTTCCCCCATCGATGCTGACGGACCTTCGTTTATCAGCAAGACCTATACAAAGGCATACCTGCGCCATCTTTTTGCTGCCGGCGAATTACTGGGCTTGCAACTGGCATCCCTCCACAACCTGTCTTTCTACCTGTGGCTTACCGGTGAGGCGAGACGCCACATTATGGCCGGTACCTTTTCCAACTGGAAAACAGGCATGGTGAAACAGGTAACACAGCGATTGTAACCGATGGGTAAACTGGATCTATATATCATCCGCAAATACATGGCCACGTTCTTCTTCGTGTCGCTGGTGATGCTGCTGATTGCTGTTGTGATCGATATCACAGAAAAACTGGAGCAATTCATCGAAAAGGCCGTGCCTATGGGTGAGATCCTGGTGTACTACCTGACCTACATACCCCACATGTTTTCCATCCTGGCTCCCCTATTCCTGTTTATAGCCGTGATATTGTTTACCTCCAAACTGGCAGGCAACTCGGAGATCGTGGCTATTCTGGGTAATGGTATCAGCTACTACAGACTGTTACGTCCCTATGCGGTCAGTGCGCTACTGCTGGTATTGCTGATGCTGGCACTAAACCACTACACCATACCGCAACTGAACAAAACCAGGGTCGGATTCCTCAATACCTACATCCACCATATGGTGAGCAATGAGAGCGGCATTAACCGAACCATCCAAAAGGACGACCACTCAGAAACCATTGCCTCCTTGCAGAATTTTTCTTTCACCTCCAACGAGGGCTTTCAGTTCAGTCTGGAGCATTTTGAACACAACGAGCTCACCTATCAGCTGCGGGCACAGCGTATACGGTGGAATGAGGATCGGGAATTTTGGGAAATACCGACCTATGAGATCTGGCAGAAACAGGGTGATATCTATCAGGTAACATCCGGTGTTTCTCTGGATACGGTGTTGGGCTTCGACCCGACTACCTTTGTGCGGCGGCTGGAACTAAAAGAGATGATGCGCACGGATGAGCTGACAGACTTCATCGAAATGGAAAAATTGGGTGGTGTAAAAAAGGTGGTCTTCTTTGAAGTGGAATTACACAACCGCACGGCCAATGCCTTTGCCATGCTGATCCTCACCTTTATCGGTGTGGCTTTCAGCAGCCGTAAGAAACGAGGTGGCACGGGGCTTAACGTGGCTATCGGACTGGCCATGAGCGCCTTGTTCATTCTGTTCCTGCGGTTTTCTACCACCTTTGCCACCAATGCCGAGCTGCCGCCGGTAATTGCGGTATGGATACCCAATCTATTCTTCGGCTTGCTTTCTGTATGGCTGATAAGAATGGCGCCTAAATAAGGCAATTAGAATGGTGCATCCTCGTAGGGCTGCTCCGGCGGAAGGTCATCCATACGAGAAGGAAGGGTAACAGTGCCATCCGAAGATCCGGCCATGTAGTGGTCATTATAGCTGTCCAGATTTTCGAAACGGGTAAACTTGTTCACAAACTTCAACGGAACTGTTTCCAAAGCACCATTCCTGTGCTTGGCGATGATGATCTCCGCAATACCTGCTGTTGAGTTGCCGTTGGCGTCTTGCGTAATCTGATAGTATTCAGGTCGATAGATGAACGTCACCATATCGGCATCCTGTTCAATGGCGCCGGATTCCCGGAGGTCTGACAACTGAGGGCGCTTGTCGCCACCCCTGGTTTCTACGCTTCGGTTCAACTGCGACAGGGCGATGATGGGGATGCTCAGCTCCTTAGCGATGCTTTTCAGTGACCTGGAAATGTTGCTGATCTCCTGTTCCCTGTTGCCCCCTTTACTATCGCTGGCATTACCGCTCATCAGCTGCAGGTAATCGATGATTACCATGGAGATGTCGTGTTGCATCTTCAATCGGCGGCACTTGGCACGGAGTTCAAAGATGTTGATACCCGGGGTATCGTCGATAAACAGGGGTGCCTCGGCCAACTTGTCAACCTTGGAGTGGAGTTGGGTCCACTCGTATTGCTTCAGGTTACCCTTGCGGAGCTTCTCTGATTCCAACTCTGTCTCTGCCGACAACAAACGATTGACCAGCTGCAGTGAGGACATCTCCAATGAGAAGAACGCAACAGGCTTCTTGAACTCAACAGCGGCATTACGTGCCAGCGACAAGGTGAATGAGGTCTTACCCATACCCGGTCGTGCCGCTACGATGATGAGATCCGACTTCTGCCACCCGGCTGTAACCCGGTCGAGTGCAGTAAATCCGGACGGCACACCGGTTGTCTCGGTGTCTTGACCTTTCAGCTTCTCGATTTCCTTCACCGCCTGCGTGATGAGGGTACTCATGCTGGCATAGCTGGAGCGCAGGTTCTGTTCAGTGATATTGAACAGGTTCTGCTCTGCCTGATCCAGGATGTCGAACACGTCCTTGGTTTCGTCGTAGGAATCACGCACCACCTGATTGGAAATGCGGATGAGTTCACGCTTGATATGGCGTTCGGCAATGATTCGTGCATGCTCCTCTACGTGAGCTGTTGAGGCCACCTTACTGGTAAGCTCGGCAAGACGGTATCCGCCACCGGCATTTTCCAGCTCTCCCATGGCACGCAGTTCTTCTGCCACGGTAAGCATGTCGATTGGCTTCGACTTGTTGAACAGGCGCTTGATGGCTTCAAAGATCACCTGATGGCCCTGCATGTAGAAGGACTCGCCACCCAGTATCTCTATTGCGCTGGTGACAGCATCCTTGTCCATCATCATGGCGCCCAGCACCGCCTCCTCCAGGTCTACCGCCTTAGGGGGCATTTTACCCGCCCACTCCAGGTCATTGCCCTGTTGAATGGTCTTTCTTTTATTGACAATTGTATCTGCTGACGAGAGACCCCGTCCGGTTGATTCGGCCATGATTCTTTACGTGTTAGTATTCGGGCGGTGATAAGCGGACATCAAACTTAAAAGTTACGACACTTTTCACCCAATCTTCCGCACCGAAAAAGAAATGCTAAATTTTCCCACCATCAGACAGGCTTTTCCCACCATACTGACCCTGGTTATACACTATCTGCCCACTACTTTTCACTACTTATACAACGCTACAATCCCGAGCCCCCCCATTTGTGGGAAAACCATCGCTTTCAGTGGAAAAATCAATGGTTTTTGTTGACAGGCTGTGGATGACCTGCCGGCAACAAGTACGTTGTTCTATGCAAAGGCATTGATTCCGGTGATGTCCATGCCTGTAATCAGCAGGTGGATTTCATGGGTACCTTCGTAGGTGTACACACTTTCCAGGTTCATCATATGTCGCATAATGGAATACTCGTCCATGATGCCCATACCGCCGAGTATACTTCTGCTTTCACGTGCAACCCGCAGTGCCATCTCTACATTGTTACGCTTGGCCATGGATATTTGTGCCGGTGTAGCCTTACCCTGATCTTTGAGTACTCCTACCCGCCAGGCCAGCAGCTGTGCCTTGGTGATGTCGGTAATCATCTCAGCCAGCTTCTTTTGTGTAAGCTGGAAGCCGGCAATCGGCTTGCCAAATTGTACGCGCTCCTTCGCATACCGCAAGGCAGTATCGTAGCAGTCCATAGCTGCCCCGATGGCACCCCAGGCAATACCAAAGCGGGCACTGCTCAGACAAGACAATGGTCCCTTCAGTCCTTTCACATTCGGTAACAGGTTTTCCTTGGGCACCTTCACGTTGTCAAACACCAGCTCACCGGTGGCGCTGGCCCGCAGCGACCATTTACCATGCATCTCCGGGGTAGTGAAACCTTCCATGCCCCTTTCAACGATTATGCCACGGATGATGCCCTCTTCATCCTTTGCCCATACCACAGCTACCTGCGCAAATGGCGCATTGGAGATCCACATCTTGGCTCCGTTCAGGAGGTAATGGTCGCCCATATCCTTGATGTTGGTAGTCATGCCTCCGGGGTTGGAACCATGGTCGGGCTCGGTAAGGCCAAAGCAACCCATCCACTCGCCGGTGGCCAGCTTTGGGAGGTACTTATACTTCTGCTCCTCACTGCCAAACAGGTAGATAGGATACATAACAAGCGACCCTTGCACAGAGGCTGTAGATCGCACACCTGAGTCGCCACGCTCCAGTTCCTGCATCATCAAACCATAGGTAATGTTATCCAGTCCACCTCCGCCGTATTGGGCCGGTATGTGCGGACCAAAAGCACCAATCTCACCCAATCCACCAATGATATGGCTAGGGAATGCTGCCCGTTGGGCATAGTCTTCGATTATCGGACTGATTTCCTGTTTTACCCATTGGCGAACGGTATCGCGTATCAACTTCTGCTCTTCGGTGAGCAAATCATCCAATTGGAGATAGTCGTGCCCCTGAAACAAATCCTGACGCATGTTCTGCTATTTTGACTGCAAAGGTAACCAATGGCAACACGACTTGGTTGTATTCGGATGACTTACTTTTGTAGTGTACCAATGTATAAATAGTGGGAAAAGTGGCAATTGAAGGCATGGAGTTCTATGCCTATCATGGATATTATCCGGAAGAGCAGGTGACCGGTGGACGATACCGGGTGGATGTATTATTGACCACCGATTTTTCCGGTGCTGCTGCAGGTGATGATCTGGCAGGCACCATTGACTATGAAGATGTGTACAGAATCACCGGCGCCGTAATGCAGCAACCCTCCAAGCTGATTGAACATGTAGCGCAGCGGATATTGGATCAGATATTGGAGCAGTGCCTGGCAGCAGAGCAGGTAACGGTGCGGGTAAGCAAGCTGAATCCACCGGTAAAAGGTCTGGTAGACCGTGTGTATGTGGAACTGACGGCAGAAAGATAAAAGGTGCTGTTACGCGGCGAAATTTTCGCTATTTTTGCCATCTATTCGAACAGGGTCCCGTGGCCGAGTGGCTAGGCAGAGGTCTGCAAAACCTTTTACAGCGGTTCGAATCCGCTCGGGACCTCAATAAAACAAAACCGCCTGAATGGGCGGTTTTTTCATTTCCAGAAATAGCGCCAAGCTTGCTTGGTAGCTATTTCTGGAAATGAAAAAGAGGCTGCGCCAAGCAGCCGTTTTTGTTTGTGAGGTAGGGTATCACAGCGGATCGCAACAGCAATCTCTCGCAGGGCTGCAAACAATGGACAAAAGCCCTAATAACTTTACGGCTTGTAATGGGTTTTTCTTTGGGCGTTGTCATATACGTTGTCACTTTTTACGATTCCATGTACCCAAAACTGAACTGCAGGAATCCGAATTTTTGATAGGCAACACTAAATAGCCAATGATGACAATTAAGGAACTACAAAGAAAAATCGACCTGCTGGACTTTGAACTCTTCCGTTTGTTAGTCGAATTTGATGTGGAGGCAACAAAATGTATTGAATCAACGGAGGTATCGAATCACCTAAACACAATCAGGGCAAATCCGAAAAGAATATTCCTGTAGTATACATACCGGCTTCCTTCCGCAACTTGCCCATTTGCGTTCTGGAAATATTTCCTTGGTATCCCTCAAAGAACTCCATATTTATAGCCAGATCAATATCTTCCGAAAAGCGGTTGATCAGTTTCCAGGCTTTACTCAAAGAGGTACCCCCTTTGAACACCAAATATGCAGCTATGGGCATCTGAAATATGATATGTAGGGTACGGCTTACCCACCAGTCCTTTTCTACGGCAAAGGGCGTCATACCTATATCGGTAGCAATGGCATTGAAAATCGCTGCTTTATCTTGCCTGTCAATGGTATAAAAATCAAGCCTTGCCATTGCTCAATCCTTTTCTCATTATTTTCTGGATCCATACCGGTGCCAGTGCTATGTCGTGCTGCAGGTCTTTTTCGTTTTCTTTGCGCAGCAACTCTATGATTTTTTGCTCTTCCGCATCTGTCACTTTTCCGTTACCAATCTCTTTTAGCGCTTGTATTACCAGGCGGCTTATTTTCCCTTTAGCCAGCAAGTTTTTCGGTGTCGTTTTCTTGAGTTTAATCTTGCGCTTACCCACCTTTATTTCACGGGGTGATCCATCGGTGAGCAATACTATGTTCATGGGTACCTGGGTACTTAGCCCTAAGGCGTGTAAAGCATAGCTGCCGGTGGGAACGGTACGTATACGGTCTCGCCTGGCTATCGCTTCGGCCACCTCTTCGGCAGTGGGTATCAGTGGCCCGATCAACTTACTTATTTTAGGCCGCACATAAATGCCCTGTGCCACCCGTACAATCACTTGCTTGTCTTCTAAGCGTTCCAAAGATTTTTGAACAGCCTTTGGTGTGCCATGATGCAAAAAATCGAATGGCAAAAACAAAGTGCCCTTTGGTTTGCTCAATATTGTCTTTTCGATCTGTTTTTCAATGCTTTGCATTACTTATTCGCTTATTTTTTGTCGCAAATTTAGTAAATATTAGCGACAGATAATTTTACCCCCTTACTATCTCTGGTTATGATTGATTACACCACTCAGTCACCAATCTTGACCCTTTTTGTGACAAATGCTCCCTCTAAAATTCTAATGCCTACTGCGTAATTCCCCTGCCAGTCCGTATTAAAACATTGCTGCTACTGCGCATTGCTATCTGCCAACCGCAGCACTTTTGTCTTCACCTGGCTACTTGTTTGCAAAGGCGCAATACCATTGCCCAAGCATTCATCTAGGCTGATTTCGGTTCCCGACTTTCAATGCTATATGGTGTGTTGCACGGCTAAGTGTTTCACCTATGTTGCACCTGCAATCTCACAAGGCGCTTACACTAGTTTAATTGCCATGGGTTCAGAAAACGTGGCACTTCATGATGCGCATCTCCTCAGCCATCCCCTCACTTGCTGGAGCGACCTCCACCGCCCAGAATAGCCCCGGCACCCAACACAAAGCCCAAATCATACCAAACACCTGTATTCGGCAGGCCATAGATCGCCACATCACTATCGAAGATGCTGATGATAAAACTGAAGG
>CAYYHM010000042.1:11327-19371 GCA_964471795.1 uncultured Chitinophagales bacterium | reverse complement strand
AAGCAGATCGATGGATTTCGGGTTCAGATCATGTCGGCAGACAGGCTGGCAGATGCCAATAAAGCGCGGATGGACTTCGAGGCTGCATTCCCTGATATTGACACGTATATTTTGTTTACAGAGCCGAACTACCGACTACGAATCGGCAACCTTACCAATCGCTTTGATGCCCGGACCTTACTGGAAGTGGTGAAGGAATCCTATCCGGAGGCCATCATCGTGAAAGATCAGATCGATATATTCGCATTATGAACGCCTTGCGCGATGATGTTCATGCGGCAGCACAATCACTGTATTCTACGGTAAAAGAGTGGCGTGAGCACCTGCATGCCCATCCGGAGTTATCATTTCAGGAAAAGGAGACGGCAGCGTTTGTAGCGCACCGACTCACAGAACTGGGCATTCCGCACACTACAGGCATAGGAGGGTACGGCGTTGTGGGAATGATAGAAGGGAATGGCAGCGGCCAAACCATCGCACTGCGCGCAGACATGGATGCCCTGCCGATACAGGAGCAGAATGAGGTACCATACAAGAGCAAGCATGCAGGCGTGATGCATGCCTGCGGACATGACGTACATACCAGCAGCCTGCTGGGAGCAGCAGCGATCCTGATGCAGTTCCGGGCACATCTGCCCCATGCTGTAAAGCTCATCTTTCAGCCTGCCGAAGAACAGTTTCCGGGTGGTGCTTCGCTGATGATACGGGATGGCGTACTTAGCAATCCAGCTCCGTCCAAGATCTGGGGGCAGCATGTTCACCCTCCACTCGCAGCAGGAAAGGTAGGCATGCGGCAAGGGCCCTACATGGCCAGTGCAGATGAGGTGTACCTGACCGTCCGGGGTAAGGGTGGGCACGGTGCTATACCACGAGACTTTACAGATCCAGTAACCATTGCCGCACAGGTGATTCTGGCATTGCAGCAGGTGGTGAGCAGGAAAGCCGATCCATTTGTGCCGTCAGTGCTGTCATTTGGCAAGGTGATAGCCGATGGAGCTACCAACGTTATCCCTTCGGAGGTACGCATCGAGGGCACCTTCCGCACCTTCGACGAAGCATGGCGCCGCGAAGCACATGAGTGGATCAGGAAGATAGCCGTTACCACCGCCGAGGCCTTTGGAGGCAGTTGTGAGGCGCGGGTAGAGGTCGGCTATCCGTTTGTGAACAATCATCCGGACCTCACACGCGACACCTTTGCCCATGCTGTAGAATTCCTGGGAGCGGAAAACGTAGTAGAACTGCCCATGCGCATGACCGGAGAAGATTTCTCATACTATACACAGCAGTTGCCGGGTTGCTTCTATCGTCTGGGAACCGGCAATGCTGCCAAGGGCATCAACAGCCCCATTCACACCAACACTTTCGATATTGATCCGGAAGCTCTGAAGACCGGCATGGGGTTGATGGCCTGGCTGGCATTGCAGCAGTAGGTGATTGGGTATTTCGGACTGTCAACCAATTTTCGTTTCTGTAATTCTTGTCATTCCGACAGAGAAAGACCTGTTTACAGCGGTGCTTGTTGTCGTCAATCACAATTCTCTACTTAATTGGTAGACTAATTAGGATAATGCCCGAATTGGGTGTAATTTTGCTGCCCTATGGCATCAAAGCCCCCGCATATCTATCCCATTTTCGAAGGCATGCTGCAGCGATCCGACAGGGAGCGCCTGCTGGGGCAGCATGGTGTAGTAGTATGGCTTACAGGGCTCAGTGGTAGTGGCAAGAGCACCATCGCCCTGGCGCTGGAGCGCGCATTGTATGCGCAAGGGGTAGTGTCGCAGCTGCTGGATGGGGACAACATCAGAACGGGCATCAATAACAACCTGGGATTTTCCGAAGCTGACAGGGCGGAGAATATCCGCAGGATTGCTGAAGTAGCCAAGCTGTTTGCCGGAGCAGGTATTGTTACCATCTGTTCCTTTGTAAGCCCTACCGTTGCCATCAGGGATCAGGCCCGCCGGATCATCGGTGAAGCTGATTTTCTGGAGGTATACGTCAATGCGCCACTGGCAGTGTGTGAGGAGCGGGACGTAAAAGGGCTCTACAAGAAAGCCCGGGCTGGCGAAATCAAGGACTTTACCGGCATTGACGCACCCTTTGAGCAGCCGCAATCACCTTTTCTGGAGATACCTACCCATCAGTTGTCGCCTGACCAATCGGTGGCACGTTTGATGGACGCCTTATTACCAATCATCACTTACAAACAACCGGTATGATCTCATACAGGATAAGTCACCTCAGGGAACTTGAGTCCGAGGCCATCTTCATCATCCGTGAAGTGGCGGCACAGTTTGAACGTCCCGTATTGCTGTTCTCCGGCGGAAAGGATTCCATCGTTATGACGCATCTGGCCAAGAAGGCTTTCTGGCCTGCCCGCATACCCTTTCCGTTGATGCACGTAGATACAGGGCACAACTTCCAGGAAACGCTGGACTTTCGCGACCGACTCGTGGCGCAGTTAGGCGTTCGCCTGATAGTGGCCTCCGTGCAGGAAAGCATCGACAAGGGCCGGGTAAAGGAGGAGCAAGGTATCCATGCCAGCCGCAACGGACTGCAAACGGTAACCCTGCTCGATGCCATCGAAGAACATAAGTTCGACGCTGCCCTGGGCGGCGCACGGAGGGATGAGGAGAAGGCGAGGGCCAAGGAGCGTTTCTTCAGCCACCGTGATGAGTTTGGCCAGTGGGATCCGAAACATCAGCGGCCTGAGTTGTGGAACCTGTTCAACGGTGGCAAGAACATAGGCGAGCATTTCCGGGTGTTCCCGCTCAGCAACTGGACAGAACTGGACATCTGGCAGTACATCCATCGCGAAGAGATTGAACTGCCAAGTCTGTATTTCAGCCACCGGCGCAAAGTGCTGGAACGCGACGGTATGATTATGGCCTATGCGCCATTCATGCAGCTTAAGGATGGCGAGGTGCCACAAGAGCGTGTCGTTCGATTCCGCACCATCGGCGACATTACCTGCACCGGAGCCACGGTATCTACCGCCGACGATGTGCAATCCATCGTACAGGAAGTAGCGGCCAGCCGTGTTACCGAGCGCGGCGGGCGTGCTGACGACAAGCGATCAGAGGCGGCGATGGAAGATCGTAAGCGACTCGGTTATTTCTGATTACTCCAACCAACAACTTGTATATGACACCTGAACATACTTTCGATGCCGAAGCTTACGACAACATGGAGTTGCTGCGCTTTACCACTGCCGGCAGTGTGGATGACGGCAAGAGCACCCTTATCGGCAGATTGTTGTACGACAGCAAGTCCATCTATGAAGACCAGTATGAGGCAGTAAAGGCTACCAGTGAGCAGCGGGGGGAAGAATATGTGAACCTGGCCTTGCTGACCGATGGATTGCGGGCAGAGCGGGAACAGGGCATTACCATTGATGTGGCTTATCGCTATTTCTCTACCCCAAGGCGGAAGTTCATCATTGCCGACACGCCCGGACATATACAATACACCCGCAACATGGTAACAGGGGCGTCTACCGCCAATCTGGCCATCATATTGGTAGATGCACGCAAGGGTGTGCTGGAACAGACTGCCCGCCACTCATTCATCGCTTCGCTGCTGGGCATTCCCCACATCATTTATTGCATCAACAAAATGGACCTGGTGGATTATGATCAGGCCACATTCGAGCGTATCAAGCGTGACCTCACCAACTTCTCCTCCAAGCTGAGCATCCGCGATGTGCAGTTCATACCCATCAGCGCACTGAAGGGCGATAACGTGGTGGACAGAAGCGAGCGCATGCCGTGGTATCAGGGGTCTACCTTGTTGTATGAACTGGAAACGGTGCACATCGCCAGCGACTACAACCACGTAGACTGCCGCTTTCCGGTGCAGTATGTGGTGCGGCCGCAAAGCACTGAATTCCACGACTACCGTGGATATGCCGGGCGTGTGGCAGGGGGCGTATTCAAGCCGGGTGATGAGGTGATGGTGTTGCCATCGGGTTTTACCAGTACCATCAAGTCCATCGACACCTATGAAGGGCCTATTGATGAAGCCTATGCGCCCATGTCTGTAACCATCCGGCTCGCCGACGAGATCGATATCAGCCGGGGTGATATGATTGTCCGTGAAAACAACGTGCCCAAGGTAGGCCAAGATCTGGAAGTGATGGTCTGCTGGCTGCACGACAAACCCTTGGAAGCACGAGGGAAATACCGGATCCATCACACCAGCAAGCAGGCACGGGCCATGGTGAAGGATGTACGGTACAAGATGAACATCAACACGCTGCACCGGATTGAGGACGATCTGCACATCGGGTTGAATGACATTGCCAGAGTTACCTTGCGCACTACGGAGCCGCTGTTCTACGATAGCTACAGCAGGAACCGTCACACAGGCAGCCTCATTCTGGTGGATGAAGCCACCAACGAAACAGTAGGCGCCTGCATGATCATCTGATGCGGCTATCTTTGTGCCATGCATCGGATCATCGGTTTGGTTGTAGTAGTGATAATGGTGGCCTGCGGTACCGGCAAGGACAAGCGGGCACCGGTGGTAAACTGGCCATTCCCTGCTGATAAGCAATCCATTACCAGCGGTGACACTGTCGGCTGGCAGGCTGTGGTGGTAGACGACAGGATGCTCGATTCTATCTCTATAGACTTTACACCCGACTTTGACAGGCCAACAGCCATTCCTCACCTGCTGCCAGAATACCGACATACTTATCAGGTGGCCGTTACCGGCGATACCAGACAGTTGGATTACAGCCTGATAGTGCCGGACTCCACAATGGCCGGCAGCTACAGGGGCAACCTAACCGCCATAGACGCTGCCGGAAACCGTACGGTTGCCGAAAAGTCGTTCACCGTGAAAAACGTGCTGGACGGCCAGGGGCCAACCATAGATTCGGTGGGTTGCACAGATTCACTGCAGGTCGGGTCAGCCTTCGATTTCTACACCTGGGCAACAGATGATTTACGACTGGCCTATGCCCGGTGGGAAATCCGCCGGGTAGCTACAGATAGTGTGGTGGGAGCAGCCCTCATGCTGATGGATACGCCAGCCGATGTAGCTAGTTTCCCGTGGCCCGGAGCTACTGTAGCCGGTCAATACCGCGTACAGATTACCGTGGGCGATTGGGTGAACAATCAAACGAGACGTACCTGTAACCTGCTGATTTACCAGTAACTTAGCCGACAATATGTTCAGGAAAAGAAACAATTGGCTTCCCGTAATGATGGCTGTGGTGCTGGCAGCCTGCGGCACAGCTGATATCAATCCACCGGTGGCTACATTGCTGTCGCCAACATCGCAGAGTACCTTTAACAGTGCGTCTGCGCTGACCATAGAAACGGCATTCAGCGATGATGCCGACCTGTTGCAATATACCCTCACTGTTCTGATTGTGGAAGATCCTACTGCCGATGTGACCCATATGGAAGTTCCGTTTACATTCGGGCAATCCTATGGGTTGGTGGGTAAGCAGGAAACTAAGTCAGTATCCTTGCCCGTACCGCTGATGGTGGCTACCGGCATCTACGTAGTAGAGGTTTGGTGTGTAGACCGGAACGGCAACTTGTCCGACAAGCAACAAGCACGCATCCGGATTGCCAACAGCTTCGACAACAAGGCGCCACAGATTACAGTGCAGCAGCCGGCCACTTCTTTCACCACAACCACCTCGTCTATCATTACCGTTCAGGGTACTATGAGCGACGATGTGCAGTTGGGCGGCGTGTTTGCCTACATAACCGAGGCAGGCAATGCGGACATCATCAGCAGGCAGGTGGTGGGGTACGACACCAAGTCTGCAGCCTTCAACTTTACCATCACAGCCCCTTCCATTCCGGGTACATATCGCCTTACTGTAGCGGCAGCCGATAAAGTCAACAATCGTACGCTCCAGGAGATACAACTCACCGTCAACTGACCGGAAACCACCTCAAACTGATTACCTTTACAGCTCCCGAACCACAATCGGCATGCAGGGCACCATCAAACTATTCAGTACATCTACCATCCATGGAAGCGGCTATCTGGACTATGCTGAAAAGGCTGTTCAGGAGCTGTTTGGACAATCCGACAGAGTACTGTTCATTCCGTATGCCAGGCCCGGCGGTATGTCGCACGATGCGTATTATGAAGTAGCCCGGAAGCGGTTCGACCAGATGGGCATATCACTCGACAGCATACACCTGGCGGCAGATCCCATACAGGCACTGGTGCAGTGCGATGGCATTTTCACAGGTGGCGGAAACACGTTTGTACTGCTGCGACAGTTGTACCAGCAACAGTTGTTGGAGGTAATCAGGCAGCAGGTATATAGTGGCACACCCTATATGGGTAGCAGCGCCGGCTCCAACATTGCGGGCCTTTCCATCGGCACTACCAACGATATGCCTATTGTATTGCCGCCAAGCCTGAAGGCACTTGAGCTGGTGCCGTTCAACCTGAATCCACACTACCTGGATCCTGACCCCAACAGTACCCATAAAGGAGAAACCCGCGAAACACGCATCAAGGAATTTCATCACTTCAACCCACAGCCGGTTGCTGGCCTGCGTGAAGGTAGCTGGCTCACCATCCGAAGCAATAAGATATGGCTGGAGGGACCTCATAGCATGCGGTTGTTCCGCCGTGAGCTGGATCCTGTAGAAGTAGCCCCCGGCGACGTCACCCCATACCTCAATCCTGTTGCATGATACGACCGGTGTTGACATACGGAGATGCCGTGCTGAAGAAGCCGGCAGCGGAGATGAGCAAAGACTTTACCGGCCTGTCTGAGTTGATACAGGACATGTTCGATACCATGCTTCACCACAAGGGTATTGGTCTGGCTGCCCCACAAATCGGTGAAGACCACCAATTGTTCATCGTGGCACCCAGCAAGCAGATAGACCCGTTCTTTCAGCAAAACGACAGGTGGCCGGGCCGGGTATTCATCAATCCGGTGATATTGGATCAGGGTGGATTATTCAAGAGTATGCCGGAGGGCTGCCTCAGCATCCCCGGGCTTGAAGTATCTGTAAAGCGCCCCACCCACATCAGAATGCAGTATCTTGACCACCTGTTTCAGCCCCACGAGGAGAGTTTCTCCGGTGTATTGGCGCGGGTAATACAGCATGAGTATGATCACCTGCAAGGCATCCTGATGACTGACCGGATCAATGGATTCCGTCAGCGATCCGTGCAAGGTCACCTCAAAAGACTAGAAAAAACAGAAAACCATCATTCAAAATAGTAAGTACATGCCTACACTTGTTATCGTCCGACACGGACAATCATTGTGGAACAAGGAAAACAGATTTACCGGCTGGATTGATGTAGACCTATCTGCACAGGGAATGGAAGAAGCACACCGTGCCGGTCAGCTGCTAAAGGAGAAAGGATATCAGTTCGATGTAGCCTTTACCTCCGGATTGAAGCGGGCACAGCATACTTTGGGTATCATACTCGATGAAATCGGTCAAGCTGATTTGACAACCTATGCCGATGATGCACTGAATGAGCGGATGTACGGCGATCTGCAGGGGATGAATAAAGATGAAGCACGGGAGCGCTTTGGCGAAGAGCAGGTGCACATATGGCGCAGGAGTTATGATGTGCCACCACCCGCCGGCGAGAGCTTGAAGGATACCGGTGAGCGCGTGATGCCCTACTTCCATGAGGAGATAAAGCCCTACCTGCAGCAAGGGAAGAATGTGATCATTGCGGCACACGGCAACAGCCTGCGTTCACTAATCAAGTACCTGGAAGGCTACAGCGACGCCGATATCATCAACGTGGAAATTCCTACCGGTACGCCCAAGGTTTATGAACTGGATGACACCCTGCAGGTGTTACGCACCTGGTATCTGGACTAATAAACTATGCGTAATCAGGAAGCTAAAATCATTGCGGTAGACTTCGATGGCACCATCGTAGAACATGCCTATCCTGGCATTGGCAGGGAGATGGATTTTGCTTTTCAGACATTGCGGGCCCTGCAATCCAAGGGACATACACTTATCCTGTGGACCATCCGCGAAGGCGAGTTGTTGGAAGAAGCTGTTGCCTATTGCAAGCAGAATGGGGT
>CAYYHM010000042.1:0-11227 GCA_964471795.1 uncultured Chitinophagales bacterium | reverse complement strand
TCCGCGAAGGCGAGTTGTTGGAAGAAGCTGTTGCCTATTGCAAGCAGAATGGGGTAGAATTCTATGCTGTAAACCGCCACTTTCCGGAGGAGACCTATGAAAGGATGGAGTCCAGGAAACTGCTGGCCGATATCTTTATTGACGACCGAAACGTGGGTGGATTCCCGGGATGGCCTGCTGTATGGCAAATGTTGCATCCGGATGGGGAAGACTTCAACCACGTGCTGGTAAATCCTGATGCCCACAACAACCGGACAAGGGAGAAAGGATCCATCTTCAAGCGATTATTCCGATGATTCACTACAAGACTACCGACGAGATAGAGTTGGTGCGGCAGAGCGCCCTGCTGGTGTCAAAAACGCTGGGCATGCTGGCTGCCGAGGTAAAGCCCGGTGTTACGCCTTTGCACCTCGACAAATTGGCTGAGACTTTTATTCGTGACCATGGCGGTGTGCCCGGTTTTCTGGGGTTGTACGATTTTCCCAACACGCTCTGCACCTCCGTGAATGAGCAGGTGGTGCATGGCATCCCTGACAACAGGCCGCTGCAGGAAGGCGACATCATCTCCATTGATTGTGGCGTGTTGATGAATGAATTCTATGGCGACCATGCCTACACTTTTGCTGTGGGGGAGGTAAGCCCGGAAGTGCAGCAGCTGCTGAAAGTAACGAAGGAAAGCCTCTATCTGGGCATTGAGCAGGCGCGGGAAGGCAACCGAATCGGCGACATCAGCTATACCATACAGCAATACACGGAAAGTTTCGGGTATGGAGTAGTGCGCGAGTTGGTGGGGCATGGCCTGGGGCGTAGCATGCACGAGAAGCCAGAGGTACCCAACTACGGTCGCAAAGGCTCCGGTAAGCGCATCCGGGAAGGGCTGGTGATTGCCATCGAGCCGATGATCAACCTGGGCACACGAAAGGTGCGGCAGTTGCGGGACGGATGGACAATCGTTACCGCCGACAATAAACCATCGGCACACTTTGAACACAATGTGGCCATCGTAAACGGGCAACCGGAAATACTCTCTACCTTCGAGTACATAGAAGCGGTGCTGCCGCAAGTATACTAATCCCTTAAATGCAAAGAACATGACGGAGAACTATCGCACTATCCTGGAGTCTGCCATACAGGCAAATGCCAACAGAGCGTTTTTTGCTCAATACCCGGAACATCCCAAGGCGTATGGCGAGGACGCCCCGGAGAAGGGCGCAGCTGCCTACAAGGAGCAATTGGGCAAGCCATTTGCAGGACTGTTGCAGGGTGATGCAGCCCGATGGATCGGTGAGGAAGAAAGTCCTTATACCCGCGAGGCGCTGGGCATCACGTACCCGGCCTTCCCGGTAGCAGAGCTAATCGATAGGGCGGCAGCATGCCGCAAAGGATGGAAGCAAGCATCGCCCGACAAACGAGCGGAGGTGCTGATTGATTCTCTGGAGCGGGTAAAAGATCGTTTCTTCGAGATTGCCCATGCCACCATGCACACCACCGGACAGAGCTTTGTGATGTCCTTTCAGGCATCGGGGCCTCACGCCAACGACAGGGCGCTGGAAGCAATCGCCATGGCCTATGCGGAGCTTACGCGGTTTCCTGCAGAGCAACAGTGGGTAAAGCCCATGGGTAAGTTCGACCTGGAGGTAAAGAAGATTTACAAGCCGGTGCCGTTGGGTATCGGTCTGGTAGTGGGCTGTAGCACCTTCCCCATCTGGAATTCTGTGCCCGGTATCTATGCCAGTTTGGCCACCGGCAATCCGGTGATCGTGAAGCCACACCCTAAAAGTGTGTATCCAATCGCCATCGTGGTGGCGGAGCTGCAGCAGTCACTAGAGAAGTATGGGTTTGATCCCAATACGGTACAGCTGGCGGTTGATGCCAGTGATGCGCTCATCACCAAGGAACTGGCAGAACATTCACAGGTAAAGCTCATCGACTACACGGGGGGCAGCGCCTTCGGCGACTATCTGGAGGGGTTGACACATAAAGTCGTGTTTACCGAGAAAGCTGGTGTCAACAGTGTCATCCTGGATTCAGTAGTCGATCTGAATGCGGTGTTGCAGAACCTGTCATTCGCTGTAAGCCTGTATTCGGGACAGATGTGCACGGCTCCGCAGAACTTCTTCATCCCTGAGGAAGGCATCAAGGAGGGCGATACGGTGATTCCATATGAGGAGGTAGTACACCGTTTACGCGACGCCATCCATGGTTTGGTAACCAATCCGAAGGCCGGTCCGGGTACGTTGGGTGCCATTCAGAATCAGACCACACTGGAACGTGCACTGGGCATGAAAGATATGAACGGATCGCTGGTATTGGGCCCCGACAAAGTAGATAACCCTGAGTTTGCCAACGCCCGCATCTGCACCCCGGCCATCGTAGAGGCAGATGCTGACAGCGATTACATACGGCATGAGTTGTTTGGGCCAATCATTCTGGTGATCAAGACCCGGAATACCGAGCATTCCATCGCACGGGCGAGTGAGCTGGCAGCCACCAAGGGGGCCATCAGCTGTGCTGCCTACACGACGGATGCAGCGACAGAAGCCCACCTGCTGGATGCCATGGAAGACGCGGCCGTTTCGGTAGCCATCAACCTCACCGGTTTTATCTGGGTAAACCAAAATGCCGCCTTCAGCGATTTCCACGTAAGTGGTGGCAATCCGGCAGGCAATGCCAGCTTCACCAACCCGGCTTACGTGAATCGTCGTTTCGTGTGGCTAAGCCACAAAAAAGTAGGCTGACAGGTCTGAAAGTGGATGGTTTTTAAATAAAGCCACCTTGTTGGCCGGTTCCATTGAACAAGCGATGTGCAGTGGTTGTCTATTTTGTTAATTATTTGATAATTTGGAGGGTACAAATCGGAAGTCCGATTAACAATTGCCCATACAACAAATAAACAACGCAGCAACCGACAAACATGGAACAGATACAACTATTGTTCGACATTTTACCGCATCAGCTCAATCATCATGCGAAGACAGATGCACTGTGTCACAAGGTAAACGGAACCTGGAAGAAGTACAGCACCAAGGAGGTGGTTGACCTCGTAGACAAGGTCAGTCTTGGTTTGATAGCCATGGGTGTGAAGAAAGATGATAAAATCGCCATCATCTCAGGCAATAGACCCGAATGGAACATGGTGGACATGGGCGTACTGCAGCTTGGTGCGCAGGATGTGCCGATGTACCCTACCATTAGTGCAGAGGATTATGCTTATATCCTGAATGATGCCAACGTGATCTACGTGTTTGTGGAAGATGAGGAACTGCTGGGTAAGGTACAGCAGGTGGCGGATCGTGTTCCCAGTTTGAAGAAGATATTTACGTTCAACGAGATAGCCGGCCAAAGCCATTGGTCTGAGGTAACCAACCTGGCTGATGAGGCCAACCGGCAGCAGCTGAATGATATGAAGGCAGCCGTGCAGCCAACAGATCTGGCCACGCTGATCTATACCTCCGGAACCACCGGTACACCGAAGGGTGTAATGCTCAGCCACAACAATCTGGTCAGCAACGTACGGGCCGTTTTAGCAGAGCTGCCCATCAAGCCGGAACATACGGTGTTCAGTTTCCTGCCATTGTGCCACAGTTTTGAGCGGATGGTGCTGTATACCTATATGTCCATTGGTGCATCCGTGTATTATGCGGAGAACATGGACACGATTGGTGACAACCTGAAGGAAGTGAAGCCACATTTCTTCACGTCGGTGCCTCGACTGCTCGAGAAGGTATATGACAAGATCGTAGCCAAAGGTCATGAACTGACAGGGGTGAAGAAGAAGCTATTCTTCTGGGCGCTTAATTTGGGTCTGGAGTACGAGATGGAAGGGAAAAGCTGGTGGTACCACCAACAACTTAACCTGGCCAACAAGCTTATCTTCAGTAAGTGGAGAGAGGCATTGGGTGGTCGACTGATTGGCATCGTTACCGGTGCTGCTGCGCTGCAGCCTAAGTTGGCAAAAGTGTTCAGTGCTGCACAAATCAAGGTGCGCGAGGGGTATGGTCTTACAGAAACCAGCCCGGTTACCAGCTTCAACCGGTTTGAGGATGGGGGCTGCATCTTCGGGTCTATTGGTTATCCTATTACCGATGTAAGTGTAAAGTTGGCCGAGGATGGGGAAATCCTCATCAAGGGGCCTAACGTGATGATGGGCTACTACAACAAGCCGGAGGCGACTGCGGAGGTGATAGATGCCGATGGTTGGTTCCATTCTGGAGATTTGGGTGAGTGGATCAATGGCAAATTCCTGAAGATCATCGACCGAAAGAAGGAACTATACAAGACTTCCGGAGGTAAATATGTGGCGCCACAGCCGCTGGAAAACAAGTTCAAAGAAAGCCCGCTCATCGAGCAGATCATGGTGGTGGGCAACGACAAGCGATTCGTTAGTGCACTCATCGTGCCATCCATGGATAGTCTGAAAGCGTTCTGCAAGGACAATGGGATCGAGTATGAGACCCGTGAAGAACTATTGAGTCACCCGGATGTGATGGCTGCCTATCAGGCGGTACTGGACGAGTTCAACCCTGCTTTTGGCAATACGGAGCAGATCAAGAAGTTCAAGTTGCTGGATAGCGAGTGGACAATCGCCGGAGGTGAACTGACACCTACCATGAAGGTGAAGCGTAAGAACATCCTGGAGAAGTATGCGAAAGAGGTAGCAGAGATTTACGGGGAGCATTGATCCATCAACTGTAAGTAAGGAAAAGGCCACCTGTGAAGGGTGGCTTTATTTTTTCTGCACTTTCAGTGCAGAGTAGAAGTATTTGTCGTTGAAGGCAAGAATAGTAAAGTTACTGCCAAATCATGCTTGTCAGTATACCATAACAAATGCATGAAAGACTAACGAAAATATACCGTACCCAAGGCTTGTATTTTATATTGAGCAATCATATTTCCAGAACAGTACAAGTAAACAGTAGCTTCATTTAACACTGAGTCTGGGCCAGGGGATCCTCTGCCGTCGTCCCTTAGGTGGAATTCGTTGGCATTAATATATAATTCCCTACCCGCAGAAGCACTTTTTTGACAAATGACATTGCCACTTCTGTCCACAATTTTTATTGTTACGGTTCCGGTAGTTACAAAGCGCAGTTCGGCAGCACTGAAATCTGTAGAATAAGAAACGGTACCGTTCTTTTTGAGTGGATACGAATTTCTTGTTTCACTGGTGCCCATGCTTGGAATGCCAAAGCTTACAAGGATAAGCTCAGCAGACTTGATTTCACAAGTTGTATTTCTTTGATCATGTCCATTCAAACGCTGATTATCATTAGGAAGATTGGATTGTGATTGCCCGGTTGGGGCAATCAGATCAAACAATACACTTTGCGATATAGACTGAGTAGGCAATACCAATAGCGCCAATATCAGGCATGATATGTAGAGGGTTTTCTTAAGTGTCATCTTGCTTGTGTTTAACTCGTAAAGTGCTTTAATTGAATGGTCTGCTACTTATTTCTCTGCAGTTCTTATCGTATGTCACAATCCATGATCCTGACTTTACAGTAAAATAATTGCCTGCTGCTCCTCGAACAGTTTTACCGCTTGAAGGCATACTTGAGATCTCTTTACACTTTTCATCGTATACAGAAATCCAGGAGGTAGTAACCACTACAAAGAAATTACTGGCAACAGCAACTACTTCTTTACCAGAGGAAGGCATTGCGGAGATTTCTACGCCATTTGCATCATACACGCTAATCCAAGACGAACTTTGTTGTACATCAGCAATTTGTGCGTTTGCGAATGCGAATGAAATCAACAGTATTAAAAAGAGTATTACCTGTTTCATATTCTGACCTATTTAGAGATTTTAATGCGCTGATCGAAAACCTCGCTACTATAAAGAGGTTTCCTGTATCTTATTCTTTCCATGGTATTCCATTTAGATGGTACATCAGTATCAGTAGTGTTATATACACCTTTCCTATGGTTTGCTAAAAGAATGAGTTTGTCGGGATAAATACGTGGAGGAGATTCCCCGATCAAGATTTGATATCAACTCAATTTGCCGCTTCTTTGCCCTGTTAACATTGTGCTGCTCGTTTTCTTAGATCAGGCTTTGTTCAAATGGAATAGACCTAGCGGTAAGAGCAGATTATCGCGTGAGGCAATAAAGCTGTTGCCAGATAACATCGGCATTCTGGTTAACGTAGTATTCCGTTCTAGCGCCATTATCTGAGGAGTATCTAAGCTGAAAGGAGGCTATCGTGCTTTTTGTGAGTTTCTCTATATCACTGGCTGTTATCCGAAAAGCGGTCTCCACTCGTTTTCCACGATCTGAATTAACGATTGTTCCTGTAGTCTTTTGGGCTAATGATAAAAGAGTCCCATCTTTTAATTGCAAGTCAAGGCGGCCGTTCAAATACTTGGGATTTGAGGTAAATAAAACCACTGCGATAAGGTTGAATTCAGTTGGGTTATCAAATCTTACAACCTTAAAGAAAACATTTGAGTAGTTATTTCGGCTTACCTGTTCAACATTACAGGACCGAACAGTTGCACTCTGTTGACTGCAATTGCATTGTGCCTGAAGGCTAATGTGTGACAGAATGAACAATACAATACCTATTACAGAATAAAATTTGCGCATGAGTTAATGGTTAGAAATAAATGAATTGTGAAGGATTAATCAGTGTATCAGTTTGAGTTCTTATGATGTATGGCAATTGCAATCGGGTCGCCGACACTATCTCGGATTACAATAACCTCGCCCTCTTTGTAGAAAGTATGCCATCTGCAATCCCAGACAATTGGTTCGCCGCCTTTGAAGTGTGTAGGAATGTCAGCGGGACGCTTACATTCATAGTTGTAAGGTTCTGAATTTGAAGGAGTACATGCGAAAAGAATGAGATGGGGCAGTAGTAAGAAGGGCATAGACTGCAATAAAGCGCTGGTAATAAGCCTATGGACTTTATTGTAAAGATATCGGGAATGAGAGCTGATGCTGGAGGTCATCTTGCATTCATGTAAAGTGATCAGCAATAGTATTAACTCCCACAATAATAATTCTTGTATCGACACAGATTAGATACAAGTTGGTACAAGTTAGAGATTCTTATATGTATACAGACCGGTGTGATAATTTTATGGAATGAACAAGGACATCAGGGCGCTTCGTGGTGAGTTGGAAATCACTTTTGGAAGACCTATCCGTGGACGTGCAGATTGTGAGCAACTGAGCACTGAAATCTTTGAAAGAACCGGGAAGCTGATCAGTTATAATACCGTGAGACGACTGTTTGGCCTGGCTGGAAGCTCCCGAACCAAGACCTCTATCTCATCGCTCAATATCCTGGCTAACTATTGTGGCTATCAAGACTATCAGGATATTTTGAAACAACAGCAGCCCCATGAGACTTCATTGGAGAAGTTGTATCAACTCTTGATACGGTATAAGCTTCATGGTGCGATTGACCTGGTAGAAGTAAAGTTATTGTTGAACAATCACAAGGAGAATTCTCATTTGTATCGGTTCGTGCATGAGTTAGTGCAACTGGCGTATGAGATAGACGATCTTCCATTTATTACTCAGATTTTTCAGTTAGAGCCGCTGATAACCAATAAGCATTTTCTACACCTCCACTTATTTTTCATCATTCAGTCTGTTGGTGTAAGGCTGCGCCATTTGCCACAGCGAGAAGAGATTTGGCTTCACTGGGCGCAAATTCCCGCAGCTCGATCCTTGTACTTCGAGTTCTTTGTTGATATGGATTTTTTGAACAAAGGACACCACATTGCCATAGAGCGTTATCTGGAACATAGCTCCACAGATGCTTCGTACTGTTTTGGCCACCTGCTGCTATTCTTCCATCATTATAGCAAGGGCAAGCGAATGGAGGCTGAAATGCATATTCAGCAATTATCGGACATGAAGCCACTTCAGCAGCACCCGATACTTGCCGCAAGGCTGATTACCTACAGGTGGTTATACATGGATAAAGTAGATGAAAATGAATGGCAATGGTTGATGTCGGCCATGTCTCAATTCAGGAAGATGCCCGCTCTATGGAATAAGGTACCCTATTTCCACGTTTGGTTATGTGAAGGGTTATGTTTGTTGGGGGAGTTTAATAAGGTATTGGCAATTATTGAAATGGTAGCTCACCAATTCAGCCTGAAAGATAATTATGTGAATGCAGGCTTGACGACTCGTCTGCAGATTTATGAATACATGGCACTTATAAATAAAGGCCGATGGGACGAGGCCGGCGCCTTGCGGCTAAGAATTGACACCAATCTACTGAACTCATATAGTTTTTTGTATGATCAATTATTCCTACATACAGCAGAGGTATGGCTTCAATCAGAGGATTCATATAAGGAAACGTTACAACAAAAGGCGGCAGCAATTGGATACGAATGCTTAATCACCAAATGGTTGACATTCGCGAGCCAGGTTGATTGATGAGGCAACGCCCCTTACCCATTCATCTGTGATATGAGGTTGGCGGCAAACCAACCATCCAATCCTTTGAATATCTGCGGCTTACTGCGTACACCGTCTTTTTGCACCTGAATGCCATCGCTGTAGGTCTGCAGCGAGATAATCTTGTTGTAGGGAATCTTGAAGCTGGTAAGGTTGGATCCGAAGTAAAGATGCTTCGTGGTTAATGCCACCATGCCCGTACCTATGTTCCTGGTCTCCTCAACTTCTACCCTATGCCCTCTGAATGCACCGGTTCGGTAATAGACACCTTTCATGATGCGAATACTTACGCCTTGGCTGCCACCTCTATATTCGGCACGAGTCCTGCGTTCCAGGTACTCTACATCCTGAAAAAGCCAGATCAGTTTTTCCGATTTTTGAAACAGGAACGGAAGGTTGCCGCTGATTGACAACACCGGCGCAGGCACCTCTCCCTTGCCCAGACTCCGTAATATGGAGGCTTTGGCTATCTGCTCCGATAGGCCTAAAGTAGAAAGGGTTTCCCCGGTAACCGGCAGGAATCGCAGATGTCTGTCGATGGCCGCTTCCTCTTCTTCAGTGAGCATATGATCCATCAAGAAGTGATCCAATGCATCAGCAATTCCGGTTGCGATGGCCTTCTCCTGTTGCGTGAGGGACAGGAATCCGGATTGAGCATGCTTTTCTATTTGTGGCAGTAATTCGTTGCCCTCCAACTGCTGAATCAGACTTTGCCGGGTAAGCATGCTAATGGTGTTGGTGGCCTCTACATGTTGCTGATGACAGGTGTCATGTTTTCTGCTGAACCAGCCGGCAGACTGACCGCAATACATACATTTTCCCATGTGGTGAATTAGTTTGATGACTAAGGTAGCATATATGGGTAATTCATCATTCCTGAAATAGTTTACTTTTTGTGTAAATGAGCAGGAATTGCTTGCGGCTGCTGCTACGGGCTCGCTGGTATCGTGAGTTTCCGGGGAGGTATTGACCCGGGATGTCACAAAGAGGGAATAGGACAATTATTTTACCAAACAAACGTTTGGTAAAAACAATCAAGTCTGCTATCTTGAGCATTCTACAACTGCAGCTATGCCCGTTAAGAAGATCGACAAACGTACCATCATCAAAGAGTCGCTGGCGGTATTCCGTCAGAAAGGATACCACAACACCACCATGAGCGACATCGCTGTAGCGTGTGGTCTGCTGAAAGGCAGTCTGTACCACTATTTCGCCAGCAAGGAAGAGCTCATGAAGGAGGTCATCATCTTCCTGCATGAGTGGTATAAGCGGGAAGTGTTCAGTGTGGCGCATCAGGCAACGCTGACAGCACAGGAGAAACTTGACCGTCTGGCGGAGATGTCGGAGTATATCTTCTACAACGAGCAAGGGGGGTGCCTGATGGCCAACATTGGGTTGGAGACTGCCAACACCTACCCCGAGTTTGCAGAGCTGATCCGGGGATTCTTTGAAGACTGGATTGAGGCTTTGGCGCACATCTTCCGGGAGCGGCATTCGGAGGCGCAGGCTCGCCTGCTGGCGGAGTTGAGTGTAGCTGAAATTGAAGGCGCCGTCATGCTCATGCAGGTGTATCAAGACAAACAGTACCTGAAGCGGGCGCATGATCATGTGCGCCAACGGTATGGAACAGACAAGACTTATTCGCAAATAGAATCTACCACATCATGGCAAGACATATCAAGAAAGTAGCCGTTTTGGGCTCAGGGGTAATGGGCAGTCAGCTGGCCTGTCACTTTGCCAACGCCGGTCTGCAAGTCGTATTGCTCGACATCGTCACACCTGGTCTACCGGAGGCGCAGCAGCAAGTGGCGGCAGCCCGCAACAAGCTGGTGAATGAAAGTCTGCAAAGGGCCATCAAGACCAACCCCGCGCCCTTGTACCGCAAGGCATTTGCTTCGCGCATCACCACAGGCAATCTGGAAGATGACATGCCCTTGTTGCAGGATTGCGACTGGATTCTGGAAGCTGTCATCGAACGCCTCGACATCAAGCAGCAATTGTTTGAAAAGGTAGAGCAGGTGCGTAAGCCCGGTTCCCTCATCACCTCCAACACCTCCGGTATTCCGATCCACTACATGGTGAAAGGGCGTAGTGACGATTTCGTGCAACACTTCTGTGGCACCCACTTCTTCAATCCGCCCCGATACCTTCCCCTGCTGGAAATCATTCCTTCACCGGCCACCGACCCAGCAGTCGTAGATTTCCTGATGGACTACGGACAGCGTTTTCTCGGCAAAACCACGGTGCTGTGCAAGGATACGCCAGCCTTCATCGCCAATAGGGTAGGCGTGTTCAGCATCATGGCCATCTTCCACCTGATGAAGGAGGTAGGCCTTACGGTGGAGGAGGTGGACAGTCTCACCGGTCCGCTAACAGGTCGTCCGAAGTCGGCTACCTTCCGCACCTGTGATGTGGTAGGTATCGATACGCTGGTGAAAGTAGCCAACGGGGTACGCGATAACTGTCCGGCTGATGAGGCGAAGGATCTGTTTGCCATTCCGGATTACGTGGCACAAATGGTAGAGAAAGGCTGGACAGGCCAAAAGACGGGGCAAGGATTCTACCAGAAAGACAAAGCTACCGATGACATCTTTGCGCTGGATGTGGCTACCATGGTGTACCAGCCGAAGCAAAAGGTGCGGTTCGCCTCCGTAGAGCAGGCTCGTACGCTCGACACATTGCCCGAAAGGTTGCGGAGTCTGCAGCAGGGCACCGATAAGGCAAGTGAATTCCTGCGGAAGTTGTCATATCACCTGTTCCAATACGTGTCGCAGCGCATCCCTGAAATCGCAGATGAAC
>CAYYHM010000041.1:9161-20332 GCA_964471795.1 uncultured Chitinophagales bacterium | reverse complement strand
AATAGCCACGGCTTTGTAGTAGCGGGGACAGGACTCGAACCTGTGACCTTTGGGTTATGAGCCCAACGAGCTACCAACTGCTCCACCCCGCGATGTATCTTCTACTAACTATCCCATAAAATCACTTTCTGTTGGTAGAAAGTCCCGGATAATCAGGAGTCTGTTCAGAACGTTGTCCCTTCGTTTTCTCGATGGGAGTACAAAAGTAGGGAATCCTATCCATATCACAAAGTTCAAGGAGTGGCAGATCATTCCTTTTACGAAGTATTGTCTGCAGGATGCACAATACTGTATGAATCATTACCTTCGGGAAAACGAATTTTCAACTCATGAAGAAGCTCCTGATCTTCGCAGCAGCCATATGGATGCTGCAGGCATGCACTTACAAGGTACATGTACAATTCAACAACAATTACAGTGGTCGTGTAACACAGGATGTGGATTTTGGGGAGATGATGGAAATGATGTCCAGTATGGGTCAGCCCATGACACTGGATTCCATCCTAAATCCACAGCAGATGGATTCCATGTTGCAATCCCTCAATAGCATAGAAGGCATTACGGAGGCTTCCATTACGCCCATGAACGGGAGGGGCTATTCCATACGGTATGCTTTTGCAGACTTGGATGCGCTGAATCGTGCGTTTGCGAACAGTCAGGAGAACGGACTTACCGGTGGTGAGATGAATACCTATCAGTTTGCCAGAAAAGGCAAGAAGCTGACCGTTGACCTTCCTTTCACCGGCGATTTGGGCGATAGTGTAGATGACTATGCGAGTATGATCGCCTCACAGTTCTTTTATTCCCTCACACTCGAAGTTCCCGGCACCGTGCGGAAAGTAAACTATGCTACTGCTGACATCGAAGGCAACACAGTTACGCTTGATGAAAAGGATTTCGACTTGTTCGCCAAAGAAGCTCCTACACCACTGCAAGTAAAAGTCAAGTAGTAACCATGCAATTGTATTCCTGGAATGTAAACGGCCTGCGGGCCATTTGGAAGAAAGGCTTTCCTGACTGGTTGCAGCAAACTGCTCCGGACATCTTGTGCCTGCAGGAAACCAAAAGCCATCCCGGTCAGCTGGACCCGGCAATACGCTCTTACCCGGGTTACCACACCTACTTCTCGGCTGCCGAAAAGAAAGGGTATAGCGGTGTAGCCATCTACACGAAGGAGAAACCACTTGATGTACAGGAGCACTGGGGCCAGGAGTCATATGCTGCCGAAGGACGTATTCTCAGAGCGGAATACCCTGATTTTGTGCTCTACAACATTTACTTTCCCAATGGCAGGGCCTCGGAGGAACGACTTAACTACAAGATGCAGTTCTACCATGATTTCCTGGAACAACTGCGTACAGAGCAGCAGCAGGGCATTCAGCACATCATCTGCGGCGATGTAAACACGGCGCATACCGCCTTCGACCTCGCTCGTCCGGATGGCAATGCGGATAAGTCGGGGTTCCTGCCCGCAGAGAGGGAGTGGATGGACAACCTGCTGCGCGAAGGCTATGTGGATACGCTCCGCCACTTTACCGACGCACCGCACTTATACACCTATTGGGATATGGTTACCCGTGCCAGGGAACGCAACGTTGGCTGGCGGATCGACTACTTCTTCGTATCCGGACAGCTTGTTCCTCGGTTAGCAGCGGCTGACATACATTCGTCGGTGCAGGGCTCGGATCATTGCCCTATCAGCATTACCCTACAATAATCCATCCAATGCGTATACTATTCATCATACTGCTTGTGGCCACAGGGCTCAGCAGTTGTCGCAGTCAGCAAGTTGCCGGACAAGCACCGGACGATCATCAGGATCATCTACTAATGGCAGCTGCTTATGTACAACATGCGGCAGAGTACAGAGCGCTTTGTTTTCAGGCATACAACGCCGCCACCATCCAGCTATCGACACCTCAGAACCTGTCAGTGGAGAAACGAGCCATCGTGTTGGATCTGGATGAGACCGTACTCGACAATTCGCCCTACACGGGATGGCAAATCCAGCAGCGACAGCCATATTCCAGTGCTACATGGCAACAGTGGACAGCGCTGGCAGCAGCAGATACGATACCCGGTGCGGGACGTTTTCTCCATGAGGCAGACAGGCTTGGGTATGCGCTCTTTTATGTCAGTAACCGAAAAGTCGCGGAACTGGAAGCTACCCTGCTCAATATGCAAAACCTGGGCCTGCCGCAGGCTGAGGCTGCTCATGTCCTGCTTCGTACAGATACCTCCAACAAGATTCCCCGGAGGGAGCAGATTCAGCAACAAGGATACCAGATCGTCATGCTGGTAGGCGATAATGCGTGTGATCTGGATGGGCAATATGAAGAGGCCTCACAGCAGGAGCGCGAGCGGATCACCGACTCGTTGCAGCAATCCTTCGGTCGACGGCTCATCGTTCTTCCGAATCCGGTCTATGGGTCCTGGGAAGGGGCACTTATGAATGGCTATGCCGGTGGCAACCTCTCGCAAAAGCGAACACATCTGCGGTCGTTGCTCAATGCTTTTCGGGCGGAGTAAGCAGGCGATGGGCAACCCTCATCGTGGATCCGTATAGGCAGGATTCGTCAGGAATGTCGTGTCTGTCAGCGCATCAAAGAACGCAAGCAGATCCTGTTGTTCATCATCAGTCAGTGAAAAACCGGTTATCGCTGCATCTTTGTTCTTGTGGTCAACACCTCCGGATGCATAGTGAATGATTACTTCCTGCAGGGTGGCCACTTTGCCGTTGTGCATGTAGGGGGCAGTAACCGTGATGTTGCGCAAGGTAGGAACCTTGAAAAGACCTTCATCCTGTGGGCGCGTGGTTACCCGCATCCTGCCGGGGTCAGCTTCTTCGGTAAGCAGGCCATTGTGGCGGAATTCGTAGTTGGATAGGTTAGGCCCATCGTGACAAGTTATGCAGCCCAATCGGGAGGATGTAAACAGATGCAGTCCTCTCTGCTGCGATGGGGTCAGCGCCGTGCTATCACCTTGCCACCACCGATCGATGGGCGCTTCATAGCTGAGCAGGGAACGCTGAAAAGCCGCCAGTGCCCTGATGATGCTGTAGGCATCGGGAGTTCGGCCATACGCTTTTTGAAACAACTTGGCATATTGTGCATTCTCCCGAAGTCGTAGTGCTACCTGATGGATGTTGATGCCCATCTCGTCAGGATTGTGCAGCGGCGCCATTCCTTGTTTTTCCAGGGTAGGTATGCCACCATCAAAGAAGAAATATGGCTGGAAAGCTACATTGGTAAGGGTAGGGGAGTTGCGGAATCCCGGTGTGCCATGGATACCACCACTTACTCTTCTGCCATCAGTAAACGCCAAGGATTGCACGTGGCAGGAAGCACAGGAAATCGTGGAATCCAGGGACAATACAGGATCATAAAACAATTTCCTGCCCAGCGCAATGCGGTCAGCAGTGGGCTGGTTGTCAGGGGGATACGAAATGTCCGGGAAGTGGGCAGGTAAATCGGGGGCAACTTCTGCCGTACAGGCAGACACGGACAGCCACATGGCAAAACCTATCTGCAGCAATCGATTCACGATGACTACTTGCCTACAGTAAAGGCACCGGCTACGTTGTTATTTACCTTGGCGGCCAGCGCCATATTGTTCATCGTATGGGTGCGCAGTTCTGTGCGAAAATCTAGGTTTTGTAAGAACCGGCTGTAGTCAATGGTAATCGGGATGGACAACTGTTCTTCACCGTGTACATGCAAATCCGTCGCGAAGGTGAGCTCAGACAAGTTCATGTCCAGCCCAATGTGGTAGAAGAAAGGCACAGTAGGTCCGGCTGTCATAGAAGCGCTCGTGTCGGCCATCCCCTCCAGACGGAAGAAGATATAGCCATCATTCCATGACCAATGCTGATACCTCGGGTGAGCCGGATGCAGCGGGCTGCTCTCATCGAAGGTGGTTGGGTCGGCGTGGTTGGACACGGAATCAACTCCTACCAGAAAGGACAGGCCGGTGTAATGGCCTTTGGCGATCTCACCCAGCGGATAAGCAGCAATCTCGGGGGTAATGTTGATGTATGTTCCGGGAAAGGTTGCCTCGTTTGATCCTGTAATCTGGAACTGACCTACATATATGTTGGACAAGGTAAAGTAGTACTGCTGACCCATTGCATTGGTGTAAGTTGTTTCCAATGCAAACGCCTGATCACCCTGCACATGGGATACATCCAGGATAGCCTCAGTCGGATTCCGGTGTTTGTTGCAGGAAACAACAACAAGGGATGTAAGCAGAATCAGTAATAATGGTCTCATAATCGTGTGTTATTGGCGAAGATAACCAGCTACCGGCATAGTATACAATCTGTAAACGCGTATCTATGCCACGTTTTTGTCATGTTAGTATTTACTATTCCAATGTAAAAATCAGGATTAAGGTTGCAAATACCGGCAGGTTTCTTCTTTAGCGGTAAAAATCCGATCAACCATCACTGCAGCACCCGTTGCTGAGGCTGACCCTATAGCCGTTGCCCACGTACAATTTGTTGTTCACGGGTAATCTGCCTGATGCTTTTCAACTTGATCAGTAGGAAGGTCTGATTGTCGCCTCGTTGTGTTGTGTAGGTCTTATCACCATACACAACTGTGCCAATACCATTGTTCCACTCCAGGGCTTGCAGCGTGTAATAGCTATCTCTTTGCTGCAAGGTTCCGAATACCAGGTAGTCTTTCGGTCCGGAGCCGAAACGCATGGCCAATCGCTCACCGTCGATTACCCGATCCACCACACAAGGTGTGCCGGCAGGGATGATGACTTCCTCAACCCGTTGCCCTCGTCGGATGGCCAGTGCCCCGTCCTGCGTGGTGGCTTTTTCCCTGATGTCACTTTCTCCGGCAATGAGTACTATGTCTTCGGAGGTATAGAATTGTATGGCGGAAAGCTCTTCCAGGGTCAATTTGTAGTCCTGCCGCAGACTTTGGGTAAACGGCACCCTTGGAGCACAGGAACTCATGAGTAGAGCAGCAACTATAACCGGCAGAATGGTCTTGGATGGCATGGATTGATTTTTGACATCTACAGTACAAGAATCATACCAGTATCAAATGCCAAACCCGGGAGGAAGCAGCCCGCCTGCCGCTTCTTTCATGGCTGTTTCCTCTCGCTCCCGTGCTTGCCGCAGTGCCTTGTTGAGTGTACTGATCAGCACATCTTCCACTTCTTCCGTGGAGGCAGTCCGCAGCCATGATTCATCCAATTTCATCTCTTTAACTTCCCGTAAGCCCGATACAATCACCGATACATGTTTGGCAGATGCTTCTACCTGTATTCCGGCAAGGTTATCCCGGGTTTCCTGCACCTGATTCTTCAGCGCCTGTAGTTTTCCAAACAAGTCGAACATCTGGTTATTGTTGAATGACCAAGGAGTGTTGATGTTTTCCTTCTTCCAACAAGGTGCTGGTAACATACACCCCTGACGGCCAATCGGCGGTAGGTAATACCACCTGATGCATTCCCTCAAAAGCGGGGATGAAGGTTGACCAGATGATTCGACCTTGCATGTCTGTTACCTGCAACTGACCACCTGCACTGCTGCCGGTAAGTAGCAGCACTGCCTGATCTTTTGCCGGGTTGGGCTGCAGGGTAGTGGTCAGCGTGGCTGCATCCTGAATGCCTACGCCATAGATAAGATAGGATGCAGACTCGGTATCTGTTCCGCACAACCCATTTACTGTCAACACAACTGTATACGCCCCGGTATCGCTGTAAGTGTGGACAGGGCTGGCCAGATTGGAAGTGTCGCCATCGCCAAAATCCCAGTGCCATGAAGTGGCTTGTACAGATAGGTCACTAAAGGTGTAGGTAAGGCCGTTGGCAGCTGCCGTAAAATCGGCCTTGGTGTCATCCAGTACCGTAATGTCAGTAATCATGGTATCCGACTCAGTCCCACGGGTTACTATCAGCGTTGCCTGCCTTGTACCCGAAGTGGCATACACAACGTTGTGCGGACCTCTTGAGCCTGCAGTAGCCGGATTAGCCCCCTGTCCGAAGTTCCAGGAGTACGCCAAGTCAATGCTGTTGGATTGGTCGGTAAACACCACTATATCATTGGCACAGGCGGTATCTGCCGCTTGAAAATCGGCTTGTAGCGGCGTGTTCTCATAGAGATAGATGAAATCCAATGCCATATCACTGGCAAAGTCATTGCCGGTAATTCCAATAAACCGGATGGCTATGGTATCATCGATATAGGCGGAGAGGTCAATCTCGGCACGCTGCCACTGACCACCCTGATTGCCGGATCGTGAGAATACGTTGTTTACCCATCCATTCCTTGTCAGCACATCTACTTGCATGGTTCCCATATTTACACCCAGCATGTGGTAATAGAAGGATAGGGTAGGTTGCTGAGCGCCTGCAAGGTCGATACAGGGACTTACCAGCGATGCTGTTTGGCCGGTGCAGTTGCCACTGGCTTCCGTATACACATATCGACCGAAGGCATTACCCGGCCTGTAGTCGGCTGACGGTCCTGTTCCTGATGAGAAGGTACCTCCATTATCCACCCGCCAGTCTATGTCATCATTGAATCCATTTTCTTCGTTCAGCCAGCCCTTATTCAAAGGGCATACGGTGGCGCCACAATCGGGGTCGATACTACAAGTAGCTATGCCTTCAAAGTCTTGCAGATGGGGGAGAGTTACCAACTGCCCGCTACGGGTAGAGAAGGAGAATGAAGTGGAGTCATCACAAGCATTGGGATCTCCGGGGGCAGCCACATAGACAGCAAAGTCGTTGGATCCACTTTGCGGAGTCAGCGACTGACTGAAAGTATAGGTTATTGCTGATGCCGATTTGATGGTATCGATGGTTTCCGTTACCGAAACACCATTCAGCACATAGGTTACCGGCACATTGATGGCGTCAGCAACATCCGTATTGGCAACGGTAACAACGATGGAAATCTCATCACGACAAGCAGTGAGCACACCTTTGGATGGACTGGCTACCGATTCGAGGATCAGGTTACCGGGCCGGTTGCAATTGAATGATAAGCCGGGCTCCGCCGCTATAGCTTTGGCACGCTGACTGATTACATCACCTTGCTTCCATGCCGCTACACTGTACCACGTTGAATCAATGGGCACAGGGATGTGATAGAAGGTAGTAGTAACTGTATCGATTGGCTCCATATATTTTGGGCCGAGTGTGTAGACGATGTAGGCATCTGCTGCCGGCACGCTGTTCCAGGAGAGGCTGTAGTAATCACAGCAGGCAGTATCGATGCTGAGTCGCTCAGGCACGCCCAATATATCAAACGGCGCATCACTCACATCCTGTGTGCCGTTTCTGCTGACGCGGATCAGCCCCTTGCCTTGCATTTGCAAGGGGACATTCCAAGCAAGCTGCCGAGAGGAACCGGGTGCTTGACCCAGCAACAACCAGGATTGTCCATTATCAGTAGATAGTTCAACCCGGAAAGTATCCTGCGTGCCATAGGCATCCCAGTGTACTACCGAGCCCAGGTTGGGCCTTACCAATTCGCCACCTGATGGGTAGGTAACGGTAATGTCGTTGGTAATGAATTCATAGACCACATAGAATCGCTGGCTACCTACCGGTACGGCTGTGCCACTTACGGTGATGGAATAATTGCCGGCAGTCGGTTGGTCAATTACGATTTGTTCCACATTGTTCAGGCTGTCGATACCGGGTATGGCCGGCTGATTGAGTGCTACCGGATCGGGCGTTGGATCCAGTACCAAAGGCAGCAAAATGCCTCCGTTGCCGTCTTCCATCACCAAGTCCAGGTTGTTTACCAAAGCCCTGGATGCGCCGGCTACTGCCTCGTAATCGTGCCAGTACAGCATCACTTTTACCTGCTGTACGCCTGCCGGCACAGTAAGGGTAAACTGCCGGCTCTGACTTTGGTCGATGGTATCGGTAAACCAGTTACCGGCTGCCAGCAGCTGGTATGCTTTCAGGTTGTTTATCCTGCCAAACCCGTAGATGAAGTCGGGACCCGGATTGCCCTTATCATCTGATGTGTTCATCATGGCAGCCTTGATCAGTGCTGATGGAGGATTGGCGCCATACAGGTCATTGTAGGCGTGGTAAAGCTGCGCCAGTGAGCCACTTACGCCGGGGCAGGCCATCGAGGTGCCGGTAAAATTGTCGTAGTCGTAAGGAGGAATCGTGGAGTACACCGCAGTGCCCTGTGCCGCTACTTCGGGCTTGATTCGGCCATCATGCGCCGGCCCCCGGCTGCTGGAGGAAGCGATGTTATCGAACCTGTCTACGTTAGCTACTGCCAATACGTTCTTCCCCACCTTGTGGCCGCCGGTAATGTTGCCCCACTGGCCACCTGCTCCGTAGCCACAGTTTTGGCCGTTGGAGTTGCCGGCAGAAAACACGTGGATCAGCTCAGGGTATAGCCTTGTTTCCTGATCGTGATCTACGGTAACTGCCGTGTAGCCCCTGTTACAGCCGTTGGAATATGAGCTGGAGGTAATGCGGATGCCGTATTTGGCATAGTGTGAAACGATAGAGTCGTTGAATTGACCATAGTTGTACACCCACAAAGTGGCACCGGGTGCCATGCCTCTGCCCTGTGGATCCAGGTTGCCGGCACTCATGATCGTTCCCGCCACATGGTCGCCATGGTTGTCGGAAGGATTGAAATTGTTGGAGAACTGTGCACCGATCCTGCCCTGATAGTCCAGGTGAGGACCTATGCCTCCGTCGTCCTGCATCTGTACTTGTACGCCTGTTCCATCATACGGGAGGCCACCTGTAAATTCCTGAAAGATGGAGTTACTCCGATGCAGTGCTCTGCCCACTTCATTCTCCGGCAAGCCGGGCTCATCGATCAAGTCTATATACTGCACAAAGGGCAGGGCGGCAATCTTGTCGAGATCTTGCGGTGCAAAGGCCATTTCAATTACGCCTGAAGTAGGGTGCGGTATCAGCAATACACCCTGTTTGTTCAACAACTGCAGAGCATTATCCCATGAAATCTCTGGAAATAACTTCACCTGAAAGGCTACATGCCCATTTGGCTTAAGCGCATAATCAGGAACAGGTTCCATACGTGCCCAGTCAGAGATCTTCATGTCGGCAGGTATTGCTACGGCGCTCCTAATCGGTAAAGTACGTACCAAATCTTTCGATACTGAAATCGGCAAAGCCGCTATGTATGCATTGGGGTGAATGTAATAGTGGATAACGATACCTGCATCTACCAATGATTGCTTCTCCTCTGCTGTCAGCAGGCGCCGAAACTGTATCAACCGGTAATAGTATCCCTCTACTAATTCACTTGCATCAGGTGTTAATTCCAACTCCTCTGCGGGGGTGTAAGGGAAATGGGTAAGCTGCAGCTGGTAAGAAGTTTGGGCCTGCACAAAGTTGAGCGACAGCAGCATGGCCACTCCAAGAAGTAGTTTAGTCATAGTTCCCCTTTAAGGTTTTGCTAATATAAGGAGTATCTTCTGGTGAGAAACACGTTGTGCAGGGGAGGGTTCAGTCATACTCAACCGGTTTAGCATCCGTGTGCCGTTGGTCGAAAAACAGAAACTATCCGGCATTAATCATTGGCCAACATTGCCGGCAGGGGGAGTCATGCAGTGCTCGACTTCCTACAAGACCTTGAAGTACCTATCAAACCAGCTATCGTTGAAATGAAAGCCCATTCTGATGGCAGAAAAGCAGGTAATGTCGGGGCGTTGTCCTTCAAATACCTCGCGAATGTAGAGTCGGTACGTACCGGGGTCCAGCGGTTGTTCGTAAGAGGAGGTAACGATGTCTGAGAAGTAGAGATCTTTCCGCAGCGTGCCACCCATTTGTACCAGCTCAAAAAGCTTCACACGATTGTACTTCTGATAGCTGGAAGCATCACTTTGCAGGCCGGTAAAGAACTTGATGACGGAGACAGGTTGGGTGATGGTGAATTCAAGGTGTTCGCCAACGCCTTGTTTGTCTGACTGTGTGCACCAGGCACTGGAAGTACCGAAGATGCCCGCAATCTTGGCTTTTCCAAAGTCCACACTATCCAGTCCGGCATCGAAGGCCAGCCAGGGTGAGAATCCGCCCGTATACTTAAGGAATGGATCGCCGGCATAATCACATTCATTGGACAAGATGGATTGCACTACAGTGCTGGAATGGAGTTGCTGATCTAATGGTCGCTCATTGACACCCATGGTGGGCGCAAATCCATATTCCAGATCCGGCACCCATTTTACGGTTGTTACACCCTGACTATAATCTGCACAACGGCCTGCCTTGTTGCCGGGCAACATCCAGGTATTGGAAGCGGTTACAGTGGTTAGGGCTGTAGGAAAGTATAGCTTTTCCGGTACAGCATCTCCGGCGTAGCAGCCACAGTTGGCCATTCTGTAGGTGTAGAAGCCTATCTTTTCGTTCTTTTCCGGCTCGTGGTTGGTTAATACCACAACTTCTTTGTCAGAGTCATAACTGTAGGTGGCGGCATCAAAGTAGTAAGGCAACGAGAGAGAAGCATCCAGCGCCTCCCGTACCAGATACAGTGAGTCTATGTTGCCTTTCCAGGTGCGGCCTGATCCGATATGCAATGGTGAATAATACCGAAGGTCCTCCGCCTGCTGAAAGTAGGTAGGCACGGCATGGTTGATGCGTACCACCGACTGTCCGGCTCTGGTAAAGTTCAGGTCGAAATGAATGAACAGCTCCGCAGCCAATATCTCCTGATTGTTCTCCTTGTCTTTGATCCATCGGAACTCAACAACCACCTTGCTGATATCCAGCTCTTTATCATCCTGCCAAATGCGGATGTTCATGTTGAGCTTGTCCATATCCCGCTTATTGATGTTTCGTCTGATGAAGTTCCTGTTGGCGAATTTTTCGCGTAACACCTCTTTTGTGGTTGCCTCATCGGTAGAAAAGTCGAACAAATCGGGCATCATGGTAGCCAGATTATCCAGAATGTTGGATCGGTTCTGATTGTCGAACTCTGTAAAGAAGAAATACACCGGAAGCTGCGTTGGAGCATACACAGGCATTTCTACTTCTTTATAGAAACTATACAGGTATTGGTAACTGGCCAGTGGTACCTTGTTGTACTCATCCAGCCATTTGTCTGTAAATCCGCGGAAGTAGATGATGGCTTTATCGAGTTGTACATGTTCCTCTCCTGCCGGTGAAAAAGGAATGCCGGGAGCAGCGGTAACACCTACCTTATA
>CAYYHM010000041.1:2367-9061 GCA_964471795.1 uncultured Chitinophagales bacterium | reverse complement strand
GCGGTATCACCGGTTGCCAGGTAATACAACGCACGGTGTTTATCAATGAATGGATTGTCAGGATCGTGCCTTGATGCGGTGGAAAGTGCAGAAAACGCTGCTTCCTGGTTGCCTACCGCCAGCAGCGCCCTGGACTTGTTGTTCCAGGCAATGGCGTCGGTACTGTCTATCAGTAGCGCCTTGTTCAGGTCAATCAGCGCAGCCTCCGGATCACCGGACAACAGGTAGGCATAAGCACGATTGCGTAGGTTGATGGCATCGGGCATACCGGCATTGATCAATTTGTTGCTTTCATACAATGCCTTGTCGTACCTGCCTGCCATGATATAGGCTGCAATGATCTGTTGAGCGGCTATGAGCAGGCTACCATTAATATCGAGGGATTTTCTCAGGCTTCTGATGGCACCTTCCACATCTCCCTGTGCCATACGAACTGAGCCCAGGAAATACCACGTATTCGGATCATCCGGTGCTAAAGTGGTGGCTATCTGCGCCCGTTCCGCAGCTTCTGCTACCATCCCTTTGGCAAACATTATCTCGCCCATTGTGAGTTGGTACAACTCATTTTCCGCATTCAAGGCTACAGCTTCTTTCGAGTCCGACAATGCAGCATCCAGCAATCCCAGTTCCTTTCGGGCAATGGCTCTGTTGTTCAGCGCATCAGCGTCGTTCGGGTGGGTGTTGATGATGATGGTGAAAAGGGAGTCTGCTTTGCTCCAATCACCACCTTGCAGCGCTGTAACACCGGCTAAGAACTCTGATGAGGGACTATCACCGCAGGCACTCAACAGCACGGCGACTATGACAGGAATCAACCGCTTATACCACATCAGGCTAATCTTTCGAACAATGGAATGAATCTCGACGCTACAGCAATGTCACTCACCTTTATTTTTCCCATCATTACGGCCATGGCAGGGTTGGCTTTGCCGGTTTCTGCGTCCACGTAGGTGGATGCGCTGGCACGGATCACGCAATCGGGCACACCGCTCAGGGTTTCTTCTACTGTACAAATGCCTTCTCCGATGCGAACGGTAAACTCACCACCACCCTCACCTTCCAGCATCAGGTGGATGGTAGCCTGAAAATCCCCAGCCTTATCCTGTTTAAATCGATCCGGCAAAGACAGTACAATGTCGCGTGCAGTAGTGGGTTCCATGCGTGTAGCTTTGCTACAAATATAGCCAGCATGGATTAGGGATTGGTGATGGTTTGGCAGAATTGATTTGGGCAATGGAAGATCACAGGTGCTGATGTTGTTTGTCAGTGCATTTGCGGTAGATATGTTACCTGAAGGAAAATCATTTTGGTATGCAAAGAAACAAAGTCAGTAAGCCTGGCCTGAAAATGATTTCGAAAAACCTGAAAAAGTAGAAATCACATATTTCGACAAACGAAAAAAAGCGAATGAGCTTCCTAAGAAACGTTAAAATATGTAAAAGGCCGGTTGGATTAACGGGAAATGGGAAATAATAATGAGTGTTTAATAATTGCTGATTACTTTTGCTGTTTCACAATAAAAATAATGACATGAGCACAAAGATTATGTTCGAGATGAATGTATCTGATTTTGGATCATTCGTTCAGAAGGTACGCAGCCTTGATGACGCTACTGCAGCTGCTGTTGTTTCCTTGTTTGAGGGTGCACAGGTATCAACTGTTGCTACTGAGGCTACTGCAGCTGTTGCTGCTCCGGCAAAAGTACAGCCTACCATTCGCGAAAACAGCACCTACTATCCGCTGTATAAGTTCCTGAAGGAAAGCGGTAAAGACGAGTTGACGGTTAAGTTCTCTGAGATCGCTAAGATGATCGGAGAGAAGAAGTTGACTGATTCCGCTACTAAGTTCCGTGCTTGGTGGGCCAATAACTTGAAGAAGCGCAGCGGCCAGAGCAAGTCATGGTTGGATGCCGGTTATAAGGCGATGGGTGTAGATATCGAGAAAGGCACCGTTCATTTCCGCAAATACGCTTAATAGCTGAGATACAGATAAAAAGCCCGGTTAATACCGGGTTTTTTTATGCCTGTATGAAATCGTGTACCATGAAATTGGCTCACAATAATCAATCATCATGGTGATAGCCTAGACTGGCCTATCCGGTAACCAACACCTTACAGCCCACTATCCACTTATAATACAGGGAATCAATAATCCGACGAAGCTTCTTATCGAAGTAAGGTAACGTTGCCTTTGTATAAGAATGGTTCTCCTTCTACGGTAGCACCTCGTATGAGGTACACATAATTACCTATAGAAGCAGGAACGCCATTGTGCTGTCCATTCCAGCCGGTGATTACGTCGTTCGTTTGGAACACCAAATCACCCCATCGGTCGAACACCAACATCTCCTCCAAAACCAATCCCTTCTGGAATCCGATGCCGAACAGGTCGTTCTGACCATCGCCATTCGGCGAAAAACCATTGGGAACAATCAGCTTTGGTTGCTTGATGACGGCTATGAGCACACTATCGATATCTGTACAACCATTTTCATCCCATACCTGAAGTGTGTACAAGGTGCTGTCTGCCGGTGTGGCCATTGGCCGCGATGAGGTAGAATCATCCAGTGAACTGCCGGGTTGCCACAGGTAAATAATACCACCGGCTCCTTGCAGGTAGGTAAATGTGCCTTCACCGATGCTATTATCAGGTCCGGCATCTGCTACAGCCGGTGGATAGATTGCCACACGCACCGTTTCGCTGTTGATACAACCTACAGAATCGATGATAGTCACGGTATAAATGGTAGTCTGTGCAGGTTGTACCCTTGGACTGGCCACATTTGGATCGTCCACCAACGCTGCCGGCTCCCATTGGTAGATAGCGCCATTCATGGCTGTCAGTGTTACCCATTCTCCCGGGCACACCGCTGTATCCGGCTCGGCAAAGGGCGATAAAGGCGCATGCACGTAAACCCAAACGCCTGTATCCTGAATACAGCCATTCGCATCAGTAGCACGCAGTATGTATTGAATGGTATCTGTAGATGTGGTGAGCACCCGACTGCCGGTTGTGGTATTGAGGCCTGTCGGGGGAGACCAGCTGTATGTTGCAGCACCACCGGCTTCGAGCCACAGGCTATCTCCCAGACAGATGGTGGTGTCAGCAGTAATGGTTAGTCCCTGAATGATGGCAATGTCTACAGAAAGGGTTGCCATGTTGCTGCATCCAAAAGCATCGGTGCCGATAACGGTGTAGATGGTATTTGACGATGGCGTGGCAGTAGGGGTAGGGCAGGCTGTACAGGAAAGACTGCTTGCCGGGCTCCATGCATAGCTTACACCACCTGTTGCCTGCAGTGTAACCGGCTGTCCGCCACAAATCAGGGTATCCGGAGAGGCATCTACTACGGGTAGGGGAAGTACCGTAACCCATAGAGAATCCCTTCCCGTACATCCGATGTTGTCAGTGACGGTTGCATACACAAAAGCACTCGCTGTAGGCCATACGGTGACGGTATCACAGCCCGTACAACTTATCCAGCTGCCTCCGGTCCACTGCACATTACCAGTTGCTGTAGACCAAACTTGCACAGAATCACCTGTACACAACTGACTCGCGCCGGAAATGAGTACCGCTGGAGCCGGTTGTGCATAGACCGTTAAGGAGGTATCTGCCTTGCAACCTGCAGCATTGGTAACTGTCACTGAGTAGGTGGAAGTTTGGGTGATGATAGAGCTTGGGTTGGGGCAGTTGGCACAACTCAATCCTGTAGTGGGTGACCAGGTATACTGTATGCCGCCACCTGCTTGCAGTGACACTACAGTACCCGTACAAACGGTATCCGGATAGGATAGGGTGATGGCCGGATCAGCAGCAATGGTCATTGTTCGGGTAACCGGCAAAAACGTACAGCCATTCTGATCTGTTCCTGTAAGGGTGTAGGTAGTGGTGGATGGAGGTGTCACCGTGGGATTTGGACAATTTGTGCAGCTGAGGCCGGTGGCGGGACTCCACTGCAAGGTGGTAGCGCCCTGGACCTGCCAATTACGGCTCTGTCCGGCACACAGTGATGTGTCGCCTGTAATGATGATGTTGTTGACACCAGATACATCTACCCGGATCGTATCAACTGAATTGCAGCCTATTGGATTGAAGGCAGTAACGGTGTAGGTGGTAGGTTGAGTTGGATATGCCTTGGGATTGGGGCAGGTAGAGCAAGACAAGGATCCGGCAGGCGCCCATAGGTAGGTGGTGCCACCGCTTACTGACAAGGAAGTAGTATCGCCCGGGCAAATGGTTACGTCAGCACTCGTAGTAATCGGTGGCCCGTTTTGCGTGATCACTTGCACTGTCTGCGTGTCTTTGCAACCGTTGGCATCTGTGCCGATTACCGTGTAGGTAGCATTAGCCACAGGGTAAGCTTTCGGATTGGGACAGGTGGTGCAGCTGAGGTTGTTACCCGGCGACCAAACATAGGATACTGCACCGGATACGAGCAGTGAGGTGGTATCGCCTGCACAGATAGTAGGATCCGGAGAAACCGTGAGTGACGGATTGGGGGAAACAAGTACGGTGACTTCATCGGTGTTGCTGCATCCTGCTGCGTTGGTGCCGGTTACTGTGTAGACGGTTGTTGCGGAGGGATTTACGATCAGGCTACTGCCCGTTTGATTGCCTGGCTGCCACTGATAGGTAGTAGCACCCGATGCTTGCAGGGTAGTGCTACCACCCGGACAGATGGTTACGTCCGCACCGGCGGTCACTGTAGGACGTGTACCGATGGTAACCCGCACGAAGTCGGTAGCCTGGCATCCATTGGAATCCGTAACAGTCAGGGTATACATAGTAGTGGAAGCAGGAGATGCCGTAGGTTGTGCCAACGCCGGGTTGTTCAAGGATCCGGCAGGCGCCCACAGGTAGGTGGTATTTGGCTCAGCCGGAGATCCGATTACTGTAGACTGCCCCGGGCATATCGTTGTGTCCGGACCGGCATTCGCTACAGCTACTGACCTGATGACACGCACGGTATCGCTGGAGGTGCAGCCATAGGCATTGGCGATGGTGAGCGTATAGGTGGTGGTGTTGGTAGGCCGTGCCACCGGGTTGAGAATGAAGGTATGCGACAAGCCGGTAGGTGGCGACCATACTACAGTGCCCATGGCTGTGGAGTCGCTGTATGTGCCTGCCAGTTGGGTAAAAGGAAGGTTACAGATGATGCGGTCAGGGCCGGCATCTACAACAGGACGTGCTGCTACATTGATGCGTATGGAATCTGTAAGCGTACAGCCATTGGTGTTGGTAACTGTTACGTAATAAGTTGTGGTTTGTGTGATGTTGATGGTGGGTTGCGCACAGTTAGTACAACTTAGTCCTGTTGCCGGTGACCACTGGTACTGGTAGGTGCCAGTAGTGGTTAGTGGCATCAAGAGGTCGTCACCCGCACAGATGGTGTCCATCACAGGTAAGTCGAAGTCAGGCCCCTGATCGATGGTGATATTCACGGTATCTTTTAACAGACAACCCAGCGGGTCGGTGGCAGTTACTATGTAAGAGGTTGAGGTTCCCGGTGTGGCAATCGGGTTGGCAATGCCGGCATTGGAAAGTCCACCGGGAGGTGACCACTGAAAAGTAACTGTTGTATTGGCGGTAGCGTTGAGTGGCACCGGCTCACTCTCGCACACTGTGGTATCGTTGGAAGCAGTCAGTTGTTGGATCTGGCAGGGAATACAGGGCGAAAAGGCGATATCATCCAGTCCAAAATCATTGCCGCTTTGTGCGATGTTCTGATTTACAATACAAATGTCAGCTGTTGTGTTCGACCCACTGTTCCAGGTAGCATAAAACTCTTCCCACAGAAACAAGGAGGATGGGGCGGTGAAATTCGGGCCGATTGCCTGACCGTTTATGTTGAATTGAAGGATAGCCGGACTGCTGGTCACACAGCTTTGCACCCAGGTGGAAAATTGATAGGTAGTGTTGGGTGTTACGGTAATGGTTTGACACCATACATTCGTGTTCGGTGTACCGGAACCATTCACGATCATAAAGTTGCCATTACCGGTGGTATGGTCAAACCCGACAAAATTATTATGGAACAAGGCTGCATTTGTACCGACAGCGTAAGTTGCAATTGGCCACAGGCAGTTGCTGGTGTTACAATAGGTGTATTGCGAGGTGAATCCGGTATTGCCCAGGCTGAAATCGCCGTTGAATACCAGATTTTGGCTGGATGCCACTGTGCCCGAAGGGCATTGACTATGAAGCGTAAAGGGAAGTACCAGGCATAGAATTACCGGTAGAAATAGCTTCATGATGTGTCAATAAGGGCACTAAAAATAGTGTATTTCTGTCGCAAGCAAGTGGTAGTGTGGACAGGTGTTGAAAAGGCAATGAATCACACAAGGCCGTAATCGAACCCCGCCCTAATTGCTTCCACTGATTGAATCTGGCATATACACAAGGATCAGGTACTGATCTGTCATGATTGTGCCACACTATTCTGACAATCAAATTAATCATATCACACAATATATGTTCGCCTGACAGGACGATATGCATAAGGTGGCAGGAAGCGGCATATGCTGAATGAATAAGTAGTTCCGGTTCGTCGTGGTAGCTTTCGGTTTCAGCATTCAATCTGGAAACTCTATCCGAATTATGACAATGGAATGACAAAGCCGGTAGGCAATTCGAGAACTTTGCACACGCCATAACACATCAACGGAATGAATCAGTTTACAATCGTTACAAT
>CAYYHM010000041.1:0-2267 GCA_964471795.1 uncultured Chitinophagales bacterium | reverse complement strand
ATTGATTGTCGATTTGGCCGTTCCCGGTGATGTAGCCCCTGAGGTAGCAGAACTGCCATCTGTGGACTATATCAACGTAGAGTACTTGCGCACCTTGGCACAAGAGAACATGGATTTCCGCAAGCAGGAGCTGAATCGGGTGGCCGATATCATCAGTGAGGAAATGGTTGCTTTTGACCGGTTGTATCAACAGCGGCAATTGGAGCGCATGCTGCAGGATGTTCCGGAAGAGGTAAAGGCCATTCGCCAAAGAGCCTTGGAAGCAGTTTTCGCCCGTGAGGTTGAGGCCATGGATCCTGCCAGCAGAGAGGTTATGGAAAAGGTGCTCGATTACATGGAGAAGAAGTTCATCGGTATTCCCTATGCCAAGGCACGCACCGCCTTGCGCTGATTTTCGCACCTTTGTGACAAATATCGCTTTTGTCTGCACACATCACTATAGGTACTCGAGGGAGTGATCTGGCCTTATGGCAGGCACACTACACCAAAGATCTGCTGGAAAAGGCAGGGTACACTGTATCAATCACCATCATCAAGACACAAGGTGACCGCATTCAGCACCTGAGTTTTGACAAGATGGAGGGTAAGGGCTTCTTTACCAAGGAATTGGAGGAGGCCTTGCTGGATGGTTCCATCGATTTGGCTGTGCACAGTTACAAGGATATGCCATCGGAGCAGCCTGCAGGCCTCATGATTGCCGGTATTTCCAGCCGGGCCCATCCTGCTGATGTCTTGTTGGTTCACCCTAGAGCGGTTGATTTGTGTCAGCCATTTGGGTTGATCCAAAACGCAGTTGTTGGTACGTCCAGTGCCAGGCGAAAAGCGCAGCTATTACTTCTTCGCCCGGATATTCAGCTGGCCGACATCCGAGGCAATGTGCCTACACGCATTCAGAAACTTCGTGACGGGAATTTCGATGCCATTCTGCTGGCACGTGCCGGTATGGATCGTATTGGCGCAGATGTTACCGGCTTGCATGTACATACCGTCGATCCGCACATGCTCATACCTGCGCCTGCACAAGGCGTATTGGCCTATCAGATTCGTGAGAACGATGTGCGCCTGCAGGAGGCTGTTGGTGCAATTCATCATCGAGAGGGGGCGCTATTGAACCATCTGGAGCGACGTACACTTGCACTCAGCGATGGAGGTTGTCAAATTCCACTGGGGTTATATGCCGAGCAGGTTGAAGGCAAGCTATGCCTATGGGCCGCTTTGGCAGAGCATGCAACCGCAGTGCCCAGAAGGTTGGTGATGCAGGGTACTGATGTGGAGGTAATGTCTACAAGGGTGGTGCAGTTGTTACGCGGGCCGCAGCAGCCATTTCGTGTATTCATATCAAGGCATCAGGAAAGTGACAGCCTTTTTAGCAAGCTACTCGGAGCATGGGGGATGCAGGTATTTGGTCAATCGCTGGTTCGGATTACACCTGTTCAAGTGCAAGCAATACCGGCAGCAGATGTAGTTGTCTGCAGCAGTCGCAACGGTGCCCGCTATGCTTTGCCCTTCTTACAACAGAAAAATTATCGGGTTGTAGCCATCGGGCCCGGTACAGCCCAGGTGTTGCTCGAAGGTGGTGTCATCCCCGTATTTACCGGCGATGGAGAGGCCAACACTGTTGCGCAATGGCTGGCTACCCATCATCCTAACACCACTATCTTGTTTCCCGGTGCAACCAACAGCAGGCAATCCGTACAAGCGGCACTACCGGATACAATCACCAGTATCAACTGGTCAGTATATGAAAACGAACCGGCTCCGGATGCTGCTTTGCCGGATTGTGACGTTGCCGTAATGACCAGTCCGCTGAATGTACAAGCTTATTTCCAGTCTCCGCCAAAGCAGCTACCCCGGTATTTTGTAGCCATTGGCTCACCCACCGCAGAGGCATTGCGTACCAAGGGTGTTGAATCGGTGGTCAGTTATGCAGCCAGTGAAATGGCTATGGCAGACACAGTAGTAGGATTGTTGAATGACCTGAATTGGCAGGAGAAGGCCTTCCTTTCCTGATGCAGGCTGTAGATTCCCTGGGTAAATGAAGAACTGCCCGTCGGTATTGACGGACAGTTCCGGGGGAAAGGAATACTAAAGGAGGTATCAGGTTGATGCGGGGCATTCCATCGGTTTCCTCAATCCTTCTGGCCATTCGATAACATCAGGATTTCGTTGATGATGATCTCGGTGGTGGTTCGCTTGATGCCATCCTTGTCCTCCCAGTTGCGGCTGGTAAGTTTACCTTCGATGGCAATTTCCTTGCCTTTTACCAG
>CAYYHM010000040.1:7158-20424 GCA_964471795.1 uncultured Chitinophagales bacterium | reverse complement strand
TAAACCACATGCTCCACCGCTTGTGCGGACCCCCGTCAATTCCTTTGAGTTTCACTCTTGCGAGCGTACTCCCCAGGTGGCTTACTTATCGGTTTCCCTTGGTCGCTCAAACTTCCGTCCAAACAACGAGTAAGCATCGTTTAGGGCGTGGACTACCAGGGTATCTAATCCTGTTCGCTCCCCACGCTTTCGTGCCTCAGCGTCAATAATAGTTTAGTAAGCTGCCTTCGCAATTGGTGTTCTGAGTCATATCTATGCATTTCACCGCTACACGACTCATTCCGCCTACTTCAACTACATTCAAGACAAGCAGTATCAAAGGCAATTCCCAAGTTGAGCTCGGGGCTTTCACCTCTGACTTACTAGTCCACCTACGCACCCTTTAAACCCAGTGAATCCGGATAACGCTTGCACCCTCCGTATTACCGCGGCTGCTGGCACGGAGTTAGCCGGTGCTTATTCCTCAGGTACCGTCAGCTCCGGATAAATCCAGAGGTTTCTTCCCTGAGAAAAGCAGTTTACAACCCAGAGGGCCTTCATCCTGCACGCGGCATGGCTGGTTCAGACTTTCGTCCATTGACCAATATTCCTTACTGCTGCCTCCCGTAGGAGTCGGGCCCGTGTCTCAGTGCCCGTGTGGGGGACCACGCTCTCACGTCCCCTACCTATCGTCGCCTTGGTAGGCCGTTACCCTACCAACTAGCTAATAGGCCGCACGCCCATCCGCATCCACAAAAGCTTTAATTATAAAGAGATGCCTCCTCATAATACTATGGAGTATTAATCCCAGTTTCCCGGGGCTATTCTCCTGATGCGGGTAAGTTGCGTACGTGTTACGCACCCGTTCGCCACTCTAGCTTCCCCGAAGGAAAGTTACCGTTCGACTTGCATGTATTAAGCCTGCCGCTAGCGTTCATCCTGAGCCAGGATCAAACTCTCCGTTGTTGAAAGAGATAATTGATTTGAGCCTTACCAGATTCTTACGCTGCTATCTACCATTACTTCAAAGAACTTTGCGACTTGCGTCTATTGTGCTCTCATGCTGAAAGCGGGCACAAAGTTAACTCGATTTTTGAACTTTCCAAACTTGTTGAGAAAAAAAATTTTTCGTCCTCAGCACTGTTCAAAACTCACCTTGTAAAGAACTTAACCCCTCTTGCGATTTGGGATGTCAAAGATAGAAACGTTTTCTCCAATCACACAAGCCCTCACCAAAAAAATCCGGAAAAAATCTGCCCAAAAAATAGTCCCCTGTTTTCCAACCATTTGGCAAGCCCTCTATTTCAAAGTAGCTTTACAACCCCATTGACAAACCTTATAAAATCAGCCATGAAAAAACATAATTTCTTCGCCGGACCAGCTATTCTGCCTGCATCTGTGCTGCAACAAGCCGCTGAGGCACTCCATAACTTTGCCAATACCGGCTTGTCTCTTATTGAAATATCTCACCGCAGCAAAGAATTTATCGCCGTAATGGACGAAGCATGCGCCCTCACCAAAGAACTGCTGGGGATCGGTGACGACTATGAAGTGCTCTTCCTGCAGGGTGGAGCCAGCCTGCAGTTTACCATGGTGCCACAGAATCTGCTGCCACAAAACGGAAAAGCTGCCTACCACGACACCGGCAGCTGGGCCAAGAAAGCAGCCAAAGAGGCTGCCCTGTTCGGCCAATCCGATATCATCGCCTCCTCAGCCGCCGACAAATACAACCATATTCCTAAGGACTATGCCGTATCGCCGGACTATGCCTACATGCATTTCACTTCCAACAATACTATATATGGAACACAAGTGCAGGACATCGATGCCTTTGTGGCGCCGGCCATCGCCAGCGGCGTACCGGTGGTGGCGGACATGTCGTCCGACTTCCTGAGCCACCCCTTCCAGGCCAACAACTTTACTCTTATATATGCAGGGGCACAAAAAAACCTCGGACCGGCAGGTACAACAGTTGTTATCGTAAAAAAAGATGCGCTCGGAAAAACCGGCCGGACCATGCCTACCATGATGAACTATCAGACTCATATCGATAACGAGTCCATGTTCAACACACCGCCTGTATTTGCCGTTTATGTGTCTATGCTTACCCTGCGGTGGATCAAGGAAATGGGTGGACTAACTGCCATGGCTTCCCGCAATGAAGCCAAGGCGCAACTGCTGTACACCGAAATCGACCGCAACAGTCTCTTTACCGGCACTACGGCCAGCGAAGACAGAAGCAGGATGAATGCCACCTTCCTGCTGAACGACCCACAACTGGAAGAGGCCTTCCTGAAGCGCTGCAGCGAAAATGGCCTCATGGGACTCAAAGGACACCGCTCCGTGGGTGGCTTCCGGGCTTCTCTCTACAATGCCCTGGACATTTCCAGTGTGCAGCTGCTGACAGATGTAATGAAAGACTTTGAACAACAATTTGCCTAAACTAAAACGACACATCCCGACATGATCAAGATATTAGCTAACGATGGCATCTCCCTGAGTGGTAAGCAATACCTGCAGGAAAACGGATTTGTGGTGGACGACACCTCTTACGACGCTGCCACGCTTCCTTCGGTAATCAATAATTATGACGCACTACTGGTAAGAAGTGCCACCAAAGTCACCAAAGAACTGATTAGCGGTATGACCCGCATCAAACTCATCGGCAGAGGTGGCGTTGGCCTCGACAATATCGATGTATCGGCCGCCCTGTCGCAGGGTATCGAGGTGGTAAACACCCCCGGTGCTTCCTCACAGTCGGTTGCCGAGCTGGTGTTTGCCCATATGTTTACCGGCGCCCGCTTTCTGCACGATAGCAATCGAAAAATGCCGGTTGAAGGTCATACCAACTTCAACGGGTTGAAGAAAGCCTATGCGCAGGGCATCGAGCTGCAAGGCAAGAACCTGGGTATCATCGGATTTGGTCGCATCGGACAGGCAGTAGCACGCATGGCGCTCGGCCTGGGCATGAACATCATCCCCTACGACCTGATTGCCAAGCGCTCCGTTAGCATCGAGATGGAATTCGTCCGCATCAAGAATGCTTCCATTGTCATCAAAACCGGTATTGCTTCGCTGGAAGAGGTGTTATCCGAAAGCGACTTCATCACCATTCATGTACCCTATAATAAGGAATCAGGCACGTTCATCCGGCAGGAGCACTTTGCCCAAATGAAGAAAGGTGTGTTCCTGATCAATGCCTCCCGAGGAGGTGTGGTAGATGAAGATGCCATGCTGGAAGCCCTCAACAATGGCACCATTGCCTATGCCGGCATCGACGTGTTCGACAATGAGCCACTGCCCCGGCAAGACATCCTTACCCATCCCAAAGTGTCGGTTACACCGCACATCGGTGCTTCTACGGTAGAAGCTCAAGAGCGGGTATGGCAGGAGATGGCCACGACACTCATCGAGTTCTTTCAATCTTAGTGAACAGACCACAACAACCACCTAGATCATGGTAAAAATCAAAGCATTTGCCGGCATCAGGCCCAAACCGGAGTTTGCGAAGCAAGTAGCCTCCAAACCATATGATGTGTTGAGCTCCGAAGAAGCCAGGGTGGAAGCTGAAGGCAATCACTTCTCCTTCCTTCGCGTCGTGAAGTCCGAAATCACCCTGCCGGAAGACACCGACCTGTATAGCCCAGAGGTGTATCAGCAAGCCCGCAACAATTTCTACCAACTGTTGCAGGATGGCATTCTGCAGCAGGACGAGAAGCCTCTGCTGTATGCCTACCGTCAGGAGTGGAAGCAGTTTCGGCAAACCGGCATTGTGGCAGCCTCCAGCATCGAAGATTACTTTGCCGACATCATCAAGAAGCACGAATACACCCGCCCCAAGAAAGAGCAGGACCGGATAGACCATATGTATACCACAGGCATCCATTCCGGACCCGTATTCCTAACCTACCGGGATGTGCCTGCCATTGATACGATCGTAGAATCGGTCACCGCCACTGCTCCTGCCGTGGATTTTGTGGCAGATGATGGTGTTCGCCACGTACTATGGCCCATCTATGATCAGGACGTGATAGACCAGCTAACCAACCTGTTCGCTACCGAGGTTGACGCCAGCTATATTGCCGACGGGCATCACCGAGCGGCCTCATCGGCCAAGGTTGGGCTGCGGCTACGGGAAGAAACAGGCCTCCATAGTGGCGAGGAAAGCTTCAACTTCTTCCTGAGTGTGTTGTTCCCGGCCAGCCAGCTCAACATCATCGACTACAACCGGGTGGTAAAAGATCTGAACAGTCTGTCGAAGGATGCTTTCCTGGTGGCTGTGCAGCAGCAATTCCACCTGAAGGAAGTGCCTGAAGCCTACCATCCCGCTGCCAGACACTACTTTGGCATGTACCTGGATGGTCAATGGTATCAGCTGGAAGCTAAGCTGGGCACCTATCCGGACGATGATCCGGTTGACACACTCGATGTATCCATCCTGCAGAAAAACATCTTGGATGCCATCCTGGGCATTCAGGATCCTCGCACTGACGAACGGATCGACTTTGTAGGTGGCATTCGCGGCTTGTCGGAGTTGGAGAAACGGGTAAACAGTGGTGAGATGGCTGTCGCCTTCTCCCTATTCCCGGTTAGCATTGAGGAGTTGATGCGCATTGCAGACGCAGGTATGGTGATGCCTCCCAAGAGCACCTGGTTTGAACCCAAGTTGCGCAGTGGCATGGTAGTGCATCGATTCAAGTAACAACAAGCCAAAGAACATGAGCCATAAAGACATACACTTCGAAACGAAGACCATTCACGCCGGTTTGGAGCCCGATCCATCCACAGGAGCCATCATGACACCGATCTTCCAGACGTCTACCTACGTGCAGGAAGCACCCGGCAAACACAAGGGGTATGAATACGCCCGCACACAGAACCCTACCCGCCACGCTTTGCAACAGAACATTGCGGCACTGGAAGGTGGTACGCATGGCCTTGCCTTCAGCAGTGGACTGGGTGCCGTGGATGCAGTGATCAAATTACTGCAACCCGGCGACGAGGTGATTGCTACGAATGACCTGTACGGAGGCACTTACCGGATTTTTACCAAGGTTTTCGAGCCGTATGGCATCAAGTTCCACTTTACGGAGATGGATGATGCAGAGCGGGTAGCGGCTTTGATCAATGACCGTACCCGCATGATCTGGATTGAAACACCCACCAATCCGACACTGAAAATCATCGACATACAGGCTATGGCAGCCCTCGCTACGGGTAAGGATATCATTGTAGTAGTAGACAACACCTTTGCCTCGCCCTACCTGCAACAGCCGCTGTCATTGGGTGCGGACATAGTGTTGCACAGTGCCACCAAATACCTGGGTGGACACAGCGATGTGGTGCTTGGTCTGCTGGTAGTAAAAAATGATGCCCTGGTAGAGCGGCTTGCTTTCCTGCAGAACAGCTGCGGAGCTACCCCCGGACCGCAGGACTGTTTTCTGGTGTTGCGGGGTATAAAGACACTGCACGTACGCATGGATCGCCATTGCCACAATGGCCGTAAGGTGGCGGAATGGCTGCGGGCACACCCCAAGGTGTCGCATGTATTGTGGCCGGGCTTCACCGACCATCCCAACCATGATGTTGCAGCCAAACAAATGCGCGATTTCGGCGGCATGGTTAGCTTCTCCCTCAAGGGGAATCGCTTTTCAGATGCCCTGAAGGTGTTGAGTGGCACACAGCTGTTCAGCCTGGCAGAGTCGTTGGGTGGAGTTGAATCGCTGATCGGACATCCGGCATCGATGACACACGCATCCATTCCACCGGCAGACAGGGAGAAGGCAGGCGTTACAGATTCGCTGATACGCCTGAGTGTGGGCATAGAACATGCCGACGACCTGATTGCTGACCTGGCTCAGGCACTAGACAACGTATAACCATGTGGAGCCTGCTGGCATTGTCGTTGGTTCCGGTGGTAGTGTACACTACATATGTGTACTTCAACGACCGCTATGACAAGGAGCCGCTGCGCATGCTCATAGCCGCTTTCCTGCTGGGTGTGCTGAGCGTGATCCCGGCATTGATTTTCTCCGGATTCCTATCCGGCATCTTTCCTGACAACCACGCCACGCTTACAGGCTCCTTCCTGTATGCCTTTATCACTGTAGCCCTATCGGAGGAGATGGCCAAATTCCTGATGATGCGGCTGTTTCTGTACCGAAGAAAAGCGTTTGACGAGCCCTACGACGGCATCATGTACACCATGATGGTAGGCATGGGCTTTGCTGCACTGGAGAACCTGTTGTACGTATTCGGGCAGCCCTCCTTTGCCGAGTCGGTATATGTAGGAGGCTGGCGCGCCGTTACGGCCATTCCGGCACATGCCACCTTCGCCATCCTGATGGGATACTATGCCGGCAAGGCCAAGTTTGCCGAAGGTGGTGGTGGCCTTTGGCTGCTGATCGGTGTGCTGGCAGCCACGCTTTTTCATGGAGCCTATGATTTCTTCCTAATGCAGCAGGTGATCCCGGGCATCGTTTTGGGCGCTTTTGCCTCGCTGATAGTGGGTGCCGTTCTGTCGGTACGGGCCATGCGCTACCATCAGCGCAACAGTCCACATGCCTCCCTGTAGCTGCTACCCCAGCAATGCGGACATGTGGTCATCCATGCTGATGTGATTTCGGCCGATAAAATCCGGAGGCACTTGCCATACCTGTCGACTCCATGCCACAATAGCCTGCTGCCACGCTGCGGGTGTATTGGGCGTTACGATTCGTCCATCTTCCGGGCACAGCAATTCTCCCGCTCCGGTTTGCCCGGATACCAACACCGGCTTGCGCATCTGCAGACACTCGGTTATTATCTGCCCATAAGGCTCATATCGGGCAGGATGAGCCAGACCACCAACGGCGGCATATAACGAGGCCATATCTTTTACATAACCCAGATAGGTAGCATTGGGCGGCAATGACTCCTTTACCGGCACACCGGCGATGGCGAGATGAATGGGCTCTTCAGCGAGTCGCTTCATCGCTGCCAGCAACACATCAAGCCCCTTCCGATAGTGACTGTAAGAGACAAACAGCAACACTTTCTTGTCTTCAGGCAGCTGCCACCTGCTTCGCAGTGCCTCACGCTCGTTGTGATCAATTGCCTGAAACTGCCCTGCTGCAGTAGGTGGATACAACACGCGGATGCGGGAGGGGTCTATCCTATAGTGTTGTAACAGTTCTTCCCGCATTTTCCTGCTGGCTGCAAAGATGGTGCTTGCAGACCGATAGGCCTTGTATTCCAGGTGGAAGTCTATCCAGTCCTTGGGAAGGACAGGCCGCTTCCCCAATGCCTGCAGGTACCCTTTGTGGGTGCCGGGACAGATGATGGCATCGGCCCCTGGGGTGCGACTGAGCGCTATGGTCTTGTCGTACCGGTGGATCTTGAGGTGATGCGCTACCCGATTGGCAAAGGCCCATTCCCGCACTGGCTTGGGCACGTGCCGAAGCCCCAGGTTTATGATGCGAACTCCCGACGGATGGGGCACATCGCCATAATCGCGCCCGATGATCATGGTGACCTCATGTCCGTGCCGTACCAGCCAATCGGCGTAGTTGACGAGTCGGCTCTCCAGGCCACCGGCCCGCTTCAGCCGGGTATGAATCAGGGCAACGTGCATGATGGCCACAAAAGTAGCAGAACCACCGCTTACCTTTGCATCATGGAAACATTGCACACCTTTCTGGAGCAGAAATACTTGCAGTACAATCAACAGGGGTTCATCCCCAACGATCCGGTTTCCATTCCACACCGCTTCTCCAAGCAGGAGGATATAGAGATCATGGGGCTGCTGGCAGCGACTTTCTCGTGGGGAAACAGAACCACCATCCTCAACAAGAGCAGCGAGCTCATCACCCTGATGGAGGGTGCGCCGCACGACTTTGTGATGAACCACCGGGAAAAGGATCTGGCGCGGCTGGTGCACTTTGCGCACCGCACGTTCAACGCCACCGATCTGCTGTATTTCATCCAGTTCTTCAAGCACCATTACAGCCATAAGGCTTCGCTGGAAGATGCATTTGCCCGCTACACCGACCCGATTGATGAGCATGTAGGCCCCGCACTTATCGGCTTCCATAACTACTTCTTCTCCTTGCCCGACGCGCCGGACAGGACACGCAAGCATGTGCCTACGCCACTGCGGAAAAGCACCTGCAAACGGTTGAACATGTTCTTGCGGTGGATGGTACGAAAGGACGACCGTGGTGTGGACTTTGGCCTGTGGAACCGAATCCGGCCCGATCAGCTGGTGTGCCCCATAGATACGCACGTCAACAGGATTGCCAGGGAGCTGGGGCTGATCAGCAGAAAACAGACCGACTGGGAAACGGCGCTGGAGCTGACGGAGGCGCTGCGGGAACTGGATGCCAATGACCCGGTACGGTTTGATTTTGCCTTGTTCGGGCTGGGCATCGAGGATAGGAAGTTCGGAGGACTCCCCACAGCCTGACACAGTCAATCAGCAGTGCCGTATCTTTATCGTATGACACCTGCTGCCATCCGATTGGCCGGACAATTCATTACAGACACTTTTGAGCTGGATGAGGGGAAGACCGGTTTGGCCACCTGTAGTGACCAGGAAGTGATGGATCGTCTGTTGTTTGTACTGACACATCAGGTGAAGTACCTCATCGACAACAACATTGAGCGGCTGAAGTGGATATTGTACCGGATTGATGTGCCTGAGCGTGACTTGCTACAAGCCCTGGGATCCACAGAAGGGGAAGCGCCTGAACGGATTGTGGCCCGCATGATCATTGAGCGGCAGATTGAAAAGGCCTATACCCGGCTGCAACATGGCAGCAGTGGCGCCACCGAATGGCAGGACTGCTGATGTGATTTGCTTACCGCAGCCGATCCATACTCCTCACCAACCGATGGTCGCGGCGCACCTTGCTGAGTGCCATAAACTGCAGCACCAGCGACAGGAAAGGCAATACGGCACCCACCTTGAAAGCAAACACCTGTGATTCGGCTACTGCGTTTTTTTCCTGAAACAGCACGAAGGCCATCCATCCCATCAAGGCTACAGACAGCACCATCAACACCTGAATTGCACCGATCTGGCGACTACGGTTCTGAAACAGGAACACGGACAATACGAGCCCGGCGGTCAGTATACCGACTCCGATAATCTGTAACGGAAAGTCCGCCACCGTCAAGGATGTGAGTTCGGTTGACCCTTCAGTAGCGATAGAGGCCAATGGCAGCAACAGCAATAAGGCCATCAATATGGCAGCTCCCAGCAAATAAACAGTCTGAATACGTTGAATCATGGCAGATGAGGTTGAGGTAATGGCCACACGATGGCAGAACCATTACTTTTGCAAAAGTATTGTTTCACCAGTAAATCGTATGCTCATGCAGCAGGCTTATATCGTAGATGCCATACGTACGCCTATCGGCAAATATGGGGGAGGTCTCAGTGGTATTCGTCCGGACGATCTGGCTGCCATGGTGATCAAGGAGTTGATGCACCGCAATCAGGCATTCCTGAATCCTGCGGAGATCGAGGATGTAGTATTTGGTGCTGCGAATCAGGCCGGAGAGGACAACCGCAATGTGGCGCGCATGGCGCTGCTGCTGGCCGGCCTGCCCATTACCACGGCAGGTGTTACGGTGAACCGGCTGTGTGCATCGGGGCTGCAGGCGATCATGGATGCTGCCAGGGCCATCTACCATGGCGACGGCGACGTATATGTTGCCGGTGGTGTTGAAAGCATGAGCAGGGCCCCATTTGTGCTGAAGAAGGCAGAATCTGCCTATGACAGGTCGGCAGAGATGTACGATACAACGATAGGCTGGCGGTTCATCAATCCGCGGCTCGCAGACATGTATTATCCCTACTCCATGGGCGAGACCGCCGAGAATGTCGCTGATCAATGGAAGATCTCCCGTGAGGAGCAGGACCGGTTTGCCTATCAGTCGCAATGGAAATACCAGCAGGCACATCAGTCCGGTAGGTTTAGTGACGAATTGATGCCGGTGGCCATTCCACAGCGCAAGGGTGATCCGATAGTGGTAGACACTGATGAGCACCCGCGACTTTCTCCGGTGGACATTCTGGCGAAACTGAAGCCGGCATTCCGAGAGCAGGGCACAGTTACGGCAGGAAACTCCAGCGGGGTAAATGACGGTGCGGCGGCTTTGCTGGTGGTCAGCGAAGACTATGTCAACAGGCATGGCTTGTCGCCGCTCGCCCGCATCAAGAGTATGGCTGTGGCCGGCGTATCGCCCGACACCATGGGGATCGGACCCGTACCTGCCACCCAAAAGGCATTGGCTCGTGCAGGCCTTACGGTGGCGGATCTGGGCCTGGTAGAGTTGAATGAGGCCTTTGCGTCACAATCCATCGCCTGCATACAAGATCTGGGACTCAACCCCGACATCGTGAATGTAAACGGCGGCGCCATCGCACTCGGTCATCCCCTGGGCTGCTCAGGTGCCCGCATCAGCACTACCCTGCTGTACGAAATGCACCGCAGGCCGGAAGTACGGTATGGTCTGGCTACCATGTGTATCGGTGTAGGGCAGGGTGCCGCGATTATTTATGAGAAGGTGTAAGTGATGCCACACCATGTCGGCAGCTCAAGTTTTCCGTATGAGGGTTGATCATTTACAGTTGACAGGACATGAATCAAGATTCGACTACGGAAGGGCAAGAAGTAAGATAGACTGGCTGGCCCGCCTGCTGAGGGGCAATCAGACGAAGAAGTTTCAACAAAACACACAGGTATGACCTGTGGCACCACCGGCAAAGGTTACACCGATCAGGTTTGCCAATGCCGGACTAAAATGAAGGAGAATCATTGAGGTACTTTTTGGAAATAGCCTATAATGGACGCAACTATGCGGGCTGGCAGATACAACCTGACCAGACTGCTGTTCAGGAGGTCATTGAGGGAGTGTTGTCGCGCCTGTACAATATGCATCTACCGATAACCGGTGCCGGCCGAACCGATGCCGGCGTGCATGCCATGCAAACCTATGCCCACGTGGATTTACCCATACCGGCTGATGAATCGCTTGCCTACAAGCTCAACAAAATGCTGCCGGAGGATATCATCATCAAAAAGGTGATTAGTGTGCCTGAGGAGGCGCATGCACGGTTTGATGCTATCAGCCGCAGCTATCAGTACTTTGTGCATCTGGAGAAAGACCCTTTTCTATCAGATAGGAGCTATCACTTCCCGTATGGCATACCTGACCTGTCTGTAATGGAAGAAGCGATCACCATCCTGATGAAATACCATGATTTTGCGCCACTCAGCCGCCGGAATCCGGATGTATCCAACACGTTGTGTTACCTGTCTGAAGCCTATTGGGAAACCATTCAGCCGGGAAAGCGTTTGGTATTTCACATCACGGCAAACCGCTTCCTGCACAACATGGTACGACGCATCACCGGTGCCCTCCTACTACTTGGCACACACAAACTTACCACCACCGAGTTGGAAGACGCCTTGCGTGAGGTAAAGCCCATGCGCATCAACTTATCATTACCGCCGCATGGATTGTATTTAACGAGGGTAACCTACCCATATTTGAACCAATAGTGGCTAAAGGGTACGATGTACGGATTTTGTGGCGGGTGCTTTCCTTGGCAAAGCCCTACAAGACAAGGCTTATCTGGGCCAGTCTGTTATCGGTAGTGCTGGCAGTGCTATCGCCGGCAAGACCCTACCTGATAGAGGTAACCGTAGACTCCTTCATCCTGCCGGGCACCCCTGAACTCATCCAGGGACTACTGGAAATGACCCTGCTGCTGATTGCCTTACTGCTGGCGGAAACAGCCTTTCGGTACTTCTTCATATATGTGACCCGGTGGCTGGGACAAAGTATCATCCGCAATCTGCGGATTCGGGTGTTCGACCATGTCACCAACCTGCGGTTGCAATATTTCGATAAGACTCCTATTGGCACCAGCACCACACGCACCATCAATGATGTAGAAACCATCAACGACATCTTTGCGGAGGGCATCATCACTATCGTGGCAGACATCCTGTCCATCATAGCGATAGTAGCATTCATGTTCGTAAGCGACTGGCAGCTAACGCTGGTCAGTCTGGCGGTTTTTCCCATCCTCATTCTGGCCACCTACCTGTTCAAGGAAAGTGTCAAGAAGTCGTATCAGACGGTGCGAAATGCCGTGAGCAAAATGAATGCTTTTCTGCAGGAGCATATTTCCGGCATGAAGGTGGTGCAACTATTCCATGCAGAAGAGCAGGAGATGGAGAAATTCAAGGCCATCAACGCCAGTTATCGGAAAGCCAACATCAATGCTATTTGGGCTTATTCGGTGTTCTTTCCGGTTGTGGAAGTCATTACAGCAGCAGCCATAGGACTCATGGTGTGGTATGGTGCCAACAATGTCATCAAGGATCAGACCTCCCTGGGCACACTCATCGCCTTCATACTATACCTCAACCTGTTGTTCCGGCCGGTACGCATGCTGGCAGACAAGTTCAACACCCTGCAGATGGGGCTGGTAGCTGCAGAACGCGTGTTTCAACTGCTGGATCGGCAGGACAGCATCGAGAACAAGGGAACGGTTGTGCCTGAACGGCTGCAGGGGCACATACAATTCAAACATGTATGGTTTGCCTATGAGGGCGACAACTTTGTGCTGAAGGACATCAACTTCGAGTTGCTGCCCGGCGAAACCATGGCCATTGTAGGGCCTACTGGATCGGGGAAAACCTCTACCATCAACATCCTGAACCGGTTCTATGACATACAGCAGGGCGACATATTGATTGATGGTATGCGCATACAGGACTATGACCTGCATGGGCTGCGCAGTCAGATAGGTAACGTGTTGCAGGATGTATTCCTGTTTAGCGGCACCATCCTGGAGAACATCACGCTTCGCAACCGACAAATGACGCGGAAGGAAGTAGTTGCTGCGGCCAAGGTTTGTGGCATCCATGACTTTATTATGAAGCTGCCGGGCGACTATGATTTCAATGTGATGGAAAGAGGGGGTACACTCAGTCAGGGACAGCGCCAGTTGATCTCCTTCATCCGCACACTGGTGTACAACCCGGCCATCCTGATACTGGATGAGGCCACCTCCAACATCGACAGGGAATCGGAAATGCTCATTCAGCAGGCCATCGGCAAGTTGGTCACCAACAGGACGTCCATCATCATCGCACACCGCCTAAGTACCATACAGCAAGCCGACAAGATCATGGTGCTGGAAAAAGGGCAGGTTGTGGAGATGGGCAACCACGAGGAGCTACTGGCCCGTGATGGTCATTATCGCAAGTTGCATGACATGCAGTTCCG
>CAYYHM010000040.1:0-7058 GCA_964471795.1 uncultured Chitinophagales bacterium | reverse complement strand
AGGAGCTACTGGCCCGTGATGGTCATTATCGCAAGTTGCATGACATGCAGTTCCGAAATGAGGAGAAAGGGGTAGATAGGGAATGAGTAAGTGGGTGAGTGGGTAAATGGGTAAAAGGGTTAAGGGTTAAGGGTTAAAGGGTTAAAGGTTTAAAGGTTTAAAGGTTTAAAGGCAGCTGCGCTAAGGAGTAAAATCCTGCTACTTAGGGCTAATGCTTCTGGGGGACGATTCCCCCTTTGAGGCCTGTCCCGAGCCATTCGGGAGGGTTAGGGGGAGGAAAAAAGGGTAAAGTTAGACAGGGAATAAGGGAAGAAGAGGAGAAGGGAATGAGTTGAATAGTGTAGCCGCACCCCTTGCGGGTGCCGGAGGATAAATGGAAAAAGGGGTAAAGGGGTAAAGGGTTAAAGGGTTAAAGGGTTAAAGGTTGCTGCGCTAGGCAGTAAAATCCTGCTGCACAAGGTAGATGCTATTGGGGACAATTCCCCGTCTCAGAGGCCTGTCCCGAGCCATTCGGGAGGGTTAGGGGGAGGAAAAAAGGGTAAAGTTAGACAGGGAATAAGGGAAGAAGAGGAGAAGGGAATGAGTTGAATAGTGTAGCCGCACCCCTTGCGGGTGCCGGAGGAAGAAAGACAGAAATGTAGCCGCACCCCTTGCGGGTGCTAAAGAAGAAGGAAAGGAAGCTGCGCTGGTCTAACCACCAATACACTGGACTGTTATAACCGGGCATAAAAAAACCCGGCCTCAGTGAGCCGGGTTTCCCTATTCGTTTCGAGTCTATCAACTGCGGTTGTTGATAGTAACATAGTCGCGTTTGGTATAGCCGGTGTATACCTGGCGTGGACGGCCAATCGGCTGATTCTCGTCGCGCATTTCTTTCCACTGAGCAATCCAGCCGGGGAGGCGACCAAGGGCAAACAGCACGGTAAACATGTCTGTCGGGAAGCCCAGTGCCCGATAGATGATGCCGGAGTAGAAATCGACATTGGGATACAACTTACGCTCTACGAAGTAGTCATCTTCCAATGCGATGCGCTCGATTTCCTTGGCGATATCCAGGATGGGGTCGTTGATGCCCAGACTGGTGAGTACGTCGTCTGCTGCTTTCTTGATGATTCGGGCTCTTGGGTCGAAGTTCTTGTACACCCGGTGACCGAATCCCATCAAGCGGAATGGATCGTCCTTGTCTTTCGCCTTGTCGATAAACTTGGCAATATTGCCGCCATCATTGCGGATGGCTTCCAGCATCTCAATTACGGCCTGATTGGCGCCACCATGCAGCGGCCCCCACAGGGCAGTAATGCCGGCAGCTACAGAGGCAAACAAGTTGGCCTGTGAGCTTCCTACAATCCGTACGGTGGAAGTAGAACAGTTCTGTTCATGGTCGGCATGCAAAATCAACAGCTTGTTCATGGCATCCACCACAACCGGGTCTACCATGTAGTCTTCGGTTCTGTGTCCAAACGTCATCTTCATGAAGTTGGATACATAGTCGAGGTTGTTGGTTGGATAGATAACCGGATGCCCGGCTGATTTCTTGTAGATCCAGCTTACCAGTGTCGGCATCTTTGCCAACAAGCGCACGATGGTAAGATTCACCTCTTCGCCACTACGGTTGGGATTCAAAGACCCGGGATAGTAGGCGGAAAGGGCACACACCATAGAGGCCAGCTGGCCCATGGGATGCGCATTGGATGGATATCCGTCGAAGAACTTCTTCATGTCCTCGTGCACAAGGGTGTGCAGACGGATATCGTTGGTAAACTTATCTAACTGAGATTGTGTAGGCAGTTCTCCATGTATCAGCAGGTAGGCTACTTCCACAAAGGATGCCTTATCTGCCAGTTGCTCTATAGGATATCCCCGGTATTGGAGGATCCCGTTTTCGCCATCCAGATATGTGATGGCGCTTTGGGTAGCTCCGGTGTTCTTATATCCGATGTCTAAAGTAATGTGACCACTCAGACCCCTCAACTTGGTGATATCTATGGCCTTCTCATTTTCCGAGCCGGTTACTACCGGTAACTCATACTCTTTCCCTTCCAGAATTATTTTGGCTGCGTCGGACATGTGTACTGCGTTATGTGTTGAATGAATTGTGGTGTAAAATTAAGCAATGAAGGCCGGTATTGCGGGGACTTATGTCACTCAGTCTTTGCAGAAACCGCCTCTTTTTCCATCTGACTCCACCAACGGCGGGGATGCACGATTGTTCACCCGGCAGATTGCATTCTCGTGTTAACATTTCTTATCATCCTTTAACAAGTTACATGCCCTGAATTGGCACGATGATTGAATAGTACGGTATATCTGTTAACCCTGTAAAACTACCACTATGAAAAAGCAACGCATGAATCGGATAGACAGAATCATACAGGACAACGCCAGATTATTCGAGCAATTGCTGGCAGAATTGAAACAGCTGGACCGAGAGCGAAAGCAACCAGCCCTCGTGAGGGCGTCTCGATAGATGAAGAAGCCCGAAATCGGGCTTCTTTCTTTTTTACCCCTCCTGCCGGTGAAGCGGACAACCCGACCAAACGCTTACCGATAATATTCCCGAAACCCTGAAAATGATGCCTGCTTTGGGCACCCGATTACCACATCTCCTGTTGTAGTATATGAAACCAAAACTCAGGAGGTCCTATGTCACTCATCAAATCCACCGATCGTCTATTCCCCACCTTTTTCGACGAATTCTTCACCGATAGATGGCCTATGTTCGCCAGAGAGAAGATCGTAACCCCGGCTGTGAATATCAAAGAGTATGAAGGCGGCTACCATGTAGAAGTAGCGGCTCCTGGTCTTCACAAAGAAGACTTCAAACTCAGCGTCGAGGGCAACTGGCTCACCATCAGTGCAGAGAGGAAGGAAGAGAAGAAAGAAGAAAAAGGCAAGTACACCCGCCAGGAATTCAGCTACAGCAGTTTCAAGCGGACTTTTGAGCTACCCGTAAACGTATTGGCCGATAAGATCGATGCCACCTACAAGGATGGGGTGTTGATCATTGACCTGCCGGTACAGGTAAGCAAGAAAGAAACCAAACCGGAAAAGCTGATAGCCATTCATTGATGGCGATTGCACCGAATGAAGAAGGCTGCCTTGCGGGCAGCCTTCTTTTTTTGTCATTATGTACATTCCGGAAGTCAGAATAAGGATAGCTTCCGATTGGTTGCGCGTCTCCGTTATTCATGCCTTTTCGGCTGTATGCATCATGGCACTACCGGCAAATGGCTCAACTGAATCAGGTCGGCAGGGTTCGTATAATCGAACTGATAGATGCCATCGGGACCGGTAAGGATAAGCTGTTTTGTCCACGGAATCGGAATCACATCATAGGTGGTGATGTTGGTGATGTGGTCGATCATCTTCTGGCCGATCAGGCTCAGATCGGTGGCGTCGAACACCTTCAGTCCTTGGTCATTATCGCAGATGAACAACACGTTGTTGTCGACACCCAACCCATGTGGGTTGTGCATCGGGAACACATGCAGCACGGTAGGATTGAAGATATTGGACACATCGATTACCTCCAGCTGATTGGTGAATCCCTGGCATTGGGTACCGCTGCGCAATGTTACATAGGCAATGTCGTTGCTCACCACTACAGGATCACAGCTGTTCACATGGCCATAGAACGAAGCATAATCGGGGTTGGCCGGGTCGTTGAGTTCGTAGATGTACATGCCATTGGTAGCACCGATGAACAGGTTGAGGTTGTAGTGCCACAGGGTCTCTATGTTGAAACCCACATCCTGTGTACTCCGCAGCTCGGGGTTGCTGCTGGTAGATACGTCATACGCATGCAGATCCCGCATATCGATGAGGTACAGGTAATCGTTCACCAGCGAGAAGCGGGCCATAGATCCGCCAAGACCCGGCATTTCACTGCCGCCCGAAGTGCTGCTTACCTGGCGTGGGCCGCCTGCATTGGTGAGCCCGCCAAAGGACTGATCGAACATGATCACCTCAGGATAGTAGAACCCATTGCAGTCCATGGTTTGGGTGATCACCTCTTCCCGGTAGTCCACCACAACGCCACTATCAGGCCAGATAGCCGTATTCGGTGGAAGGGCGTCCAACTCCCGGTCTACTTCCACCGCATTGGTCGGATCGGTGATATCGATGGTTACCAGATCCATGTAGCTGTCGGCATACAGGTAGTTGCCACGCAAGGCAATGTCCACATTCCCGGGGATGTTGATGAAGCTGACAGGGACAGGATTGGCCGGATTGGAATTGTCGATGATGTGTACCCCCTTCATGAGCTCATTCACCAGCAAAATATCTCCTTTGATGAAAATCTTACCCGGATTTTTCAGATCGCGCGGAGCCTCTGAGGCAACGGCATCCCGCAATTCGTCGTATGTCATAAATACAGGGATGTAAGCGGTATAGGTAACTGTTTCCTTACATTTATCCTGACAACCCTGAAGGAACAGAACGCCGGCGATTGCCAGCAGCCAGAAGAAATTGCGTGATGGGATTTGCATGATCGTTTTTTTAACTGGTGTTTGAATGGAATGCTTTACCCTAATACGCCACAATAGTACAACCCGTTGCCTCAGAAAAAAAATTCGATACCATGAAATATGTAGTTGCCCTCCTGCTTTGCCTTTCCTTTGTTACACAAGCCATGGCGCAGACACCTCAGGAAGATGTGGTGTACCTGACCAATGGCAGCATCATCAGAGGCGTATTGCAAAGCGACCCGAACGCCGACCCGGTGAGCATCATGGTGATGGGAGGCAGTGTGTGGGTGTTTGACCGTGAGGAGATCTTGCGCATAGCCCGTGAGGAGGTTACCTGGCAGCCCACAAACAAAAAGACACGCCAGCCGATGCAGGAAAAAGGGTTCTTCAACGTATCGACCATCGGGTTGCCCATAGGAACCGGCTACTACAATGATTATTGGGGTTATGGTGGCACCTATGCTGCCGTGGGGTTGTCGCTGCACAATGTAACGGGTTACAGATGGTCGAAATGGCTGGGTACGGGACTAGGGGTAGGCATGGATGTGTTCGGCACCTCCGTATCGCCGGTAACTCCCCTGTATGTGCGGCTGGAAACCACGCCGGTGAAGGGCTCCACTTATCCATTTGCTTTCAGCGACATCGGGTATGGATTCCGTTGGATAGATGCTGCCAACGAATATGTAGAAGAAAAAGGCGGCATCTACTGGCAGGCCGGAGGGGGCATCCGGTTCCAGACACGGGGCGACGTTTGGTGGCAACTATCAGCAGGGTATATGCAACAGCGGCTGTATAGCTTCGAGTCGTACCCCATAGAATGGGGTGCTCCGGAGCGGGAGCGGATATTGACACTTCGCAGAATGGTGTTCCGGCTGGGTATAGGCTTTTGACAATAGCGGGTGACATTTGCTACCTTTCATGGCCATGATTATGTATTACCTTTACGGAATCAATGAAATCTTACCACTACTAATCTGACAAATTAGCATCCATGTCACTGCTCAACAAGAAGAACCCGATCTACTATGTGATGACCAAGAAGGTTATCGTGGCCAACATCAACTCCAAGTTTTCAGATGTACAGGAATTGTTCATGGACTATGAAGCCAGCCACCTGCCGGTGATGGATGGTGAAGTGCTGGTAGGCATCATCAGCGACCATGATATCATGCGGGCTTATGCGCAGACCTTGGCCAAGAACGGCACCATCACCAAGGATCACCTTGATGAGGTGTTTCGGGTAGAAGACTGGATGACACCCAACCCGGTGGTATTGACCAGTGAGGACCCAATCTCCAAGGCGACAGAGATTCTGGCTGAAAGAAGATTTGAAGCCCTTCCCATCGTAGACAATGGTGAACTGGTTGGCATCGTGACCAACAAGGATTTGGTAAGTTTCCTCAATCAGGTGTACGAGGCGAGATAGGGACTGCGATAGTCGATGGGCGATGGGTGCCTGCCGGTAGGCTGGTGCGTGGGTGTTGGGCGCTACCTATTTTGTAGTGGGTTGATTGTTTGTTTCATTCTGTATTGTCTTTTGGAATCATGTACTGGCGAATTCGTTAGCGTCGCATAGCGTATTCTGACATTGTTCTCCTGTGGTATTACTCCCTACCTTTGCCCATGATGAACATGGGAGCCACTATTGCTGCTATTGCCACGCCACCCGGCCAGGGAGCCATCGGCATCATACGGGTGTCGGGGCCGGACACCTTTTCGGTGATGGATAGGATTTTCCGGGGCAAGCGTTTGTCGGAGGCCGACAGCCATACTGCCCACTTCGGAACCATCCGTGATGGTGACACCGTGCTGGACGAGGTGCTGGTGACGGTGTTCCGCAATCCACGCAGCTATACCGGTGAGGACACGGCAGAGATTTCCTGCCATGGCTCTTCGTATATCTTACAATCGGTGCTGGAATTACTGCTGCGGCAGGGTGTACAGCTGGCAAAGCCGGGTGAGTTTACCCTTCGGGCCTTCCTCAATGGCAAGATGGACCTAAGTCAGGCGGAGGCGGTAGCCGACCTCATCGCCAGCGAGTCGGCGTCGGCACACCGCACGGCGCTGCAGCAGATGCGTGGTGGTTACTCCAGCGAGATCAAACAACTGCGGGAAGAGCTGATCCACTTCGCGTCGCTGGTGGAGCTGGAGCTCGACTTTGGTGAGGAAGATGTAGCGTTTGCCGATCGTGCGCAACTCACCGCACTGATTGTGCGTCTGCAGCAGGTGATCGCCGCCCTGATCCGGTCGTTTCATCTGGGGAATGTCATCAAGAAAGGCGTGACTACCGTGATTGCCGGGCGCCCGAATGCGGGTAAGTCTACCCTGCTGAACGCCCTGTTGAAGGAGGAGCGGGCCATTGTGAGCGACATACCGGGCACCACCCGCGACACCATCGAGGAGGTGATCAACATCGACGGATTGCAGTTCCGGCTGATCGATACGGCCGGCATCCGTGATGCGGTAGACAAGATTGAAGCGATAGGCGTACACAAGACGCTGGAGAAGATCCGCGAATCCAGTCTGGTGGTGTATGTGTTCGACGTAACGGCGATGACACCCGAGGAGTTGGAGGCAGACCTCCAGAAG
>CAYYHM010000039.1:0-20654 GCA_964471795.1 uncultured Chitinophagales bacterium | reverse complement strand
GGTAGTTGAACGTAATCTTCTCCTTTGGCGAGATCTGATAGTCCATCTTGAGCATGCCACTCCAGCGGTTGTCCTGATAGGGCGTCCAGAAGGTCGTATTCGGATACAGGGACGAACGAAGCTGATTGGCCGGTATCTTGATGAACTCGTCGGTGAAGAACAGATTCAGCGATGTGTAATAGGATAGGCCCTTGTTGGCATTGTTGGGATGAATGAAACCAATCGGACCTCCCATGCCCAACTCGAAGGTCTGCTGGTTGAAGCTGCTCTGCCAGTCACGGTTGAAGCCGAAGTTGTCCCGCTGGTAGGTGGCATTGACGGTAAACTCCTCACCGCCGGAGCGGGTAACCGTGTTGACCACGCCGGCGGTAGCATCTCCGAAGGAGGCATCAGCCCCACTGGTAGTGATTTCCACATTGTCGATGGAGTTGGTTCCTACGTCGAGGCCAAAACCTGTGCCTGCCAACGGGTCGGTAGCACTTACCCCGTCGATGAAGAAGCCGGTTTCATAGGTTCGTCCGCCACGGATAGTGATCCCTTCCGGGTTTTGGATGATGCCGGCCTGCGTGTTCAGGATGGACTGCAGCTGTGCGGTTGGTGCCGCCTCCAATATATCGGTGCCTATTTCCCGGGTGCCGGTTGGATCATCCACGTCTACCAGCGGCTTGTCGCCCACCACCACAACCGCATCGAAGGTCAGTACGGAACTGCCGAGCGTCACATTGAGCGTTGTCGTTTTACCCGCCTCCAACTTGATACCGGTGAATACCTTCTTCTCATAGCCGATGAAGGAGAATTCGATGTTGTACTGACCCGGGTTGATGTCAGACAGCATATATTTTCCATCGATATCGGTTGCTGCACCGAAAGATGTACTTTGAATGAACACGTTTACCCCGGGAAGTGTCTCACCCGTCTTGGTGTCGCTCACCACACCGGTAATCGTAGCTTTCGACTGCCCCTGTGCGTGCAACAGCAGGCCAAAAGCAATCACGAAAAACAGGATTCGCTGCATAAGCAGCTAAATTAGCCATTTTGATGGCTATGCCTGTAGTGATGTCAGATTAAGTTTTCCGATAGCCGGTTGTGGGATGCTGACTGCTTCACCCCGCAGTTTGTGGTCCAGCGCCTACTTTGGCAGAACCGCATCGACCTTTAGTTATACCGGTTTTCTACCTTGTATGTCGAATCGGAGAATGCACGCAATTTAAAATATACGTCATCATAAGTTCAGCGTAGTCTGCCTCATTGTCCCGTTAGCCAGCCGCACATTCACAAGTTCATTTTTCACCATTTAACAATTCACATCAAAAGTTTGAGTGAAATTTAGACCGCCAAATCAACCCAATGAACCGACTTTACCTACTGTGCTGCCTATTCTGTCTGCCCGTGCTGCTGGTGGCACAGAAACCGGTGCAGTTTACCATCAGCGGCTACCTGCAAGATGCATCCTCCGGTGAATCGCTGATTGGAGCCAGTGTATATGATGCCTATTCCCTGAAAGGTACTGCGGCCAACAACTACGGTTTCTTTTCCCTTACCTTACCGGAAGGTCAGGTGGCCTTCACTGCATCCTATGTGGGCTATCAGCCTTACAGTGACACCTTTCTGCTCAACAAGGACACCATCATCAACCTGTCGCTGCAATCGCAGATTACCCTTGCTGCCGTTGATGTGCAGTCAACCCGGGTGAGCCGCATCGAGGAGTCAACCAGCATGAGTACAGTAACCGTGCCCATTCAGCAGATCAAGCAACTGCCGGCCTTCATGGGCGAGGTGGATGTGCTGAAGGCCTTGCAATTGTTGCCGGGTGTGCAAAGTGGCAATGAAGGCGGTTCGGGACTGTTTGTACGTGGTGGTAGCCCCGATCAGAACCTGATTTTGCTGGATGGCGTGCCAGTGTACAACGTTTCGCATCTGTTTGGTTTCTTTTCGGTGTTCAATGCCGATGCGTTGAATAATGTAACTCTTATCAAAGGAGGGTTTCCGGCAAGGTACGGTGGCCGCTTGTCATCAGTACTGGAGATCAACATGAAGGAAGGCAACAACCAAGCCTTGCATGGGGAGGGCTCAATCGGCATCATAGCTTCCCGCCTTACCCTGGAAGGGCCGTTGGTGAAGGATAAAGCTTCCTTCCTGATATCGGCACGCCGCACCTACATCGATATACTGGCCCGTCCCATTATAGCCGCCGGCTTTCGCTCGCCGGGAGGGTCATCGGGAGTGGCAGGGTACTACTTCTATGACCTCAACGGCAAGGTAAACTACCGGCTGTCGGCCAAGGACAGGCTGTATCTAAGTGCCTACATGGGCGACGACAACTTTTACTTCCGCGAGAATGTGCGGTATAACCAGGGTGGCAACCAGTACGAGGAGAGCTTTGGCGGCAACTTACGGTGGGGTAACACCACCAGCGTGTTGCGGTGGAACCATCAGTTCTCCAACAAGCTGTTCAGCAACACCACCGTCTACTTCAGCAGATACCTGTTCAACACCTCAGTGGAAGAGTCTAGTACGCGAACAGGAAACGGGCAACAAGAGACGGAGGCCTTCCTGCTGCGGTATTTCTCGGGTATCCACGACTACAGTGTCAAGTACGATATGGACTACATGCCCAATGCAGACCACTACATCAAAACCGGTATCAGCGGCATCCTGCATCGTTTCCGGCCGGGGGCGGTACAGTTCCGGATCGAAGATGCCGTGGATGAATTAGACACCACCATCGCTCCATCCTTTACCGGCGCCGGGGAGTTCAGGGCCTATGTGGAAGACGACATACGACTGGGAGATCGTTTGAAGGTCAACATCGGGTTGCACGGCTCGGCCTATGTGGTGCGCAACCGCTGGTTTGGTTCGCTAGAGCCGCGCTTTTCCGGTAGATACCTGCTGCGCGACAACCTGAGTGTAAAGGCCAGCTTTGCCAGCATGACACAATACATCCACTTGCTGACCAACAGTGGGGTAGGGCTTCCGACAGACCTGTGGGTGCCGGCTACCGACAAGGTGCCGCCACAGCGAAGCTGGCAGGTGGCGGGCGGACTGGCACAAACCCTTGGCAATCGGTTCGAGGTAAGCCTGGAGGCCTATTACAAACACATGGCCAACGTAATCGAGTACAAAGATGGAGCTGGCTATCTGGGTAATGCCAACGACTGGGAAGGGCAGGTAGAAAGTGGCGACGGCTGGTCGTATGGGGCAGAGTTCTTCATTCAAAAGAAGGAGGGTAAAACGACAGGCTGGGTGGGCTACACCCTGGCGTGGACGCAGCGGCAATTCCCGACGCTCAACTTCGGTGAGGTGTTTCCTTACAAGTACGACCGCCGCCACGATATTTCCATCGTATTGTCCCATCAAATCTCCGATGAGTGGGACATTTCGGGCACCTGGGTCTACGGCACCGGCAATGCCATCAGCCTGCCACTACAGCGATATAATGGCATCAGCCCGGACTTTTCCGGTCTTTTCCCATTCTTTCCGAGCGGAGAGTTGTTCCACTACGAGTCCAGGAATGGCTTCCGGATGAATCCCTACCATCGCATGGATCTGGGCATTACCCGCACCAAACAAACCAAATGGGGCACCAGCAAATGGAACCTCAGCGTCTATAACTTCTACAACCGCCGAAATCCGTTCTTCATCTATTATTCATCCGACAACCTCGGGAATCCGGTATTCAAACAGGTAAGCCTGTTTCCGGTATTGCCCAGTATAAATTGGTCGTTCTCTTTCTGATACTATGAAAAGACTGCTTTATATCCTCGTTTTTGGCCTGATTTTGTCAGCCTGTGAGTTGACAGTACCCATTGAGCTGCCCGATCAAACACCCCGACTAGTAATCAACTCTTTCCTGTATGCAGACAGTCAGTCAATACAGGCTTGGATCTCACGCAGCTATGGGATGTATGATGCCTATTCTGATGACAGCGTTGCCGGTGTTCAAGTTTTCTGTAGTGTTGATAATCAGCCGGAGGTGGAAATGAGTCGTACCAAAGGATTCGTCTTCGTGCCGAATGTGTTCTCAGATTCTTCCTTGCCTATCTCGGCCGGAAGAACCTACCGCATTCGGGCTACAGCACCCGGATTTCCTGAAGCTTACGGCGAAACCACCATACCGCAGCAGGTCGCCATCAGTCAGGCATCGGTGATAAAGCAGGAGCGAATCGTAGAAGGAGATACACTGGATGCTGTAGACCTCACCTTTACCGACCCTGCCGGAGGCGACAACCGCTATGCATTGCTGATTCGGGCGAATGACGGTTTTGCCGGCTACTATGAAGTATGCTACCAAACCTCGGATCCCTTGCTGGCGGATACGGATCCGTTTAGTGGTGGAGGTAGTTTCACCTACTTGTGCAGGGGTCGTTTCCGTGATGACCTGATCGATGGTAGGACCTACACGTTGCGGATTTACCTGAATGCCAGGGAAACCCAGTGGATCAACGGAGACCTGGAGGCGGTGCTACTATCCATGGATGAGTCGATGTACAACTATTGGGTGAGCAGCGAACTGCAGCAAGTGACGTCATTCAATCCATTCGCCGAGCCTGCAATCGTAAGCAATAGCATCACCAACGGATTTGGTGTGGTAGGGTCGTGCCATACATCATCCATCAAAATACCGTATTGATGAGCCGTTGGTGGTTGTTGTTGATTGGCTTACATCTTGTGTCTGTGGGACAGGCACAGCAGCAGGTTTCCGGTAGGGTAGTAGACAGCATCACCGGGCAACCGTTGCCCTTTGTGCATGTGCTGGTTGAGGACAACGCCTACCGAGGTATGGTTACAGACCTGGATGGGTGGTTCGAGATGGAGGTGCCGGCAGGAACAGCGTATGTCACTGTAAAATATGTGGGCTACACGACCCGTACATTATCAGCAGCGGGATTACAAGATGCTGTAATCAGACTGGTGCCCGGAGGCATCCAACTCGATGAGCTGGAAGTGCGGGCCGGTGAGAACCCGGCGCATCGTATCATTCGTAATGTGCTGGAGTACCGGAGTCAGCATAACCCACTCAATTATACCAACTTCAGGTATCAATCGTATGATAAACTGCTGCTAAGCAGCGGTTACTACCTGAAAGAATCCCTGTTGGACACATCAACGGCTTGGCTATCAATACCGCCCGATTCAACGTATGTTGAGGATACGGCAGCAGCAACCGTGGCCGACACAACAACGGCCGACACAACGGATAGCTTCTTCGACCCGGACAGCATGTATCTGTTCATCATGGAAACAGTATCGCAGCGGAACTTCGTGGCTCCCTCCCGTGATGTGACCAAGGTAATCGCCACGCAGGCTTCCGGTTTCCGTATGCCGGAATTGTACCTGCTGGCAACAGAATTACAGCCCTTTACTTTTTATGAAGACCGGATTCGGCTGTTGGGTAACCGATACGTCAACCCGGTATCTACGGGCACCTACAGCAGGTATTTCTTCCACATACAGGATACCTTGTATGATGGGGCCGATACGGTGTTTGTCATCAGCTACAAGCCTTATGCCCACCGCAGCTTTCCCGGTCTGGAGGGATTGTTGTATGTGCATACCGACCGATGGGCCATTCAGCGGCTTACAGCCACGCCGGTGAACATACCGGACACCAGAATCAAGGTATGGCAGGAGTATGAGCGGGTAGAGGGGCAATGGTTTCCGATGCGGCTGCATGCTGATCTGGCCTTTCCGGGCATCATTTTGGATGATTCGCCGGCGGTAGCCACCACCAGAAGCTATCTGCGGGAGGTGCACATCAATGAAAGTGATCCCGATAAACCGGCCGGGGTGCATAGTGTGCGCGTGATGAACCGTGCAGAAAAGAAGGAGGCCGATTGGTGGATGGCAGCACGTACCGACAGCCTTTCCCGCAAGGAACTGAATACTTATCAGGTAATCGATAGTCTCAGCGATGCATTGAACTTGCAGCGCAAGGTAAAATGGTTGCTAGCCCTATCGCGAGGGTCCATCCGCACCGGTGTGGTAGACTGGCCCATCGACAAGTGGATACGGTTCAACAATTTTGAAGGATGGCGTCCCGGTTTGGCGGTAAGCACCAACGAGAACTTGAGCAGCCGTGTGGTTGCAGAAAGCTATGTGGCATACGGTACAAGGGATAGGCAATGGAAGTACGGATTGTCAGGAAAGGTATTGCTCTGGCCGGAACGTGATGGTTGGTTGTCTCTGCGGTATCATCGTGATGTATTCGAATCCGGTCGGCAAAACCGGTGGCTGAATGGGAACAATGCCTCCCTGCTGGGCAGGTTGCGCGACTACCTGGTGAGTGACATGTACCGCGAAGAGATGGTGGAAGGAGCCTTCTCCCTGCGGCTGACCCGGTCGCTCAGTGTGCAGCCCTATGTGCGTCAAGGTTTTATGCAGGCAGGATCCGATTATCTGTTCGAGATGGGCGGCAGTAATGGGTTGTCGTTATTCCAGAACGAGTTTTACCTGACAGAAGCCGGTGTGCGGCTGGCCTGGCAGCCCAATCAGCGTCTGGTGCGGGTAGGTTCACAAACCAGTGTGCTGGGCAACAATCCGGAAGGCGCCTGGCTCAACGTGCGCAAGGGCCTCATTACGCCTGTCGGGGAGCTGGACTACCTCATCATTGAAGGCAAGGTGGCCTATGAAAAAACATGGCCCGGCGTGATGTCCACACGATTCTTTGGCGAGTTTGGCTGGAGCAATACCTCCTTACCGTATTTTCTACAATTCATGCCCAACGGCATACAGCGCAAGAATGCCATCTATGTGGTAGAGCAGGCTTTCCATACCATGCCGATGCATCAGTACCTGGGTGACAGGATGGTGGCTGTTGGCGTGTGGCACAACTGGGGCACCCTGTTTTCGTGGAATGATATGGTGCGTCCGCGGCTATCTACCTCCGTACAAGCACTCTGGAGTAACCTCCGTGAACCGGAGCGGCAACAATTGCGGGTGTTCGACACTGCTTCGAAGGGATATTATGAGGCCGGTGTTACCCTGTATGATGTGTTGCTGTTGCAGTCCAACATTGCCACCACCGGCTTTGGCATCGGTGCCTTCTACCATGTAGGACCCGGTAGCAGTGCAGACTGGCGCAACAACACTGCCATCCGCTTGTCACTCTCCATCGGCTTCTAACAGCTCGGCAATAGGCGTTCCCCGTTTCGTAGCCTGGCGGTATGCTTCTTGCAGCTGCTGGAAGATAGGTGCTCCCTTGGGCAGGTTGATGGCTCTGCCGTCAATCATGTGCACCGGCACCAGTTCACCCATCGTACCCGTTACAAAGGCATGGTCTGCCGTGTAGCATTCCGTGAGGGAGATGTGCTGTTCGGCAACAGGGATTCCCAGTTCCGGTGCTGTGTCAATCACCCATTGGCGGGTAATACCGGGCAGGCAGCTGGTGGCGGGTGGCGTCAGGATGCGGCCGTTTCGGATCAGGAAGAAGTTGGTGGCATTGGTCTCAGCAATAAATCCATCTGTATCCAGCATCAGGGCGTCGTCGGCACCGGCCACGTTGGCTTCTATCTTGGCGAGGATGTTGTTCAGCAGGTTGTTGTGGTGGATCTTGGAGTCCAGGTGGTTGGGGTTGTTGCGGCGCACCGAAGCGGTGATGAGGGTGATGGGTGCTGTGCCATATACAGGTGGTTTCCATTCTGCCAGCACGATCAGGGTACATCCTTTGGTGTTCAGCCGCGGATCCATGCCCGAGGTGTACTTTTCGCCACGGGTTAGGGTCAAACGGATGTGGGCGTCATGGAACATGCCGTTGGCCTGCAACGTGCGTCCTATGGCTCGCTTGATGTAGCCGACGGACGGGATCCGGGCAAATGCCAAAGCATGTGCGGAGTCACGGAGTCGATGCAGGTGCTCTTCCAGCGCATACACGTTGCCGTTGTACACCCGGAGGCCTTCCCACACGGCATCGCCACCCTGCACCACACTGTCGAACACCGACACGCGGGCATCGTTGCGGCGAACCAGCATATCGTTGATGCCAACCTGTATGTCGGCATTGCGGGGATCGTAGGATTGTTTCATAGCAACATGTCTTTTGACAACAGTGACTGATAGAGTGGTAGCGCCTGATCCAGCAGGGGCCTATGCCGTTCCTCTACGGAAGGCTCCCCTTGTTCCGGCGGCTGGAATCCGGTGCTGCGGTGCACCGTTCCATACCAGTAAGGCGCCCATACGCCGTCTTCCGGCCGTGTCCCGGGCGTCCAGTGTAGCATCGCCTCTTGCCAGGGGATGGACAGCCGGAGGCACAGTTTTTCCAGTACGTGTCGTGGGTCAGCGAGCAATCTGTCGGCATCCACGATGGCATGCAGGGCGTTTTGGCTCGTCAGATAGTCGTACAGCTCATGTTCCATGGGTATACCCAAATCCTGCAGCGTCGGATTGTCAATCACCTTGGCGTAAGATCGGATAATCCTGGCCGGATGCCGGATCAGGAGGACGTTGCGGCCTTGTGTCAGAAAAGAGTAGTCTATCCCTTCCAGGTGCTGCGTCATCTGTTTCACGAACAGGTATGGGTTGCCGGTCCGGTGTAGCAGATTGTGGGTCACTACGCCGGCATCTGTCGGCTGGCTGGCCAGCACTTGTTCTCGTCCAGGGTGTGGCAGGCCGGTACGGTGAAGGTAGCTGGCATAATAGGGCTCATCTATCACCACGGTGTCCGTGCGTTGTGCAAAGGAATACATCAAGGCTGTTGACAAATTCCGGGGACCCGACAGTAGGTTGATCAGCATGACATCGCTTTACAAGTCACTCAACCGACATGTTTCGTGTAGCCGTACCCCTTTGTCGGTCATCTGAACCGTACAGCACTCGGTATATCGGTCGTGCTCGAAGAACAGTACCGACTCCGTGTCGGCAGCTATCTGCAGGATATGGCGCTTCTCCTCCATGGACTGCAACGGCCGCACGTCATAGGCCATCACCCACGGAATGGGAATGTGCAGGGTAGAAGGCAGGAGGTCTGCCATATAGATGACTTGCTTGCCTTTGTAGTTCAACACCGGCAGCATCTGTTTTTCGGTATGTCCATCCACGGTGATAACCGAAAATCCGGGAAACAGCTCCAGGGTGCCACTTCCCGACAGCCTTTGCAGCTGTCCGCTGGCCTCGATGGGCAAGATGTTTTCCGACAGAAAGGAGGCCTTTTCCCTGTCGTTGGGATGCAGCGCCCATTGCCAGTGGTCGGCATGGCTCCAGTATGTAGCATTGGGGAAGGCAGGGGAGAGGCGATCACCGGAGCGCTCTATGGCGCCGCCACAATGGTCGAAGTGCAAGTGGGTGAGGAACACGTCCGTGATGTCGTTCGGCGTAAACCCATGTGCTGCCAGCGACCTGGTCAGGGTGGCCTCTCCATGGGGTTCATAGTGGCTGAAGAACTTCTCATTTTGCTTGGTGCCCAACCCGGTGTCGATGAGCACAAGGCGGTTGCCCTCTTCCACCAGCAGACATCGCATGGCCCAGGTACACAGGTTGCGGTCATCGGCTGGGTAGGCTTTTTGCCACAGTGACTTGGGCACCACGCCGAACATGGCACCGCCATCAAGTTTAAAATAGCCTGTATCTATGGTGTACAGTTGCATGTGTCACGATTGGAGTGAGTGGTACAGGGCCACCATCTGTATGGCCGCAATGGCCGCTTCCACACCTTTGTTGCCGTGCTGACCACCTGCCCGGTCTGCGGCCTGTTGGTAGGTGTTGGGTGTGAGCAACCCGAAGATCACCGGCTTGCCGTATTGTATGTTGAGTTGGGTGATGCCTTGTGCCACCGCATGGTTGATGTACTTGTCGTGGTCGGTGTCACCCTTGATGACACAGCCCAGGCAGATAACAGCGTCCACCCTGCCTTGCCGCAGGAGTTGATCTGCCGCACCGGTCAGTTCAAAGGCTCCCGGCACATACACCACCGAAATATGGGTATCTGCAGCGCCATGCGTTTTTAGCGTCTCAAGGCACCCGTCCAACAGGGGAGAGGTGATGGAATCGTTGTAGGTAGAAACAACAATGCCGAATCGGAACGACTCGGCATTGGGTATGTTGTGTGGGTCGTAGTGACTCAGGTTATGCTGTGCACTGGCCATCAGGAGTTACCCAGTTTGCCATTCACGAATGCCAGGTTGCGGTCGGCAGCCTGTCCTTCACGACTGGTGGGATACTCTTCCTTCAGCCGTTCGAACAAGCGGGCAGCCCCCTTGAAGTCCTGCTGAGCGATCTTGAAATCAGCGCTCAACTGCAGGTAATACGGGGTAAAGTACTTATTGTCGACACTGTTGCAGGCGTTGTCATAAGCTTTGCCGGCAGCAGCCATGTCGCCACTCTCAGCATAGGCATGACCCAGCAACTCATAGGTGCGGGCTTCCAGCATATCGGTTTCACCGTCGAAAGAGGACAAGTACTTGATAGCATTGGGGAAATCCTTCAATTGCAGAAAACAAACGCCGGCATAGTAGTGTGCCAGGTTGCCACTCTTGCTGGCGCTGTATTTATCGGCGATTTCCAGGAAACCCGGATTGATACCGTCGCCATACAGGGCGATGTTGAAGGAGTCGATCGCAAAATATTGCTGTGCTGCCGCCATCAGTGGAGCCGCCTTGGTTTCCTGCTGGCCACTTTGGTAGCTGCGGAAAGCAACAAATGCCAATGCGATTACGACAACGATGCCGATACCGATGACCAGGTTTTTGTTCTTTTGGTAGAACTGCTCAAGCTGCTCCAGCCCTTGCTTATCTTTTTGTACTTCAGTTGACATAACTAGTTAGTAGGTTGAAATGCGTCAATCGGTGATGTAGGGATAGTCCTGTTGCGTGTAGATGCCTTCATACAAGGCTGATTCCGGCGGGTAATTGCTTTCTTCAGCAAATCGTACCGATTCTTCTACCTCTGCCTTGATTTCATCTTGAATGGCTTTCAGGCCGGCCTCATCGATCCAGCCCTTGTCGAGTAGTTCGTGGGCGATAGCCGGAATGGGATCCTGATCCTTGTACTGTTCCAACTCCTCTTTGGTGCGGTACTTGGCAGGGTCGCTCATGGAGTGGCCCTTGTAGCGATAGGTGCGGAACTCTAGCAACACGGGGCCATTGCCTTTGCGGCAGTAGTCCAGCGCCTCTTCCAGTGCGTTGTGCACTTCCAGCGGATGCATGGCATTTACCGGCTTGGAAGGAATATCGAAGGCGCATCCCAGCTTGTACAGCTCCTCTACGGAACCACTTCTGCGGACAGCCGTTCCCATGGCGTAGCCATTGTTTTCGATGATATAGATAACCGGCAGCTTCCACAAGGCAGCCATGTTGATGGCTTCGTGGAACACACCTTGCCGTACAGCCCCATCACCAATGTAGCACAAGGCCACATTGTCTGTGCCTTTGTATTTTTCTGCGAAGGCCAGTCCGGCACCCAGTGGAATGTGACCACCTACGATACCATGACCACCGTACATGTTCTCCGGTACGTTGAAGAAGTGCATGGAGCCACCCTTTCCACCGGTACAGCCTGTCTCCTTGCCGTACAGCTCAGCCATGGCAGCCTTGGCGGATACGCCGCGGATCATAGCCAAACCGTGGTCGCGGTAAGCCGTAATGATGGGGTCGGTATTGCGTGTGGCAGACCATGTACCTGCCGCAATGGCTTCCTGACCGATATATAAGTGTAGGAAGCCCCTGATCTTCTGCTGTCCGTACATCTGGCCGGCTTTTTCTTCCACGCGTCGGATGCGCAGCATCAGCCTGTACCACTCGATGTAGGTCTCTTTGGTTACCTTTGTTTTTGCCGTCTTCGTCTTAGCCATTCCAAAAAGTTTGCGCAAATATAAAAACAACACCCCAAAAGTAAACCAGCACCCGGTGAGATTAACTACCCTTTCAGGGACCAATTTCAAAAGCTATCCACATTTTTCGTTGTCATTCCGGCAGCGGGTGGTGTGTTTTACCGGCAACAACGGCAGTGGCAAGACCAATCTGTTGGATGCCATCCACTATCTCAGCATTGGAAAAAGCTATTTCAATCCGATAGATCAGCAGAACATACGGCATGGCGAATCCTTTCTGCGGCTGCAAGGTACTTATCTGTCTGGGCAGGATGCTGCCCCCCGCCAGGTAGTGGTGGTCAACGAAGCAGGGAAGCGAAAGCAGATATGTGTGGATCAGGTGCAAGACGAAAGGCTGACCGACCATGTTGGTCGATTCCCGGTAATCATGATTGCTCCTGACGATATAACCCTCATCAATGGTGGCAGTGAAGAACGGCGGCGGTTCATGGACTTCCTGTTGTCATTTACCAATCGCGAGTACCTGGATACCTTGATCAGGTATAATAAGGTGCTGCTGCAGCGTAATGCTTCTCTGAAGAAGATGGCAGAGAAGGGCAGGATTGAAACGGCGCTATTAGATGCCTATGATGGACAGTTGGCGCCTGACGGCAACAAATTAGCAGCCTGGCGGGCAGCATTCATTGCTGACTTTGTACCATTGTTTCAGTCGGAATATTCTGCAATCGCCGGTTGTAACGAACAACAGGCAATCAGTTATCAGAGTGACCTGCTGGATGAAGCCATGGAAGATGTACTGCGTAATGCCCGGTATAAAGATTGCAGACTGCAGCGAACGAGCTTGGGTGTACACCGGGATGATTTGCAACTGTTGCTTGCCGGTCATGAGGTGAAGAAGTACGGCTCTCAGGGACAGAAGAAAAGCTTTCTCATCGCAATGAAGTTGGCAGCCTGGGAATGGTTGTCAGTGCAGACCAATAAAACACCGCTATTGTTACTGGATGACCTGTTCGATAAGTTGGACAAGAAAAGAAGTACTCATCTGTTGGACTGGGTTGCCCATCATTCGTCAGTACAGGTGTTCATAACGCACACAGAGGCGGATCATATATTATCGGTTTTTCATGATCCTGCGATAGTAATTGAGCTCTTCAAGGTAGTTGATGGTACTATCTACTGTGAATGAGTAAAAATATGTTCCATTGCTGTTGCCCTGCTAACACATGTAGCTTACATTTATCCCTGACCCTTAAGTAAGGGTTCAGATTCCAATACAACACATTGTCACTGCTACCCATGGGACGATTTATTCGGGGACTACAACTTGTATTATTTGCGGTATGGGGTATTTTATGTGCCTGCGAGCGAATACCCGAGGACATAACCCAAACCAAAGAAGTTGTCTTATTTGATGCTGCTGCAGCGGATAGTGCATATGGCGGGCTTCGCCAAGCTGACAAGTGGGATTATCTCCTTGAGGTAGTTTCATTCTCTTATCAAAACGGAGAGGAGGCTGACGACTGGATGTTGCAGGAAGTGGAAGCACTATTTACGACAGGCTCCCCGCCGGATCCGGAACAACTGTACCGTTTATTGATCCAATTATATAACTCACAGTTCTCGAAAACGTCATTCTTCACTGCAGAGCGCACAATCAATGACTGCGTGACATCCAACTGTATTGAGCCACGCGGTGTGGCATCTGCCATTCAGATTGACCGCTACACCAAATTGAAGTCTGCTGATTCTACCAGTAAGTACCTAACTATTTTGGAGGAAAGCTTAGCACAAGATTCGTCAGGTTTCTTACAAAGGGTATACCACAACGGGTTAGGGAATTTGGCAAATTTCAGGGGCGACTATTTTGAAGCGGTAGTAAACTACACTGCTGCGCTGCAACTAACAGGTGTTACTGACACCTACAACTTATTTGTGTTGCACAATAATTTGGCCATTATGTACCTCAATATGGAATTCTTGGAGAGGGTTACATACCATACGAATGAGGCCATTGGATTAATCGGGTTGGATAATATTCCGGATTTCTTCTACAACACAGTTGCTAATCTATATTCTAAAACCGGTGAGTATGAAAAGGCTGCGGAACTGTATGCCAAAGCCGTTGCATTTGCCATTGACAACAACAAGCCTGCCATGCTGGCACAGAGTTATGGCAACTTTGGAAACTTACAACGCAAACAGAAACAATTTGAGGATGCGCTCATACTGCTGGATAAATCAGATTCGCTTTGCATACAATTAGGAATAGACATTGGGTTATTGATCAATACAATCAACAGAGCGGAGGTGTACTTTGACAGGCAAGAGTACATGCAGGCGAAACAGGAAATTGAACAGGCCAAAGCGTTATTGGAATCGTTTGATCTTCCTTTTCTCAATTTGGACTACTATGAGCTCTTGTATAGGATATTCGATTCCATGGGAAATCAACCGATGGCGGACCGTAATTTTCGAATCTACACGGAGATCAAAGAACAGAAGTTGGGTGACTTGCCGCGCAGCATCATTGTAGAGTGGGAACGCTCCGTAGCACAGGAAAAACTAACGCAAACGTCTGCCATGCTGGCACTTACGCTGGAGCGAGAAGTCAGGAATAAATACCTTTTCGGGTTACTTTTCTTCTTAGTGCTATTCGGTGTCAGTGTTACCTATTTTGTGATCAGCCGCAGGCGGCTATTGGAGAAGGGGAGGAGCGAACGGGAAGAGCAGCAACTTAGGTATCAACTTGAGTTGAAGTCAAAAGAGCTTTTGACCGATACGATACACCGTATGAACTTACAACAGCACAACAAACAAGTGTCGCAAAAGCTTCAAGCTATCTTATCTGACTTGCCTGCTCAGGAAAAACGGCGTTTTTCACCGTTACTGAAGCAACTAAAAACCAGCAGTGGATCTGAATTCCTGGAAGAATTTGAATTGCGATTTACTGGTGTTCATGAACAATTCACGAAAACGCTGCTGCAGAAGGCTCCCGATTTAACGCCCAATGAATTACGCATCTGTGCCTTCATCAGGCTGAATATCACCTCAAAAGATATAGCCAGAATCACCAACAGGAATTTAGGCACGGTGGATAATGCGCGCAGTAGTATCCGAAAGAAGCTCGATCTAGATGTCGATACCAACCTACAGCAATACTTGATGAGCATATAGTCAATCAGCGAAACAGCATCACCACACCTATCCAAAACAAGCTCATCGAGCAAACATTGCCGGCTTTGTATCAACCAGACAGCAGAGGTGCCCTTGCAGGGAAGATTTTTCGTGATGAGTACTGTTGATTTCTTCTTTACCTACATGAAATAGTAGCTGGTTATGTAAGCACGGGCGGTATGGCTAAACGGCCATGTACCCGGTTAATAGCCTGTAGGTGAACATCTTTCTGGAGATGTTGCCATATTATATCTTAAATGCCTGTAAGTCAGAGTATTAAGCGTATAAATGTGAGGAATATATGGGGGTCTTTTTCGGCTTACATGAGTTATTTGTGAGTTGAATTGGGCATTGGACATCACGTGTCAATAGAATATTTGTTTCCAAATTTTTTTTGACAATGAAAGGTGTAACTACCCTATTGACTGTTATGCTTGAAGTAGGGTTAAACTAAACACAAAACCTGACCAATGTGGCTTGAAAGGCCAGGTCATTGCTGGCGTTGACACGGGTAGGTAGAAAGTGTCTGGAACTTTACCAAGCTATTGAAATCATTGGTCCTGAGAGAAAATTCATCCTCGCTTAAATTCTGAAAAATAAATCCTACTGTTTATGAGAAAACTGTCTTTCATCCTGCTGTTTTTGTTGTCCATAACTCAACTACTTGCTCAAGTGGGCGTAGGGACAAACTCGCCCCATAGCTCTTCGATGCTGGAGGTACAAGCTTCTGACAAAGGATTTCTGCTTCCCCGGCTTACTTCCTCCGAGCGCACGGCGATATCTTCTCCCGCTGCGGGTTTACAGGTGTATGACAACACCACTAACTCGATTTGGTACTACAACGGATCCTATTGGGTAAATACTGAGGCCATGGCTACCGTTGGTGATGTAAAGAGTGGTATGCAGACCACGGACCATGCGGGGTGGGTAATATTGGATGGTCGCGCTATCTCCTCTCTGTCAAGCAGTCAACAAGCAGCAGCCACTTCGCTGGGACTGTCAGGCAATTTACCCAATGCCTCCAACGCTTACTTAGTCCAAAATGGAGGGACACTTGGGGCAGTTTCAGGAAGTAATACGACCACATTGACTCAGGCCAATTTACCAAATGTGAGTTTTGTAGGGACCGCCGCTTCAGCTGGAAGCCATACGCATACAGTAGATCCCGCTTCAGTAAACACAAATACAACCGGGAGTCATAATCATGGCTTAGGTGTAGCCTTCTCAACTACAACTTTTGGTTGGGCAACATTTGGTGGAGGTTCGGGTTTTACTTCAAGTGGTTCTTCAGGTACAAATCCAGCTGGCGATCATTCTCATACTGTTGATATTCCTGCTACTACCTCATCAACAAATGGTGCACACACCCACTCTGTAACCGTATCCTCTGGCGGTTCATCAACACCTATCAATATTGCACCCAGGAGCTTAAGTGTCAATATGTTCATCTATTTGGGCCAATAAAATGAAAGCGATGAAGATAAGTTATGGGGTACTCCTTTTTTTTAGTTCTTTATTCTCAATACAGCTTAGCGCCCAGAGTTTTGTGTCCACAGGGAGTGAAGAGATATTGATCCGGCCCGGAACAGCCTTTGCCTCCGTGGATGGTGTTCAGTTGGCTGGAAGCAGTGCCAATATATTCGCTCTTCCCTATGATTTGGCATTAGCAAATACTCCCCCCTACAGTAAAAGGGTGCTGATCACAAACGCCTCTTCCAGGTATGAAATGAAAGGAGTTCCCTCCTCCGGCTCAGTTCAATTCTTTTCAGATGTACTGCTCTCGAGTCAAAGGAATGCAGTGGATGTAAGTATTACGAATAAGACTTCCACAGCCGCAGACTATTCTATTGGGTTGGAACAGACAAGTCATAGTGGATATGTAGACATTCCCCTGGAATGGATTGTCACCCGAGTAGGGGCTACCAGCACGGATAGGCATGATTTGACCTTTAGTTGGACGGCTGCCTTAGATCCTTCCAGCATAGCAGACAAGGTGTTGTTTCGTTATGATGATATATTGGAAGAATGGATCCAACTTCCGGGTCAAGGGCAGACCCTCGATGAGGCTAATCGAACGCTGACTATTACAGATTTTGAGGGTGCATTGAATAACACCAGGTTTATGATAGCCCAGATAAACAATTTTGTCTGGTTGGGAACTACTTCCACCGATTGGGCCACAGGCACAAACTGGGAGTTTGGTTCTGCACCGTCATTGGGTACGGAGGCTGTGACAATTCCGGCTGCAGTGACAAATATGCCGATCATTGGCTCAGATGTCACTGTCGGATTGATTGATATAGCTGCAAATGCTCAACTTACGGTGCCGAGTGGACGTACCCTCACCATCACTGGCAACCTTGTGACCAACAGCAGCAACCTGACGATAGCGGATGGTGGTAGCCTGCTGACGACCGGAACAAGCCCAACATTGGGTTCGGTGAAAGTGCAACGCACCGGTACGGAATACAGCAACGTGTTCAACTACTGGAGCACACCGGTTAGTGGCGCTACCTACAGCAGCGTGTGGGACTTTGGAACCGGTGGCACACAATTCAATGCGGCTGATTTCTACACATTCGATCCGACACAGATCACCGGTGGCGACCCGATGACCGGATGGCAGTCGATCAGCACAGGTGCAACCATGACCCCCGGACAAGGTTTCATCGGCACAGGTATGATTGATGGCGGCACGAACTCGCTCACCTTTACCGGTGCACCCAACAACGGTGATAAAACCTACACGGTACAGACCGATAATGGGGGCTATAACCTGATCGGCAATCCGTACCCAAGTGCCATCGATGCAGATGCATTCTACGCCAGCAACAGTACTAAGCTAACGGGCACCTTCTGGTTTTGGGATGTGGACCTCACCAAGACATACAGCACCAGTGATTACGCTACCTACACCCAAGCCGGTGGTACAGGCAGCAACCCGTATGGCGCAAATCCGGATCAGTACATCGAGTCATGCCAGGGCTTCTTTGTGGAAGCGTTAACAGATAACGTACCAGTTACCTTTACCAATGCCCACCGTGTAGCAGGCAACAACCTGAACTTCTACAAGACGGGCAACCGGGAGCGGATGTGGCTGTATGCGCAAAGCAGTGGTGATGACTACAACAAGCTGCTGATTGCCTTTAGTGATGAGGCAACGGATGGCTACGATCAGGGATGGGATGGCAAGAAGCTGAAGGGCAATCCCAACATCTCGTTCTACAGCAAACTGCAAGGAGAGGACTATGCCATACAGGCATTGGCACCCCACAACGGACAGGAGAAGCGGGTGGCGTTGGGACTGGATGCCGGTTCAGCAGGCAGCTATACGATCGCTATTGACAGCATCGACGGCATCGACCCGTTGGTATCCATCTACTTGTACGACCAAATCAGCGGTCGCTACCACGATCTACGCCAGTCCGGCTATACGTTCAACGTGAACGCAGCCAACACCACCATCACGCAATACGAGTTGGTATTCAACGCAGCGCCGGTGGGTGTAGACCAACCGGCAGCAGAGGCATACTTCCACGCCTTCGTAACGGGCAGCGATGTGGTGGTACGCACCAACGGCAGCCTCACTGCCGATCAGGTGCGCCTCATCGACGTACAGGGTCGTGTGCTGGCAGCAGCGAGTGGCAATGGCGCACAGGAAGTCCGCCTGGATGCGGCTACACTGGCAGCAGGCATGTACCTGGTAGAGGTAACCACCGTCCAGGGCATACAGACACAGAAGATCCTGATTCACTAAACCGACCAACCACAACGATCATGAAACGTATCTATCCGTACCTGCTTACCTTCCTGTTTACTGTCGTATTGACGGTTGCCACCACGCAGCTGGTAGCACAGGGTCCACCACCACCCCCACAGAGCAGCAATAGCAGCAGCGGTACCGGCAGCGCACCGCCCGTACCTATCGATGGTGGCATCGGCGTGTTGTTGCTGGCCGGCGCCGGCTATGGCGCCTACCGTCGGTATAAGGAGAGGAATCCGGATTCAAGTAGATAATTAGAAAATTAGAAAATGGGCCGAGCCGCTGTAGACAGTAGCTCGGTCATTTTTTTGTAGGTCGTATTCAATAGGAGAGAAGGAGTAACGGGTTGATTGGGTAAGTGGGTAATAGGATAAATGGTATCCTACATTACGAGATTTTTCTGTACCCAGGACCCAGGACCCTGTACTAAATACCCGTACCCACGACTCAGTACCCCCCAATAGGCATCCTACCGAGCAAGAATTTTCTATACTCAGGACCCAGGACCCTGTACTAACGACCGTACTAACGACCCCTATACCCAATACCCATGACTATATACCCTATCTTCCCCCATTCTTTTCGCTATTTTTGGCAACGGATAAGGGAAAATGATCAAGATCTACAAGAAGCAGGACCGCCAGCTCGTGGAAATTGATAAGCCGGAGTACAAATGTTGGATCAATGTGTACCCGCCTTTCAGTCACGAGAACCTCCGCAAGTTGGGGGAGGAGTTGGATATTCCCTTCGACTACCTCATCGACTCCCTGGATATCGACGAACGTGCCCGCTTTGAGCGGGAAGACGGTATTGAGCTGATCGTGTTAAAGACGCCCATCCTGAATGAGGGGGAAAGCGAGACCGATGCCTTGTATATCACCATTCCGCTGGGTATCATCATCACCAAAGATGTAGTGCTGACTATCAGCCCCTATGAGAATCCGGTGATCGACTGTTTCCTGAATGGCAAGGTAAAGCATTTCAACCCCAGCGACCGTTCCAACTTTGTACTGCGCATCTTTGAACGGAACGTCTACTACTTCCTCTACTACCTCAATGAGATCAACAATAAGCGCAACATGTTCGAGAATGAGTTGCACAACTCATTACGGAACCAGGAGCTGATCAATCTCCTGAACATCGAAAAATCATTGGTCTACTTCGTTACCTCCATCCGTTCCAACGAACTACTGATGATGAAGATTCAACGGCTGGACTTTCTGCAAATCAGCAAGAAGGAAGAGGAAAGCGACCTGCTGGCGGATATCCTGGTGGATAACTCACAGGCATTGGAAATGGCCAACATCTACACCAACATCCTGGGCGGTACGATGGATGCCTTTGCCTCCATTATCTCCAATAACCTGAACGTTGTGCTGAAAAGGCTTACATCTGTAACAATCGTGCTCATGGTGCCCACTTTGGTGGCCTCATTCTATGGTATGAACGTGAAATTGCCCTTTCAGGAAACCCCCTTTGCGTTTGGATTTACCTTGCTTTTATCAGTAGTATTATCAGTGATTCTGGTGATGGTGTTCCTGCGGAAGAAATGGTTTTGATGCACCATAGGCGATACAGGGTGATGCGCTAACTCCCAATATGTAACATATTGCTCCGAATGGAGCATGAAATTTATATTATTTTAGGGCTTTCTGTTTTCATAGCAATTAAACCTACGTAGTATGCTTCAATTTTATTCGTCCAGCACCCGTATGATCAATACCAAAAGAGCGGTTCAGGAACTGCTGGAATCCGCATTGGGTGAAAATCCAACTTGCGACTTATTGGTACTTCACGCTTCAATCGGCCACGACTTTCAGGAAATGGTGAATGAAGCCAAATCCATTGTTCCGGATGCTACCGTAGTAGCTTCTTCCTGCTGTGGTGTAGTAGGTAAAGAAGGTGTGAGTGAATCCATGAAAGATATGGCCCTGATGGCTGTAAAGGGCAAAGAATTTG
>CAYYHM010000038.1:16778-21101 GCA_964471795.1 uncultured Chitinophagales bacterium | reverse complement strand
CCCTGATCACAGGTCGCAATACGCAATACGCTGTACCCTGTACGATAATCACACAATCGTCCCGGCAATAACAGCAGTCATAAATGCGGCAATGGTGCCTCCGATGAGTGCTTTTACGCCAAAGCGTGCCAGATTCTGCCGCTGACCGGGCGCCAGGGCGCCAATACCTCCGATCTGTATGCCGATGGACGCGAAGTTGGCAAAGCCGCACAAGGCGTAGGTAGCGATGATGATGGACTTCTGTGAGGCAAACAATCCGGCTTCCTTCACCGCTTCCATGCTTTGGTAGGCGACAAATTCGTTGATGATCGTCTTCTTGCCCAGCAGCTGCCCTACCAGCATAGCATCCTGAGCCGGAGTGCCCAAAATCCAACTAATGGGATACATCATCAGCCCCAACAGGTAGTCCAGCGACAATCCCTCGAACCGGCCATTGGTAACGGCTACGATTTGCTCGTTGAGGCCTACCCAACCCCCTACGCCCAACAAGATGAAGTTGAGCATATACATCAAAGCTGTGAACGTCAGCAGCATCACCCCTACGTTCACGGCCAGCTTCAACCCGTCGGTTGTACCATTACTGATGGCATCCAACAGGTTGGAGCCTATCTTCTCCCGCGGTATCACAATCTTTCTGTCGATCAGATCTCGGTTCTCTTCCGGAAACAACATCTTAGCAGCAACGATAGCTGCCGGTGCAGACATGATGGATGCGGTGAGCAGGTGGGTAGCATAGAACTGCATTTGTACCGGATCGTTGCCCCCCAAAAAGCCGATGTATGCCGCAAAGACACCGCCTGCTATGGTGGCCATTCCACCCACCATCAGGCACAGGATCTCACTCCGGGTCATCTTTTCCAGGTAGGGCTTTACCACCAGCGGCGCTTCGGTCTGCCCGATGAAAATATTGGCCGCTGCTGCCAACGACTCAGCCCCGCTCAGGTGCATGGTCTTGCTCATCACCCAGGCAAACACATACACGATGCGCTGCAGAATACCCAGGTAGTATAATATGGAGCTCAGTGCCGAAAAGAACACGATGGTAGGCAACACCTGAAAGGCGAAGATGTAGCCATAGCTGTTGACATCCATCATGTTGCCGAACAGGAACAGCGACCCCTGATAGGTGAACCCCAGTACCAGTACAAAGAAACTGCTGACGGTGTCGAACAGCACCCGTACAAAATCTACCTTGAGCACCAAAAAGGCAAATACCAATTGAATGGCCATACCGGCCCCTACCAGCCGCCAGTCGATAGCCTTACGGTTGCTGCTGAGCAGGTAAAGAAGGCCTACCAACACCAGCATGCCCAGAATTCCTCTCCAGATATCTTCGAACGTAATGACGCTGACTTCCAGATTCGATTCATACCGGAACGTGTAGCGGGTGCCATTGGCCAGGTCGGTCAGCACAAGTTGTTCTGCCTGCAAATCGACCACCTGAAACTGCCGGGTTGCCTGCCTGCTCTGCAGGCCTTCCTCTCCCACGTGGGTGATGAGCCGGTCATCCTTATAGAACAGCAGCGTGGGAACACCGTCGCTGCCCACAGCATAGGCCACAGAATCGATCGCCGTGAAGGTAGCGGTAAGTGGCAACGTGACCACCAACGTGTCCTGCTGCAGCATCCATCGCCCTTCGAAGGCATCATCTGTTCCGCTCAGGCGGATGGCAGATTGCGCATCCTCCCCGAACACGGTGAGTGTTGTGCTGTCTGTAACCGGTTGGCCATCAACCTCCGTCAGCTCCCATTGCCGGATCAGGTCGGTAACCTGCCACGGCTGTGCAGTAGCTGCAACAGGCAGCAACCACCCTGCGGTGAGTACACAAATCCAAAGGTATCTCAGGGCAGTGTGGGTGGGCGGTATAGGCATGTGGTCGGATTAATTGCCGCCTCGTTTCGTGATTTCATCCCGTATCCTGGCGGCGCGCTCGTAGTCTTCCTTTTCTATGGCATCGGTGAGGAGTTCATTGAGCTCTTCCATGGTGTGCTGCTTCATGGTGTCTTCAGCAGCTGTCTTTTCGGCGGCGGCGGCCATCTCTTCCTCTTCGCGTTCCAGCTCTTCCACATCCAGCTGTATGCCTGCCGAATCCATGATGAACTCATAGGTGTATATCGGGCACTTGAACCGCGCTGCCAGGGCTATGGCATCGCTGGTGCGGCTGTCGATCTCTACGGTGTGGCCATCCTGCTCACACACCAGTTGTGCATAGAACACGCCATTCATCAGGTTATTGATGATGACTTCCCGTAGTTCAATCTGAAAGGAGGACAGCAGGTTCTTCATCAGGTCGTGGCTCAGCGGCCTGGTGGGGGTGATGTTTTCTATGGCGATAGCGATGGCCTGTGCTTCAAAGCTTCCGATGACGATGGGTAGCCTGCGGGTACCATGCTTTTCGCCCAGCACTACCGCATAGGAGTGCGATTGGGTAATGCTGTGTGACAGCGCATGGATTTCCAGTTCGATCTTCTGCATACCGGAAGGTGATCAGTGATTGCCTGCCTTAAATTGTTTGACAGCTGCGGTGAGCTGCGGGATTACTTCAAATGCGTCGCCAACGATGCCATAATCTGCCGCCTTGAAGAACGGCGCCTCCGGATCCTTGTTGATGACAACGATGGTCTTGCTCTGGTTGACACCTGCCAGGTGCTGTATGGCACCGGAGATACCGATGGCAATATACAGATTCGGACGTATAGTTCCACCCGTCTGGCCCACATGCTCATGGTGAGGGCGCCATCCGTCATCGGCTACCGGACGTGAGCAGGCGGTAGCTGCTCCCAGCGCTTCGGCCAGCTCTTCTACCATGCCCCAGTTCTCGGGACCTTTCAGTCCACGACCGCCACTGACCACCAGCTCGGCTTCTTCGAGGGTGAGGCCACCTTCGGGCTTCTTGCGTTCTTTTACGGCAATCCTGAAGTCGCTGTCGGCCAGTCCGGAGTCGAATGCCTGCACCGTACCGGCACCGGCCATTTCTGTCACCTGCAGTGAGTTGGGTGTCAGCGCAATCACTTTGCGGTCGCTGTGGATAGCTATGTGTGCATAGGCTTTGCCGGAGAACACGGTCTTCTTTACCACGAATCCACCAGCCATCTCCGGCAACGCTACGGCTCCGGATACCAGCCCGGCTTTGAGCCTGGCCGCCACCCTGCCTGCCAGCATCTTGCCGGTAGAAGAGTTGGAAATGATGATGACAGATGCACCGGCAGCATCAACAGCCTTGCACAGCGCCTTGGTCAGTGCTTGTGAATCGAGTGACGCCAGCCGGCTGTCGCCATCCACATGGACTACATCGGCTCCATATTGTCCCAATAGAGCATGATCCGCATCGCCGGTGGTGTACACGTGCACTTGTCCACCCAGCATATCGGCTACCTTGCGACCGTAATTCACCACTTCTAAAGTGGCCTTCTTGTATTGTCCTTCAATGTTTTCTGCGAATACCAGTACCGACATGATTAGATGACTTTGGCTTCGTTATGTAATAGGGTGATGAGTGAGGCTGCATCGGCAGGATCTATCAGTTTTACCTGACCCTTTGCCGGTGGCTGTTCGTAGCGGGCGATGCCTGTGAGCGCATCGGTGGCAGCAGGCGTCACCACCTTCAGTGGCTTGGTACGTGCCGCCATGATACCGCGCATATTGGGAATCCGTTGCTTGGCCATGCCCTTCTGTGCGCTGAGCACAAACGGCAGGCTGAGAGCAACCACTTCCGAGCCACCCTCTACCTCACGGGTCACCACGGCATCATTGCCGGTGAGCTCCAGGTGAGAGGCATAGCTGATAAAGGGCATGTCCAGCAGTTCTGCCACCATGGCACCGATGGATGATCCATTGTAGTCGATGGTTTCCTTGCCGGTGAACACGAGGTCGTACCCTTCCACTTTGGCATATTCCGCCAACTGGAAGGCTGTCATGTAGGCATCCTGAGTATCCAGATCCACACGTACGGCATCATCGGCACCCAACGCCAGCGCCTTACGGATCACAGCGTCATTGTCGGCAGGGCCTACATTGATGACAGTGACTACCGGCGCATTGCCATTGGCTTCTTTCAGCTCCAGAGCACGCACCAGCGCGTACCATTCGTCGTAGGGGTTGAGGATAAACTGAACATTATTGGTATCAAAATCCTTGCTGTCGTTCACAAACTGGATACGTGAGGTAGTATCCGGAACTTTGCTGATGCAGACCAGTATTTTCATAAATTTGAATGATTATATCGGTTTATAGAGGGTGTACAAATATACTCAATAAAGGCCACTAACTGAAATGAACGAACACAGGCTGGAACAGTTGAAGCGGATGATTGAACAGCGCCCC
>CAYYHM010000038.1:15208-16678 GCA_964471795.1 uncultured Chitinophagales bacterium | reverse complement strand
TCCTGAAAGAAGAGAGGGAGCAGGCATGACGGAAGCCCTAAAAACCTATATGACTCAGCAGCAACTGGCTCACCCCGGCCATCGCATCCTGGTGGCCTGCAGTGGAGGTGTAGACTCGGTTGTGCTGGCACACTTGCTGCATACTGCCGGTTATACCATAGGCCTCGCCCACATGCATTTCGGGCTTCGTGGTGCTGATGCCGACGCGGATCAGGCACTGGTAGCTGAACTGGCCACGCTCTGGCAAGTACCCTTCCACACCCGACAAGTAGATACCACGGCATTTGCCGAAGCGCATCATCAGTCCATACAGGTGGCTGCCCGCGAGCTGCGCTACGCCTGGCTACAGGAACTTGCCGACACACACCAGTACCACCGCATTGCTACCGGACACCATGCCAACGACAACCTGGAAACAGCACTACACCATCTGATGCGGGGCACCGGCATCAGCGGCATGCGTGGCATACCTCCTCACAATGATCGGCTCATCCGGCCGTTGCTGTGGACCACCCGCCAGCAGTTGGAAGCATATGCACAAACGCACGCACTCACGTGGCGGGAAGATGCCACCAACCGGGAAGACAAATACCTGCGGAACAAGATTCGCCACCATGTAGTACCCGCTATGGAAGCGCTGCAACCGTCTTTGGTTGCCGGCAGTGTAGCCACGCTGGCCAACCTGCGGCTGGCCGAACAGCTGTACCTGGAGCGACTGCAACAGTATCGCAGGAAACTGCTTCGACAGGTGGGGCGGGAGTGGCATATCCCCATCCGCAGACTCCTATCCTATCCCATGCCGGCTCATCTTTTGTTTGCGTTGACTGCAGACCTGGGATTCACCCTGGAAGCGATCAACGATCTGATAGACAGCCAACAATCGGGCAAGGTTATCCATGGCACTACCCACCGACTCATCAGGCATGGCCATACGCTCATTCTGGCTGCTGCGCAAGAAGAGGAGCGATCCTGGCATCAGGTTCAGGCCGGCATACGCACGGTACACCTGCCAAACGGCACACTTACCATAACATCAGAAGTGTGGAATCCACATAAAACCATCCCCACAGCTGCCCACATGGCCGCCGTTGACCTGCGGCAGATCACTTGGCCGCTAACCATCCGACCATGGCAGAAAGGCGACTACCTGTACCCCTTGGGCATGACAAAGCGGCACTCAGACAAACCGGGCAAGAAAAAGGTAAGCGACCTGTTTCAGAGCCTGAAACTGAGCCTGACTGACAAGGAGAATGCATGGATGGTATTGAGTGGGGATAGGGTGCTGTGGGCAATGCCCTACCGGATGGATGACCGATTCAAGGTAACCCCACAAACGACGGAGATTCTCTTGTTGCGCTGGCATCCCGCCTGACAGACGGTCAGCATTCTTGTACAGGTGTGCAATTCTGGGATTAGTGTACCAACACCTTTTTGGCCACCCTGCCTTGTTCGGTCTGCAGGTGCAACAGA
>CAYYHM010000038.1:0-15108 GCA_964471795.1 uncultured Chitinophagales bacterium | reverse complement strand
ACAGCATCTTGAAACGGCGAATAATACCCGCACTGACCGGCAGGATCGTTCACGAAGTATACGTTGAGGTGGTTGCGCACGTTGTGCTGCTGCATCATATCGCGGCCGCCCACAAAGGTGTGGTTGTAGAAATAGGTGCTGTTGATATAATTCACGTCACCGGACACGTAGAAATGTATGTCTGCAGCACGATACCAATCGTTCAGCTGACATATATTACGCATCACATCAGCCAGCGGGAAATAGCCCTGGCCGTTGTCGTTGCCAACGATATGCACCTTTACGGGCACATACAACACAGCACGTGCGCCCGTATTGTACCGCTCAGGGTTGGCCTGAAAGGCAGAAAGCCATTCCTGCTGTACCGCACTTTGCTCAACAGTACCGCAATAGCCTTCAGGGGTGGATGTTTGGGCGGACAGGGGGAGGGCAGCTAGTGATAGCATTACCCATAAGATCCAAGTATACTGCATTCGTTCTCTCGTTTCTGCGCGGCACAAATCTACACAATCAGACTGAAGGGTAAATTAAGTGACCGCTGTCAGTGTAGTCTAACTGAATATCGGCTAATTTTGTTTCCTATTCCCATTGATCTCTTAAAACGCACTTTCCATGAAAGTTTCAGTAATCGGAGCAGGTAATGTGGGCGCTACCTGTGTAGACTCGTTAGCCCGAAAGGATTTCATCAACGAAGTAGTTGCCCTGGACATCAGGGAAAATTTTGCCGAGGGCAAGGCGCTGGATATCTGGCAAACCGCTCCGGTAGAATATTACAGCACCAAGACCATCGGTGTAACCAACGACTACAGTGCAACAGCGGGTTCTGATGTGGTGGTGATCACCTCCGGTCTGCCCCGCAAGCCGGGCATGAGCCGCGATGACCTCATCAGCACCAATGCCGGCATCGTAAAGAGCGTTACCGAGCAGGTAGTGAAGTATTCTCCCGATGCCATCATCATCGTGGTGTCCAACCCGCTGGATGTGATGACTTATGCGGCCTATCTGACCGCCAAGGTGGATTCCCGCAAGGTGTTCGGTATGGCCGGCATCCTGGATACGGCACGCTATCGTGCGTTTTTAGCTGAGGCATTACACGTATCGCCCAAAGACATTCAGGCGGTGCTGATGGGTGGCCACGGCGACACGATGGTGCCGCTGCCTCGCTACACTACGGTGAGTGGTATTCCGGTAACTGAACTGATCGATGAAGAAAGGCTGAATGCTATCGTAGACCGCACCAAGAAAGGCGGTGGCGAGATCGTGAACCTGCTGGGCACTTCTGCCTGGTATGCTCCCGGCGCTGCTGCAGCACAGATGGTGGAAGCAGTATTGAAGGACGAGCAGCGCATCTTCCCGGTATGTGCATGGCTCACAGGCGAATATGGACTGAAAGACATGTACCTGGGCGTACCGGTGAAGCTGGGACGCAACGGTATCGAAGAAATCATTGAACTGCAACTCAATGAAGCAGAGATGCAGTTGCTTCATGCCAGCGCCAAATCGGTGAAGGAGGTGTTGGACGTATTGGACAACATGAAGATCATCGACTAACCGAAAATGCATCAACACGGACCCGCTGCCCTCCGGTAGCGGGTTTTTTATTGCCTCACCAACCGCCACAAGGGTCTGTCGGCCTTCGGATTCACACGGGTGATGATGCCTTGCGCATGCAGCACGGCAAGTCGGGATTCGGCCTGCTCCATGGTCTCGTCCATCAGGAACGACAATTCCTTCGCTGTTAATCTCTTGAAATGAGACAACAACCAAACTGGATCATCTTTGGGATAGGCTGTTGGCTGCAGCTTCTTTTTACCCAATACATCCAGCAGGCACTGTACGAATTGGTCATACTCCTGATATCCTTCCAGCTTGACGAACTTCTCGGCAGTACTGATGAGGAAAGTAGGAAACAGTTCAATGCCCAGTTCCTTGCTGAGTGCGAGATCTTGCTCAAATAAGCTAACCGCATCATGGCGCAGATCATGGGCAAACCGTTCCGTGTTCAGGCCTATCTTCCCGGCCAGCTCAACCAGGTACTCTTCGCGTTCAATGTTCACGTTATCGATAAACAAATGCTCCCGCATTTGCCGCAGGAACTCCAGTGCCAGTGTTTCGCTTTGCAGCTGTGCTGCCTTGAATGCGATAGATGGCGGATAGGAGGACGACAGGGGGTCATTATTCCAGATGTCGCTGAGGATAGGCATCTGATTGCGATCCACCTCTATCTCCTTCCAGTGGATGGCAGCATCTGCCGGTGTGGAGATGGGTCCTCGTTTGAAGTTGATCCAAGATGGCAACAGCCCGCCCATACGGTACTCGAATTCCAGGTATTTACCATATTCCAACTGCAGTTTCTTCAGCTGAGGCTGCACGATCCAGCAGGTGGAACAGATGGGATCGGTCACATAGATGATGGAAATCATCGCATGCTTGGGGGCCAGCCGGTTGAAACTACGCGTACTGGAGATAAGCGGAATGGTGGTATCCCCTCTGCTGTTGGTGTGATCGAGAAACACATCCTTCAATTTTCTGCCCAGTGCCGTATGGTTGCTGACAACCGATGACCGGAAAGAATAGAAGTTCCGCAGGGCCTTTTCCAAGGTGCCGGAGTTGGCGATACATTGCGCCAAAGTCTGTGCATCAAGAAGTGCGTTGGTAGTGCCGGCACTGGTGAACGGCAGCGCCAGATGCGCACTATCGCCAATCAGCACCACATTGCCTTTGTGGAAATGTGGCAGCAAGTCGAAGTCAGTGGTGTTCCATAGATAGCTCAGGGAAAAGTCGTTGGCAGCAATCAGCGCCTGTACTTCTGCGGGAAACAACTGACCTATCTGTGTAGCCACCTCTTTCAGCCTTTCCGGCGAACTTTCCCGCTCCGGATGGCGGGATGCTTCGAACTGCATGAACCAGATTAGGCTGTCAGGACCGGTAGGAATAGCGCCGAAAGAAGCTTTTTCGGTGGTATGCTGACGTTTGATGAAGTGGTGCAACTTATCCGGCGGGATGTGCACACCGGTAGCTTTCCCGATGATCTCTTTTACCTGCACCTCCGTAAAGGTGGTTTCACCAAACAATGCATCCCTTACCTGAGACCGTGCACCGTCAGCACCGATGAACAGATCGGCTTCCAGGGTGGTGCCATCGGTAAATGCAGCAGCAACTACTTTGTCGCTAGTATAAATGAAGTGGGAGAAACACTTATTATGCTGGATATGTCCAGCTGGTATCATGCGATACAGAAACTCCATGAATGCAGGGCGCTCCAGACACTGCCACGTGTCCATCTGCAACTCGTTGATCACATGATCCTGCTCATCGTATAAGGTATACTGGGAGATGGGATGCCCCGGTAATTCCGGGATGTCCAATCCACTGATATCAACCAACTGCTCTACCGCCCGTTTTCCTTCGGAGTGCATCAGAAAGGCATTGCCTTTCCGGGGAATACCGGCTTCCCGCTCGCAGATTACGATGTCCCAACCGGCATGATGCAGTTGTATACCTGCAGCCACACCGGCCACACCTCCGCCTATCACCACAGCCCTCATGATTGCATGGCCATTTGTATGCGATGAACAGCCTCCTCAGCAAGGGGTACTGAGGTGGAGTAACTGATGCGGATATGCCCATCGGCGCCACTGCCAAAAAATGACGGCAACCCGGGGACCACAGCCACTTTGGCCTTCTCCAGCAGGTAAGCCTGCATCTGCTCGGGCGTTTGTCCGGTTTGGCGAATATCTACCCACAACACAAAGGTGGAAGGTGACAGGTAGCAAGACATACCGGGGCAGGCGTTGATGCCCGTATGGAAGATGTTACGGATCTGTTGCAGGTGCGACAGATACCCGTGCTGCCACTCCCTACCGTGGTCCATAGCGGCCACAGCCGCTACCTGACCCAGTACATTGCAGCCATGCACCGTGCTTTGATGTTCAGACACCTCCAGCGCTCTCTGGCTCATGGATTCCATGAAGGCCACAATGTATCCGACACGAAGCCCGGCCAGATTGAAAGATTTGCTGTACCCACTAATCAGGTAGGTATGCTGCAAGAGTTCATGTGGCAGAGTTGCTACAGAATAGAAATCATTTCCTTTGTACGTAATATCTGCCCATATTTCATCCGATAATACATATAATCCCTTTTCATATGCCCAGGTAAACAATGCCATCAGTTCATTCCGGGTAAATAACCTGCCGGTAGGATTCAGCGGGTTGCACAGGCATAATAGTTTGCAATCGGGAGTATACAGCAACTCCAGCGCTTCCCAATCGAGAGGTGCTGCCGGGTCATCCTGCACATCCCAGCACAGTGCTTTCCCACCCACAGCTTCTATGTTCCATTTGAACAAGAAATCCACCGGATTGAGGATGATGGCCTTATCGCCAGGCTGCAGCACACTTTTGCAGGCAATCTGTATGGCTGCTGCTGCACTATCGGTAGGGAAAGCCCACTCGGGATTGATGATGCCCTGATATTTTTCCTGATAATAACTTGCCAACGACTCTTTGAAGAAACCATACCCTGCTGGCGGGGCATAGGGAAAGTATCGCTTGCCGGCAAAGGCAGCAATCGCTTCGGTGATCACCGGCGCTACAGGCATATCGGAGTCGGCAGCCGTCAGGGGAATTACCCCTTCCGGAACGGTCGCCCACCGGTAATTGAAAGCAAGGGACTTGAGGTATTCAAGATTTGTAGATGATTCAAACATACGAGGGATTCACCTCAAAAATAGATTTTTTTTATAGTTCTTGCCCGTTGATTTCCTTTTCTTACAAATCAAGGCACTCAAATTGTTGCCCGGTAAGAACACTTATTATTCCGCTGACACTGCAGGTGTATCTCTTGCAACTCTGCTACCTTTGTTATGTACTCTTTCTGCCAACAACAGCGCTGCTGCAGTGCCACCTGCTATGATCATCATTCCATCGATATCCTTACTCAACAATCAGGTTGTACACCTTACCCGCGGCGATTTCGAGAAGCAGACTGTATACCGGCAGGATCCTGCTGAATGGGCAATGGAGCTGCAGAATGCTGGATTCCGGCATCTGCATATCACCGACCTCGACGGTATCAGGACCGGGGAACCAAAGCACCTGGCCCTACTGGAATCTCTCTCGTCCGTTGCAGGTCTTTATCTGCAATATGCCGGCGGCATCCGCAGCACAATTGCGTTGCAGCAGGTACTGGCCGGTGGTGCCTCCCGGGTGGTTTTGGGCAGCATGTCCTTACGTGCCTACTCGCGGATGACCGACTGGGTGGAGCAGTTTGGTGCAGGCAGGTTCATCGTGTCGATAGACCTCGACGGGAATAAGGTCATCACAAATGCCCGCACAGAAAGCAGTGGCCTCAGCTGGGAGTTTGTGTTCGACTATTACCTCAACCTGGGCGTACAACAATTCATCGTGACTGACATATCTCTGGATGGCATGATGGCAGGCAGTGCCCTACACCTGTATGAACAGGTACGCAGGGAGTTTCCGGAAGCACAGCTGATGGCCAGCGGTGGCATCAGTACAGAGGAAGAACTGACAACACTCCAAGAGATGGGCTGCTACGGTGCCATCATCGGAAAGGCATTGCACGAGGAGCAGCTACCCCTGCACCGGCTAGCCTATCTGCAACAGCAGTGGACAACATGACATACCGACACCCCTAATACGGTCGGTTATAGTAATGGACAACTTGCTGTATGGCTATACCATATAGGTCATCGCTGAATTAGCAACGGAACTGACTCACTTGCAGCTCCGGACATCCACTGCAGCATATAGATACCTGGAGCAAGTGTGGACACAGGAATTATTGCTTCCTGCCTCAGGTATGCGGCTTGCTGCTGCCACACGATCCGACCCTGCACATCCAGCAATCGAATGCTCACTTCCTCGTCCGGACGAAGCTGCCACCTGACCTGCACCAGATCACTGGCCGGATTCGGATATACCTGCACGATTGACGGCTCTTGTGCGGAGGCAATACCTACTCCTGTTCCGGTGGTGAAGATGGCCAAGCCGCCACGCTGATTGCCAACGGCGATCTCCACACGCCCATCACCGGTAAGATCGGCAACAGACAGTGACGTCAGCCTGCCCATGGGGTAGTCCAGATAGTTGTCGGAAGTAACGATCCACGGCAATGAAGGCAGATAGTTTTCCAGGTCATCATAGAAGAACAGGGTTCCGTTGTTGGAACCGGAGAACGCTTCCAGCTCTCCATCACCGTCCATATCGCCCATCCAGGGGGTACAGTGCCCGAAGAAATCGGTCACCCTCGTATCTACCTGCCCCAAGAAGGGGTCGATTTGGGTAAAGGACGGTGCCTGCTCGGTGCCCGTGTTCTGCCAGTACTGAATGCGGCCCTGTATCTCCCCGTTCACGAAGTCGGGTCGTGAGTCATTGTTGATGTCGATGATGTGCGGTGTAGCATACCCACCATTGTACACAGTATCATACAGCTGGAAAGCCGGGGGCTGACCTACCCCTGCCGCATTCAACAGCACGTAGATATTACCGCCGTAATCCCCCACTATCAGGTCAAGATCCCCATCATTGTCCAGGTCGCCGAGCGATGGATGCAGGGCATTCCACCGATACTTGGCCAGACCTCCCCAGTCGTCATCGCGATGGGTAAACTGCGGTGAAGATGCAGTACCGGTGTTTTCATACCACACAAGACCCCGCTGCACCTGCCGTAGTGTATCGTAGGCAAAGCAGCGCGACAGGATAAGATCAGTTAGTCCGTCGTAGTTGACATCCACCAGCAGGGGTGCCGACTGATGCCCTACGTCTACTACGTTGTCGACGAGGAAATTCCGTGACACCAGCATGAACGAATCACGTAGCGGCGTACCCACATTCCTGTACCACCAAATGTTGCCCCGGTTGTAGCTGGTATCGGCCGTACCACCGAGCGCGCAGCTGTTGGGGCCAAAGGAAGTCACCAGCAGATCACGCAGTCCGTCATTGTCCACATCCATATAGAAGGCGGCAGGGAAGACCGGAAAATCCACCGGCACGTCATAGAAAGGGAATGCCGTGTCCTGCGCCACCAATGAATCCCGTACCGGTGATTTCACCGTGGGGCCGTTGTGTAAAAAGATGAGGTTGTCGTAGCCGGCATCACCAATCAATATCTCGTGCCATCCGTCCTTGTTTATATCCAGCATGGTGATGGTGGATCCTGCATGCCGCGTGCCCGGCACTGTAGTATCGGGATCGCCCTCGTGGGTGCCTCCCCCCTGTAATCCTGTATAGAAACACAGGCTGTTGTTATAGTTGAGGGTGATCTCGTTGGTAATGAAGCTGCACTCGCACAGGTAGCCCCAGCAGTTGGTCACCTTCTTGAACACCAGGTTCAAACAGTCGTTGCCCCGCTCCACCCGTTGGTTCTCATACAAGCCGATAGTGCCGTCGAACTGCTCAAACAGGATGATATCCATATCTCCATCACCGTTGATGTCGAGGAAATCGGGCTTCTTGGTCTGATCGGCATAGATCTGATTGTTGGACTGATCGTTGAGCCGGTTGATGAGGAGCGTAAAGGTCAACCGGTTGTTGACCCAACTGCCGGTGTATACGCCGATACCGGCACCGCCTACTGGCGTGTAGGTAAACAAGTCGGGCACATTGTCGCAGTTGATATCCTCGAAGTGGAGGAACTGTGAGATCCCCTCGGCAGGAAACCCGCTGATCAGATCATTATTCAGTGTGTAATCTACCTGATTGGGCGTGCCGCCATTCTCATACGCATACAGTCGATCCTCCGCCTTTTCCAGCACCACCAGATCTTTATCTCCATCTCGGTCGAGGTCTACTTGTGCCAGATAAGGATTGTTGAATCCCCCTTCCCAATAGGCACTCAAGAGCTGTCCATTGGCATCGAAAAACGGCACATTCTTGAGCAAGGTTGGTGTCTGAGCAAATCCCCAGCCTGACAAAGTAACAACGAGGATAAACAAAGCGATTCTCATGGCGCTGGTTTTAGGAAGATTTTGGCAACCGTAAAATGGCTGTTGGAAAATTGCCAGATGTATTGGCCGGGGGGAAGTAGACTGATGCTGACAGGCGTTCCATCCCATTGGCCGGCAGACAGTTGGCGACCCATCATATCGATGATACGGTAGTAAGTGCCAACAGGCATTCCGTCTACCATCAGGTGATGTGTGGCAGGATTGGGATAGATCTTGACATCGGGGACCTGTGGCAAGGCGACTACACGCACCGGTGTAGAAGACAAGTACAACTCTACCCCACCACGGCTTGTACCCACCACTACATCCGGGTTGCCGTCACCATCCAGATCGCCAATGGCAGGTGTGGCATGGTTGCCCACCCAGATGTTGTTCCAGCGGTCTGTGGTCTTGGTAAAGAATGATGCCTGCAGGTCGCCATAAGCCTGCAAAGTACCATCATAGGTGCCTACCAACAGTTGGTTTTCAAATGATGCCGGCCGACTGTACCCCAGAAAGCCGGAACTGATCCGTGCATCGATACCGCCCCACACTTCAGCATCGGGTGTGCCCTTGAATTGTGGGCTCCCCACAGAGCCATAGTTGAAGAAATAGTTGACATTTCCCGATCGCTCGCCGACAAGGAGGGCAGGCAAAGCAGCACCACCTGCATCATACCAGAGAGGCGTTGCATCGCTGCCTACATCAATGTTGAACCACTCCGGTGCCGACAAAAAGAACTGTATCTGACCGGTAGTGTTGAAGGTGCTTCGGAGTAAATGCACTTTCCCGTCGGCATCACCCACAATCAAGTCGAGGTCGCCGTCGCGATCCACATCTGCAAAACAGGGGGCAAGTCCTTGCAAACCAAACGCCCGCATACCCGCCAGATCGTCAGTCACCCAGGAGAAAGCGGGCTCCTCTGCCGTGCCGGTGTTCAAGTACAGGGTGAGGCTGCCGCTTTGGGTGGTGGCGCCGGTCTTTTTACTGAAACTACCGATTACCAGATCCAGCAGCCCATCGCCATTCAGATCGCCCAAAGCCGGCACAGCACGTGTCCCCACATCAATCATCTCCCCTACTAAGAAATCGTTTTGCTGGTAAAGGAAATCCGGCTGACCGGGCGCACCGGCATTGCGGTAGTACCATACCTGTTGGGCATCATAGGAGCCGCCCTTGTTGTTGGGTGCTGCCAGCAAATCCACCAAGCCATCACCATCCACATCCTCGAAGAAAGCAGCCGGAAAGTTGGGCAGGTCCACGGGCTTGTTGGGATTGGGGAACAGCGTATCCTGCGCCACGATCTTCGACACGGCCACCGACCCACCATTGTACAGCGCCCCCAGAAACGAGAAGTTGAGGTCTCCCAACACCAAATCCATCAGGCCGTCATCGTTCAGGTCGATGGGGCTCACCGTACTGCCCGCATGTCGCACGCCCTGTTTCCCGAAGCGGTCGGGCTGGCAGGAGTCGAGCTCCACGGTGCGGGACACGCCACTTTCGTAGAATTCTCCCCAGCAGCGATCCACCAGACTCAAATCGAAAGCAAAGGTGTCGCCGCCATTTTCCAGCGTCCTGTTCTGGAAATAATCCACATACCCGCCCAGTGGCTCAAAGGTGAGGATATCATAATCGCCATCACCATCCATGTCAACCACGCCAGGTATGTCGATGGAACCTACGATGAGTTGCTTCGGCACCCCTTTGTCCTCATACCACAGCGTGTCTTCCACCGGAAAAAAGACGCTAGACCCTGATGTTGTTACCTCGTAATGCACCTTCACCAGTCCATTGGGATCGCCACTCAGCCAGCTGACTCCTCCACCCAACGGCACTGCCCAATGACGAAAGGCATCCGGCTCTGCATAGCGCTCTTGTTGCCAACCGCTTCCCCGTCGGGAGAACACCATCAACTTGTCCCCCTCCCGATCAAACACATACCACGCATCGTCGGTACGGGAGATATGATAGATCTGCGGATTGTTGAGTCCACCGGCAAAGGCCAGGTTCAGCGTGTCGCTGCCGCGGGTCACCAACACCTGTGTCGCCTGCCCGTACTGCGCAGGAAGCCACGCATTTTGTAACTTGACCACGCAAACCAACAGGAGCCCTATCCACCGGTACACATTCATATCCGAAAAGTAACGAAAAACACGCTGGCAACCCATGAGGAGATGGTGGTTCGTAAGTATTTTGACATGCCTGTGGACATTGTCTGCGGCACAATCGGCTCAGTCTGTAGCTACTGCCATTCCAACAGGATTTTCGGTACACCTGACGCCGGATGCGGAAGGTGCCGTGGTAACGTTGCGGGCGCTGGGGGCAGATGGTGAGCCGAGCTTCAAGGTGCAAGGAGTACACCGGATGTACATCAACCGCGATACGACAGACATCCGGTTTACGGGCGGCAAGGGCGTAGCCCGGCTGGCGGAGATGCCCGACATGCTGCTGGTAACCTATCGCTTCGAGGTGCAGCAAGGCGACACCTGGCTGCGACTTCGGCAGGGCGACATCAAGCGATTGTACCACTATCAGGAGCGCAATGGTACCATCACCCGCAATCACATCCCGTTATGGTTGTCGATCGTACCACCATTGCTGGCGATCATGCTGGCGCTCATCTTCAAGGAGGTGATCATCTCTCTGACCGCCGGTATCTGGCTGGGGGCGTTCCTCATCGGAGGCTTCAGTTTCCGTAGCTTCTTCGAAAGCCTGTTGCGGGTAGTGGACACCTTCCTGATCGACGCCATTACCGACCCCGGGCATGTGGCCGTTATCCTGTTTTCCTTGCTGATCGGTGGTATGGTGGCTGTCATCAGCCGCAACGGTGGCATGGCAGGCGTAGTACAGAAGCTGTCGCGGTATGCGAAGTCCAGTCAGAAGGCCAGCTTCATCACCTGGCTGCTGGGGGTGGCCATCTTCTTCGACGACTATGCCAACACCCTCATCGTGGGCAACACCATGCGCCCTGTCACCGACCGGTTCCGTATTTCGCGTGAAAAGCTCGCTTACCTCGTAGACAGCACAGCTGCGCCGGTAGCCTCCATCGCCTTCGTCACCACCTGGATCGGTGCGGAGCTGGGCTACATCGGTGAGATGCTGCCCGTGTTCAACATTGATGCGTCGGCCTACTCCATCTTCATCCACTCCCTGCAATATGCATTCTATCCTGTGTTCACGCTTGTGTTCATGCTGCTGCTGATACGCAGCAACCGAGATTTCGGTCCTATGCGGACGGCAGAGCTGCGTGCCAGGGAGAAAGGCCTGGTGTTCGATCAGCAGGCACAATCCGGGCAGATGCCATTGGACACGTCGCTGCAATCGCTGGAGCCACTGCCGGGCATCAAGTACCAGTGGTGGAATGCCGTTGTCCCCATCATCGTGGTAGTGACCACAACAGTAGGTGGCCTGCTCGTCACCGGTTGGGATGCCTCAGTATGGCAGGGAGGCGACACCTTCTTCACCAAGCTCAGCACTACTATCGGCAATGCAGACTCCTACACATCACTGATCTGGGGTTCTTCGCTGGGACTGCTGGTGGCGCTGGTGATCAGCATGGCAACCCGCACACTACCGATGCGGGCTGCTATGGAGACCATGATGGAAGGCTTCAAGACCATGTTGCCGGCGGTAATCATACTGGTGCTGGCGTGGAGTCTGGCAGCAGTAACCGCACAGCTGGAGACAGCAGAATTCCTGACGTCCGTCTTTTCCGGCAACATATCACCTTACAGCCTACCGCTGATCACCTTTGTGATGGCGGCACTCATCAGCTTCTCTACCGGCAGCTCGTGGAGCACCATGGCCATCCTGTACCCGCTGATACTGCCTACGGCATGGGTGCTGTGTGGCGAAAGTGGCCTTTCGCATGATGACACCCTGCATATCCTGTACAACGTGGCTGCCGTAGTGCTGGGCGGATCGGTGCTTGGCGACCACTGCTCCCCCATCTCGGACACTACAGTACTCAGCTCGCTGGCATCCAGCTGCAACCACATCGACCATGTACGTACGCAAATGCCCTATGCCCTGGTTGTGGGTGCCGTGTCGGCCTTTGTGGGTGGCATTGTGTTCCTGGCCGGCCTGCCCTGGTATGTAGACTACCTGATTGGTTTCTTGTTGTTGTGGCTACTGGTGCGACTGTTGGGCAAGAAAGTGCCGATGGCAGTGTTGGGCGCCAATCAGGAGGTCAGAACGGATATCCAATAGCTAGCTGCAGGCGCAGGTTATCGCGCCGCCAGGCTCCTGACAGTGGGTTGAAAGCCCCCACGATCTCATCGAAGCGCCAACCGCCGTTGTCGGTAATCCGCGGGTCACGCACCGGTATACCGAGGTCGATGCGACCGATGAAGAAGCTGAAGTCAATGCGCAAACCGGCACCTACGCCTACTGCCAACTCGCGGTAGAAACGGTCGAAGCGAAAGTCCTCTCCTTCCCTGTCAGGGTCATCCTGACGCATCCAGATGTTACCGAAGTCGGCGAACAGCGCCCCCTTGAACATACTGTTGATGTCGAACCGGTACTCAATGTTGCCCTCCAGCTTGATTTCGCCGCTGCGGTCGTTGAGGGCGATGTTGCTGGCCCTATCCAGACCGGAGTAACTACCGGGGCCCAGCTCCCTGATGCGGAAAGCACGGATACTGTTGGAACCTCCGATGGTAAACTGCTTGATGAACGGCATCACCCCACTGTTGCCGTAGGCAAAGCCCATACCGCCCAATGCACGGAACACCACCACCTGATTGCGGGGCAGCCGGTAGTAGTATTTGATCTCCGCTTCGGGCTTGAGGTACTGCGAGAATGACCGCCCCAGCAGTTGCTGTACCCCGTTCTCCTCCGCAAAACCCAGCGCATTACCGGCGAGGTAGAGCAGGTTGCCGGCCATCTCGCCCCGCAGCCGCAGGTAATAGAAGTTGCGCCGACCTTTGTGCTGGCTCGTGTAGGTATACGTATAGCTGCTGCTGGCAATGAGCTGATCCTGAAACGACTGCTGTAGCGTGGGTGACTCTTGTATGGTTTGCAGGAACCGGTCAGTGGTGTCGCTGAGCCGTACGAAGTTGATCTCGATGGGGTTGACCTGATGCCGTGCGTATTCCTTCTCGTTCCACTCATAGCCGAATACCAGCGACAGGTTGTTGAGGGTGTAGAAGTCTACACGACGGAACAAGTTGTAGTTGGCGATGATGTTGGTGCGGGCATTGTGGGTCTTGGGAATACGCTTCAAGCGGAACGGCACCAGGAACTTGGGAAAACTGAGTGCTGCCGAGGCGTTCAGGTCTACTGTGTTCAGAAACAGTCCCCGCGTGGAGTCCGACACCAGTTCTACCCCGCCGTTGAGTCCCAGGTTCAGGATGTCGGTGTACGAGAACAGGTTCTTGTTGCGGTAGTTCAATCCCACATCCGACCCTAGGAAATAGTAGGAGCTGGAGGTGGCATTCCAGTTCACCGACACCTCCCGCTGCTTGGAAGGCATCAGCCTGATCTCCACATCCAGCAGGTGTTTGCCATCCACCACCTTTGGCTTCAGGTCGATGTTCACGAACCGGAAGATCTGCATGGCGGTCAGCCGGTTGATGGTGAGCTGATAATCGGTGCGGGAATAGGGCTTACCCTGTTGCAGGAAGATAGCTCCGATGATGGCGTTGGGATTGTAGCGCAGCTCCTCATACACAAAATGATAGCCACCAATGGTCAGGGTATCCGTTGTTGCGTCGGGTCGAAAGAGCCGGTCGGTATAGTCGGGCAGGATGTAGATGTCGTTGATGAAATACTGACGGTGCACTGAATCCTTGTCGGGTGGCAACACCTGAATGAGGATGTCGAGTTGATTGGTGCCCGGGATGGTGTCGATCTGGAAGAACAGTTTCTGTCTGCTGAAGGTATAGTACCCTTGGTTGACCAGTATGTTTTCCATTCGGCGGCGTTCATCCAGGATGTCGTCTACATCGTAGGGCCGGCCGGGTAGCAACACCTGTTCTTGCTTGCCACCACGCAGTGCCCACACCATGGTGCTGTCGCGCAGGTCGTAGGCTACGTTGCGCACGTAGGTGAGTCGATCGCGGGAGATGGTGTAGGTAATGGTGGCCTTCTGGTGCGGGCTGAAGTCGACCTGGGCAGCTACCGAGGCGCCAAAGTATCCATTGTTGAACAGGTACAGTTCCATATTGGCAACCGATTGGTTGACTGTAGCCGAGTCGTATAAAGCAGGAGGCTGCGCCAGCCGCTTGCGGATCCAGCGGTTGATCTTCTTCGTGGTGTCTTGTGATCCATACCACGCACGCAAGCCGGGCTGAAATCCCAGGAAGCGGTCGTTGGGTTCGGGGAGGGCAAAATCCGACAGGTCGCTCTTGATGTGGCGGGCGTCGGTGATGGTGTCCTGCAGGCGGATGACTTGTTTGGCGACAAGGTATTCTCCTTCCGACAAGTGCCGGGTGACACTACATGCAGACAGCAGGACCAACAATAGCGGGAGGATGTCTATCTTGGCGGTAAAGAAGGTCCTATGCTGACGAAGGCACGTCAAAAGTGGATACGTTCGCTTCATCTGAAGAAATACAGACAACAAAGTAACCGATTTATTGCGGAAGGGACGAAGGTAGTGCTCGAAATTATACACAGCGGCTGGCCGGTGGAGTCCATTTATGCTACAGCCGACTGGCTGGCACAATATGGTACTGAGACCTCAGCTGCAGGAGAAGTCGTCGCCGTCAAGGAAGCCGAGCTGCGCAGTCTGTCGGCACTGCAGCATCCATCGCCGGTGGTGGCCATCGTGGAACCAAAGCCTGTGGCCTGGACACCCGCAGACTTGGCGGGGCGGCTATCCTTGTACCTGGACCACCTGCGCGATCCCGGCAACCTGGGCACCATCATCCGGGTAGCCGACTGGTTCGGCATACGTCACGTGTGCTGCACCACCGACACGGTTGACCTATACAACCCGAAGGTGGTACAGGCCACGATGGGGTCCCTTACCCGGGTACAGGTTGTAGAGGTAGCCGACGATTGGTGGGATGCCCTGCCCAACATGCCCGTCTGGGGCGCCGATATGGCAGGGACTACCGTATATGACATACCCCCGCCGGTAACGGGTGTGCTATGCATCGGCAGCGAGTCGCATGGCTTGTCGGACATCGTCCGCAGCAGGGTGACCACATTTG
>CAYYHM010000037.1:4393-21933 GCA_964471795.1 uncultured Chitinophagales bacterium | reverse complement strand
ACCAAAACAACGCATACAACATAGCCGTAATCAGCAGTACCGCAAAGGCGGCCACGTTGAACCCTGTACTGGTGTGGAACAGTTGTTTGGAGAGCTGGATGCCTTTTGGATCTTCTCCTTTGCCGCTGAGGCTGCTGATGAGGAAGATAACCAGAATGGTGCCGATACACGTCGCCATCATTTGATGCATGAATGGTAAGTTGATGAAGATGGCGGCATCGCTCCACCCATTGGGAGCTACCTTGAAATACATGGCCATCGGAATGGACAGGATAACGCCCCAGATCGCAGCCTTATTAGTAGCCTTCTTGTAAAACAGGCCCATCAGGAATACCCCCAGAATACCGGGGCTTACCACGCCGGTATACTCCTGTATAAACTGGAACACCTGCCCGAGGCTGCCCAGCTGTGGCGCAATCAGCATGGCAATCACCAATGCAACCAAGCCGGCAAGTCTGCCCACAGTGACCATGTTGCGGTCTGTAGCCTGTGGATTGATCAGCGACCGGTAAATGTCCATGGTAAAGATGGTTGATGTAGAATTGAGCATGGATGCCAGTGATGATACGATAGCCGCTGCCAGCGCCGCCAGGATGAGGCCTTTGAGTCCGACAGGGATGAAGTTCCGAATCAGCCATGGAGCAGCATTGTCGTTCATGATATTCCCCGACCCGTTTACAAAGCCCTCTGTAGCCAATGATTGCATGTTGAGCATGCCTGTAGCCGGATCCACATTCATCACATAGGCAATGATGCCGGGCAATACCACAATCACCGGGATGATCAACTTCAGGAAGGCCGCAAAGGCAATGCCCTTTTGACCTTCCCGCAGGCTTTTGGCTGCCAACGTACGTTGGATGATGTATTGATTGAACCCCCAATAGTACAGATTAGCCACCCACATGCCGCCAATCAGTACAGCCAGACCGGGCAGATCCCACCAGGCGTCTCTGCCATTGGGTGTGATGATCTCTCCCTTGGACAAGATCATCGAGAACCGGTCCGGTGCCATATGGTAGATGTGTTTGAGACCCTCCACAAAACCTCCTGATTCTGTGACATGCGTTACCCCGAAATAGGTCATCAGCAAACCACCAACGATGAGCAGGACAACCTGTACCACATCTGTCCACGCTACGGCAGCAAGGCCTCCCCATAGCGAGTAGGCGGCAGCAAACAACCCTAAGGCCACTATGCTCACCATGATGATGCTGCCATCACCGGTTCCCACTATGGTATCGAGCGCCTTTCCGCCAAGGAATAGTACTGTGGTAAGGTTTACGAACACAAAAAGCGATACCCAAAAAATGGCCAGTATGGTCTTGAGGGTTGCGCTGAATCGTTTTTCAATGAACTCGGGGATGGTGTACAGTCCCTTTTCAATGAAGATGGGCAGGAAGAACTTGCCCACTACCAGCAGCGTTATGGCTGCCATCCACTCATAGGAGGCTATGGCCAACCCCAACGCAAAGCCGGAGCCGGACATGCCGATGAACTGCTCGGCAGAAATGTTGGCAGCAATCAGGGAGGCCCCAATGGCCCACCAAGGCAACGATTTGCCGGCCAGAAAGTAGTCCTCTGCACTTTTCTTCTCTCCCTTCTTTTGCCGGGATACATACAGTCCAATGCTCAATATGGTTACAGCATATAGTACAAATACCAGGATGTCTATACGAGAAAAGTCCATAACGGTAAATCAGGCAGTGAATGAAATCAGGCTACTCATCAATACAGGTGTAGACAAGGGAAGCTACTGTCGCCCTGTCGATATCAGAAAGTATCTTCCGATTCGCAGGCTCAACCAATATTAAGACAATTCTGTCAGTTAACAGACGTCGTTGTGCACAACCCCGATGTCATACCTCGATATCTGCCGGAATACCTCTTGTGACACTACGCGACCCCTCAGTCCATCAATGCTAGCAGTATGGCCATAAAAAAAGGGGCTCGAAGCCCCCTTTTCCTTAACTAGTCCTGATTCTTAATTCCTCACTATGAATTCTCCTGCCGACATCTTCTGCAGCATCACTGTTTGGGTGGCATTGTTGCAAGTAATAGTCAACAGGTACATGCCATCTTCTACACTAGCAGGTATGGCTATATCAAAATGGTTGAATCCTTTGGTGGTAGCTAACTCATCACTGAACACTTTGGTGCCGAAAGGATTTTCCATGGAAACAGCAGCAACACCATCAAGATTGGCATTGATTTGTATTGTAAGCGCCGTAAAGTCGGCGTTCATGTAAACGTTAGACGTGAAGAAGTCCTTCAGCAGGAAGTTGGCAGACTGTACGTCAGAAATCAAACTTCCGCCATGGTTCATGATCTGCGTTACCCGGTAATAACGGATACCGGCAGTTTTGTTGCTCTTGTCAGTAAACGCATATCTGCGGCTACCGTTGGCCTTCACCGTGCCAATGGTCTCAAACTGTAGATCACCTGTAGCACTTACGCTGGTAGCTACCTCTACGATAAACTCTTTGGCATCAGCAAACGCATCCCATTGCAGGTTTACGTCCTCTGCAATGATGGATACTGTGAGGTCAGGAGACAGAAGGGCAGCGTTGTCAGCAGGACGGTTTGCTATGCTTGCCGTTGTTGCCAACATCAACAGGGCGAAAAGAAACGTGGAGATCTTGCTCATACCTATACCTTTAATATAGTAGTAGTACGAGCGTTGCAGAGAAAGGTTACGTTTTTCTGAAAAAAATTACTTTAATTTTCCGATGGCGCGAAACTTGTTGAATACCAGCTCGTTATGCGGGGCGTCCTGCAGTTCTTCGGTCAAATCCTGGCCGGCCCAATGCTCATAATGCTTACCATTTCGCCATAACCGGCTTTCTGTTACATCATAAATCAAGCCTTTGTAGGCAATCCAGATGGAGTCATGATCCATGCCGTTGCGCAGGGCTAACTGGCTCCGCGAATATTCAGGCAATTGGGACATTAGCGCAGGAGGTTGTTTTCCAGCAGGTATTGTGCAATCTGTACGCTGTTGGTGGCGGCACCTTTCCGGAGGTTGTCCGCTACAATCCAACAGTTGATCGCATGTGAACAGGATGTGTCTTTCCTTAAGCGTCCCACAAACACCTCATTCTTGTCTTTGGCCTTGATCGGCATGGGATACAGCTTTTCATCGGGATGGTCCTGTACAATAATGCCGGGGAACGACTGTAATACCTCCACGATCTTCGCCATGTCGGGCTCCTTTTCGAATTCTATATTCACACTCTCCGAATGGCCGCCAACAGTGGGTATGCGGACGGCTGTGGCTGTAATGGCCAGATCGGGAATGCCAAGGATTTTCCTGGACTCATGTACCACTTTCATCTCTTCCTTAGTATAACCATCCTCCACAAATACGTCACATTGTGGAATGCAGTTCAGGTCGATGGGGTAGGGATACACCGGATTGGCTGCAGGGTGGCCGGATCTTTCTTCGTTGAGTTGCTGTATGGCCTGATAGCCGGTGCCGGTTACACTTTGGTAGGTGCTGACGATTACCCGCTTCAGGTGCAGCATGTCGTGCAAGGGTTTCAACACCATTACCAGCTGTATCGTGGAGCAATTCGGGTTGGCAATCAGGCGCTGGCTGCCATCCAATAGGTGACCATTGACTTCAGGAACAATAAGAGGTACGTCAGTATCCATCCGCCAGGCAGAGGAATTATCGATAACATAGCAGCCATCGGCAACAAACCGTGGTGCCATCTCCTTAGAAACGGCAGCACCGGCAGAAAACAGGGCAATCGCCGGCTGCAACGCCAGTGCGGTCTCTACACCTACTACTTCTATCTGCTCGCCGCGGAAGGTAATGGTGCTGCCTACAGACCGACTGCTGGCAGCAGGAATCAGCCTGTCGGCAGGGAAGTTCTGTTCTTCCAAAACAGACAGCATTCGTTGGCCTACAAGGCCCGTGGCTCCGATGACAGCGATTTTCATGAAAAGCAGGTTGATTGGTAGCAAAAGTACGGCAGCCAACGCTTATCTTTAGAATGCAACCATCCTGGTTGGCAGTATTGTGCCGGTAATGGTCTGAATCACCAATTTCATGGGCTACTGCTACGATAAGGCAACTGTCGCCAAGGAGGTTGAGATTTGAAATACCCAACAAGTACCCCACATGTATAAATGGACACTCGCATGCAGTCTGGCCATATTCTGGATGGCAGCACCGCTCTTCTCACAGCAGTTCTCTGATGATTTTGCAGATGGCAACTTTACCGTATCGCCGGCATGGTTCGGGGACGCTCCCAAGTTTATCGTCAATGCAGCCCGGGAATTGCAGCTCAACAACAGTGCGATACCCGACGTGGCCTATTTGGCAACGAGCGTGCCGCTGGCTGATAGTGCCTACTGGGAGTTCGATGTACGGCTTGGGTTTGCCCCGTCCAACAGTAACAACGTAAGGATCTATCTGCAGTCTGATAGGCCAGCACTGACAGGTCCGCTGTCCGGTTACTTTATCCGCATCGGTGAGAACGGCTCTCTCGACGGCATAGACCTGTATCGGCAGGATGGCACCACGGAGGTTCGGCTCATCGATGGTCGTGATGCTACGGTTAGTGCGTCTCCCGACCTGAGGATACAGGTGGTCAGGAGCGCTGCCGGCAGGTGGGAGCTTCGATCCGATATCGGCCATACGGGCACCTATCAGTTGGAGGGCATCGCTATTGACACCATGTATCGTACCGGTTCTTACCTGGGTGTGGTGGCACGTCATACGAGCAGCAACGCCACACAGTTCTTCTGGGATAATTTCATGGCCGGACCGCTTTTTGTCGATACCGTGCCGCCACAGGTAGTTGGTGTTAATCCCACAGACCCTTATCTGTTGCAGGTAGCCTATTCCGAGTGGGTAGATCCTGCTTTAGCTACCTTGCCGTTGAATTACACCATCAACCAGGGCATCGGCACACCGCTGTCTGCTGATCTTGATGGCAGCGACAGTAGCGTGGTGATACTTGAGTTACAACAACCGCTGGTGAGTGGCAGCTCCTATCTGCTGCGCATCAGTGGCGTAGCAGATCGGTCGGGTAATGTGTTACCGGCAACTGATGTGCCTTTCTTGTTTGTTGATCCGCAGCCGGGCGATGTGCGCATCAATGAGTTGATGGCCGACCCTACCCCTACACAAGGCCTTCCTGAAGTGGAATACATCGAACTGTGGAACACGACTTCCTTCCCTATCGATGTAGGTGGGTGGACCATCGGAGATGGGGCAACTACTGCCACATTGCCTTCGGTGACGATTCAGCCGGACAGTTTCCTGCTGCTGTGTCCGCAGGCAGGCATCGGGGGTTTTGGCAACACGATTCAAGTGCAGGGCCTACCTACTTGGCCTACCCTCAACAATGATGAAGACGATATTACCCTCATCTTTTCCGGTGGTATGATGGATCGGGCATCCTATCGGCCCGACTGGTATGGTGACCCCGCCAAGGCTGCCGGAGGGTACTCGCTGGAGCGGGTGGATACCAGTGGCCTGTGTGCCGGTGCGGCCAATTGGCGAGCTTCCTTGTCGACAATAGGAGGCACGCCCGGTAACCGAAACAGCTGGGCAGGGGTTTTTATCGACACGGTAGTGCCGGATATCATTGCCGCAGACATCGTGTCTGCCGACATACTGCACATGCAATATGATAAGGCGCCATTGCCAGCGCTCGCTACAGATCCATTCCGGTATACCATCAGCCCGGGTATAGGTAACCCCTCGGTAGTGGTGGCGGATGGATCCACCGGACTGGACTTCCGCCTGGAGTTGCCAACACCACTTGTTCGTGGTGTCGTATACACCATCTCCGTTGTCGGCATTGCCGACTGCCGGGGTAACACTGCCGGCACAGATACCATTCAGGTGGTGTATCCGGATCTGATGATGCCCGGTGATGTGGTCATCAACGAGTTGTTGTTCAATCCTGCCTCTGGCGGGGTAGATTACCTGGAGGTATATAACCGAAGTGATAAACTGTTCACTGTGCAGGGTTTGCAGATCGAGGAGTTGGATGGGGTGAGTGGGGTTGTGTTGGATGATGCCATCGTTTCCGAGGGCACATTGTTGCGACCCGGTGAGTTCTTGGCATTTACATCCGACGCCACTACTGTACTACAGCAATACGCCACGCCCAACCCGGAAGGTGTCAGTACGGTGGCTTCCTTCCCCAACTGGCCCGATGAATCCGGTGGGGCTGTGTTGCGCAGTGCAGAGGGGATAACCATAGACAGTATGATGTTCGACGAAGCATGGCATTTTGGTTTACTCGATGACGTGAACGGCGTAGCGCTGGAGCGGATAGATCCCGAGGGCAGCAGTACGGACCGTAACAACTGGTTCAGTGCTTCGTCGGCAGTAGGATATGGTACGCCGGCATGGCGCAACAGCCAGTTCCGGCAGTGGGAGGTCTTTGAGGGCACCATCCGCATCGACCCGGAGGTGGTGTCGCCCGATGGCGATGGTTACCAGGACCTGCTTGCCATAGACTACCAGTTTGCCGACCACGGATATGTAGCCAATATTCTGGTTGCCGACGCTCGTGGTCAAACGGTGAGGCTGCTGGCACGCAACGAATTGCTGGGGCAGTCCGGACAAGTGCTGTGGGATGGCCTCACCGAGGAGGGGCGTAAGGCACTGATCGGCATCTATGCGGTGCGGTTTGAGGTGTTTCACCCTGATGGGCGGGTGAAGGTGTTTCAGCACCGCTGTGTAGTAGCCGGACGATTGTAGCTACCACTGAATGGCTACCTTGCCGATGGTCTTACGGTGTTGCAGCGCCTCATGGGCTATGGCCAGCTGGTCGGCAGGATAGATGGTGGCGTTTTCCGGTTTCAGATATCCTTCCTGCGCCCCTTTTACCACCTGTTGCATGGTGTATTGCAATGCCTCCGGTCGGTAGTCGCCCACCTTCAGCATATTAACGCCGATGAACGACTTGCTGCGCATCATCAGTTGCACCGGGTGGTAGAGACCAAACTGCCAGGCAAAGCGCATCTTCTGCAGCAGGTTGTTTTTGCCGGTGAGGCCGGCTGCACCGTAGCAGACAAGCCGGCCACCAGAGCTGAGCAATTTGTACCCCTGTCGTGATACATGGCCGCCAATGGGATCAAAGATGACATCCAGCCGTCCGGGGCCAAGTATCGATTTCACAGCAGATTCAAAGGGCTGCTGGCGGTAGTTGATGGCGTGATGGACGCCGATTTTTTTCAGGTGGTCGATCTTTTCTGCGGAGCCGGCTGTGCCGAACACCTCACAGCCATGGTGGAGGGCTAGCTGCACCAATGCTGTACCTACACCGCCTGCGGCGGCATGGATCAATACCCGCTCGCCGGGATGCAGGTTGGTTACATAGCATGCAGCATACCACGCTGTAGCATATTGTGTGGCCAGCGCTGTGGCAAAGCCAATGTCCCAGGAGTCGGGGATGGGCATCACACCGCGGCCTGCTGTGATCACTTCCTGCGCATAGCCCCCAAAGCGGGTAAAGGCCAGCACGCGCTGGCCGGGGGTTACATGGGTTACCGCAGAGCCGGTTTCTATTACCTTGCCCACCGCCTCATAGCCAATCACGGTAGGCAATGGCGGGCATTCCGGATATTGACCCAGCCGAGCCATTACGTCGGCAAAGTTCAGGCCGAAGCCTTCTGAGGCAATCCTGACCTCATGGTCGCGAAGTGGGCGGTGCGGCATCTCCTCCAAGGTGAAGGCTGTGGCTGCGGCGCCATGTCGGGTAAGAAAATAGGCTTGCGGCATTGACATTTGTTTGCCCCCGAAATTACCGATTTGATTACATTCGTTTCATGACCAGCCAGTCAACACCCCCCGAGTCGCTCCGCCATCGCCTGCACACCATCATCTATGAGGCAGATTCGCCGGCAGGGAAAGCCTTCGACATCATCCTGCTATTCCTGATCGTATGCAGTATCGTTGCGGTGATGTTGGAGTCCGTAGCCGAGCTGGATGCCCAATATCACACATGGTTTGTGGCGCTGGAATGGATCATCACCATCTTGTTCTCGCTGGAATACACATTGCGGTTGCATGCGGTGCAACAACCCCTCCGGTATGCGCGCAGTTTCTATGGCATCATCGACCTGCTATCCATACTGCCTACCTATATCAGTATGTTGTTTCCGGGCATGCAATATCTGGCTACCATCCGGGCACTGCGGCTATTGCGCATCTTCCGCATCTTTAAACTTGGTCGCTATCTGGGGGAAGGGCATATCCTGCTTACTGCACTCCGTAACAGCCGGGCCAAGATCATCGTGTTCCTTACAGCGGTATTTACAGTAGTTGTGGTGGTGGGATCCGTAATGTATCTGATAGAGGGTGAGCAGGGAAGTGGCTTCACCGGCATCCCCCGGTCCATCTATTGGGCTGTCGTTACCATTACAACGGTAGGATATGGTGATATCACACCGGTAACCACCATCGGTCAATTCCTGTCAGCCGTACTCATGGTGACAGGATATGCCATTATTGCTGTTCCTACCGGAATCGTCAGCATGGAAATATCACGTGCTCAGCAGGGGAAGCCTACCACACAGGCATGCCGCAGCTGCTCGCGGGAAGGACACGACTCTGATGCGCAATACTGTAAGTTTTGTGGCGAACCATTATAAACCATAGGTTATGAAACACACCATCACACGCGACACTTGGGAATTTGCCGATTATTTCGCCTTCCTGCTGGTATATGCTGCCGAGGCAGACTTTGTCATCAGGGAAGAAGAAAGGGAGGCTATTGTAGCCAAGGTCGGCCAGGAGCGTTTTTTGCAGCTGTTGGCCTATTTCAAGGATTTGAAAGATGTTGAGCGCATCGACATCGTATACGAGTTCAAGGAAAAGTACTGCCCTACAGAGGATGATGGCCTGCGCACCGTGTCGCAGATAGAAGATATTCTCCGGCAGGATCATTACCTGTCGGCCGTAGAGCAGGAACTGTTGCTTAGTCTGAAGAAGATCCTGAAGTTTCGGAAGTAGCGCTATACCGCAAGTCCAGGCTGAATTGTGCCGGATACTTGCCGGTTTTGTCACTATAGAAATCCATGATCTGTTTCATGTCGGCATCCATATCGCCCGAAGGATGCAACAGCAGACCAATGCCGGCCTCTTTCTTTTGGTAGTCCAGGTAGCCGCAGGTAATGGGAACGTCGGCTTGCAATGCCGTGTAGTAGAAGCCGGTTTTCCACTGTGTCTGCAACGAGCGGGTGCCTTCCGGCGTCACCAGTACCACCAATTGACCTGTATGGGTATCAAACAGCGCTGTCATAGCTTCTACCATGCTGCGGCGGGGGCTTCCCGGCTCTTTGGGTGAGCGGTCTATACCGATGGCGCCCAGTGGTTTCAGCAGCAGGCCGAACGGGAATCGGAGCCATTCCTTCTTGATGGTAAACCGAACCGGCACGCCCATGATGCGGAAGGCAGCCAGTGCGAAGGGTAAATCCCAGTTGCTGGTATGCGGTGCCGCCAGCATCACACTGCGCTCAAATGTCGGTGGCCTGTCGGGGTTTACATGCCAGCCTGCTAGCCAAAAGAAAAATTGACTGAGTAAACGTCCCATCAGCTGTTGATTTGTATGGTTTGCGCTACTTCTCTCGCTCTCTCACGAAGCTTTTCTACATCATCGCTGCCACCATAGGCCAAGGTTACACCCATGCGTCGGTAGGGCCGTGTTGACGGTTTACCGAAGAGGCGGAAGTCGCTGTCGGCGATAGCTGCTGCTGCCGCCAGCCCACTATACACCGGATCCGGTGCTTCATCATGGGCCAATATCACTGCGGATGCCCCGCCGCGCAGGAGCGGTATGCCGCTGATGGGCAGACCCAGGATGGCTCGGAGGTGCAGCTCGAACTCATTGAACGGCTGTGTGCCGGCAAGGGTAACCATGCCGGTATCGTGTGGGCGGGGCGACAACTCAGAAAAGTACACCCCATCAGGAGCCAGGAAGAACTCTACGCCCCAGATGCCGGCACCTCCCAGCGCCTGTGTTACCGCTGCTGCCATCTGATGAGCTGTGCGCAGGTCGTCGGAGGTAATCGCCGCAGGCTGCCAGCTTTCCTGATAGTCGCCCCTCTCCTGCCGATGTCCAATGGGTGGGCAAAACAGGGTGGGTCCACTGTGCTGCGTAACGGTGAGCAAGGTAATCTCTGAGTCAAAATGTATGAATCCCTCCACAATCACCTCCTGCTGATCGCCACGGCCCTTGGTGGAGGCAGCCTCCCAGGCTGTGGCGATGTCTGCTGTTGTTTTGATAACAGACTGCCCCTTGCCGGAGCTCGACATCAGTGGTTTTACAACGCATGGCAGTCCAATCTGCTCCACAGCTGCCTGTAGCTCCTCGAGCGACGAAGCATACGTATACGGGGCGGTGCGAAGGCCCAGATCGCGGGCCGCCAGGTCGCGGATGGCCTTGCGGTTCATGGTATAGTTGGCTGCTTTGGCCGAAGGCACCACTTGTATCCCCTGCCGCTCATAGTCATAGAACCGCTCGGTACGGATGGCCTCGATCTCGGGCACAATGATATCGGGTTGGTAGCCGGCTACGACAGCGTCCAGCGCTGCACCATCCAGCATGTTGATGACAACCGATTCGTGGGCCACCTGCATAGCCGGAGCATTCGCATAGCTGTCAACGGCAATCACGTATTGCCCGAGGCGCTGTGCCGCAATGGCGAATTCCTTGCCGAGTTCACCTGAGCCAAGGAGCATGATTTTCTTTCGCATGGTAAGTGGGTTTCTCCTACATTTACGAATGTACCAATCCTTTCCCTATCGTCTCAACTTTCCGGTATGAACTATGACCTGATCTTTTCCCTCGCCAATACTGCCGTGATGCCTGCCTGGCTGCTCCTATGGTTCTTCCCGCAGGCGCGGGTGACACAACTTGTAGTGTATAGCTATCTCTACCCGCTGCTGCTGGGCGTGTTGTATGCCGTGTTACTCATCACCGCGTTTGCAACCTCCTCCGGCGACTTCGATCCGGCAGCATTTTCCACGCTGGAAGGCATTCAGGCACTGCTGGGCAGCAAGCAGGGGTTACTGGCAGGGTGGGTACACTACCTCTGTTTCGATCTGTTTACCGGTATCTGGATTGCCCGTGATGCGCAGGCGAAAGGGATCAGCAGGTGGGCAGCATTGCCGGCGCTGTTCTTTACGTTAATGGCCGGCCCCATGGGCTTACTCCTCTACCTGGCCATCCGGTGGTGGCATATCCGCACCTGGTCGCTGGCCTGATGCCGGCAAGTAGATTGGGGGTCTACACCCGGGCTTACCGGTTGAAACTGGTAACGCCGCTCTTGAGGAAGTTCAGGTACTCGTCTACATCCGGGGTGTACCCTACAGGCGTTACCAGGGTTTGTAAGTCGTGATCCAGCAGCACATAGTAAGGCTGAGAGTTCACCTTGTACCAGTCGGTTTGCAGATCACTCCACATCTTGCCGATGGTACGCACCTTGTTTTGGGTGTACTTGCTGATCTGATACTCTTCCGGCAGGGCTGTCTTGTCATCTACATATAGGGAGATGAGTACATAGTCGTCGTTGATCGTCTCCCATACCCGCGGATCGCTCCATACGTGGTCTTCCATCTTCCGGCAATTCACACAAGCCCAACCGGTAAAATCAAGCAGGATAGGCTTGTTGGTGCGTTTTGCTTCCTGCAAGCCCCTGTCTATGTCGAAGAAGCAGGGTAACTCATGTGGGCAGTGGCCTACGTTCACCAGCTCTGCCGGCAGGGCGTCGATGTCTTGCGCAGCCATGTCATCAGCCTGGTCGAGTGCTGCCAGCTGTGCTTCCATCTGTTTCAGCTTGTATTGTAGTTGGTTAAGGCTGAACTCCTGGTAGTGACCGGGAGGTGCAATACCGCTCAGCAACTTTACCGGGGCGCCCCACATACCGGGCACCAGGTAGATGGCAAAGGCAAACGAGATGATGGAAAAGAACAACCGGGGGATGGTGATGGTGGGTTGCTCCGGCTCACCGGGGAAGCGTATCTTACCCAGCAGGTACATCCCCAACAGGATGGCCACGATGATCCAGATGGCGATGAAGATATCGCGGGTCAGGAAGTTCCAGTGATAGGCCAGGTCGGCTACTGACAGGAACTTGAAGGCGAGGGCTACTTCTGCAAAGCCCAGCGTCACCTTTACCGTGTTGAGCCAGCCGCCGGATTTGGGGAGGGAGTTGAGCCATCCCGGAAAAGCGGCAAATAGGGCAAACGGTACGGCCAGCGCCAGCGCAAACCCGAGCAGACCCATCATGGGTGCCCAGAAGGCGCCACTTTCAGCGATCAATACCAGCAGGGAGCCTACAATGGGCATTGTACAGCTGAAGCTGACCAATACCAGCGTGAAGGCCATAAAGAAGATGCCGATGATGCCACCCCGCTCCGACATGCTGTCGGCTTTGTTGACGAAGCTGCTGGGCAGGGTGATTTCGAAAGCGCCAAAGAAAGAGAGGGCGAAGATGATGAATATGACGAAGAAAGCCAGGTTGAAATACTGGTTGCTGGCCATGGCATTCAAGGCACTTGGACCGAAGGCATACGTGATGATGAAGCCAAGTCCCAAAAAGATGAGGATGATGCTGGCAGCGTAGGTCAAGGCATTGCCAAGTCCCTTTCGGCGGTTGGAGCTACTCTTGGTAAAGAAGCTGACAGTAAGCGGTATCATGGGAAATACACATGGCGTAAGCAAGGCCAGCAGGCCTGATCCGAAACCGGCGATGAGGTATCCCCACAGGCTCTGGCTCTCTTCTTCCTCCTGTGGTTGTGGTTTGGATGGGGTCGTTGCTGTTGCCGTGTCCGTGGTGCCTTCTACTACGGTGAAGCTGAGGGGTGCTTCCGTGTCGGTTGCCTCTTCCTCCTCCGTAGTTGCCGCATCGGTGGTGGTGGTATTATTACTAGAGGGTGCGGCTGCAGTACCTGTACCTTTCAGGGTGTACGAAAATGGCACCTCTGTCGGAGGGAGGCATCGCTCTGCATCGCAGGTCTGGAACTCCAGGTAGCCCGATACTGTCGCCTGTGCCGCCGTTACCCGGATGGGCTGTCGGAATACCACCTTGCTCTCGAACCACTTCAGCTCCATGTCGAAGTATTGGTCGAACGCCTGCTTTTTGCGACCCAGTTGCTCCAGCTCGCCGACCTTTACCCATCCTGCAGTATTGTCGTAGAAGATGTCGGTAGGGATTACACCGCCGGGTGGCACATCATTGGCGTATACCTTCCAGTGATCTTCGATGGTGGCCTTGAAGATCAGCAGGTACTCATCAGGCTTCTCACCGGCCACCTGCGACACCTCCCAGGTAACGGGTTCCAGGATTTGTGCCGGCAGTGCCACAAACGATAGGACAAACAGGATCAGGGGTGCAATTCGTTTCAGCATGGTCTGCATGATAATCAGATGATGAATATGATAGCTACCTAACGTCATTGTTGCCGTTTAGGTGCTTTACCCGGGCAATCAAATTACCAATGGGATGTGTAAAATTACGGTCTTCCCCTAAAGAAGGCAAACGGGCCTCAGGCCGGAACCGTGAGGTGATCGATCATGGACTTCAGCAACAGGTATCCATCCGTGTTGCCGAGGATCTTTTCGGCAGCTCTTTCCGGGTGGGGCATCATGCCCATTACATTACCGGCCTGATTGCAAATGCCGGCAATGTTGTGCGCCGAACCGTTGAAGTTGGCAGCATCAGTAACAGTGCCATCGGCCTCTGAATAGTAGAAAAGCACCTGATTGTTATCGATCAGCGACTGTAGGGTGTTGTCATCGGCAAAGTATCGGCCTTCGGCATGGGCTACCGGAATGCAGTATGCTTGGCCCATGGTGAGGTCAGCAGTTAGTGCTTGGCTGGTATTGGCGGGTGTAATCCACGTGTTGCGGCATACAAAACGTTGGTCCTTGTTGCGCAACAAGGCGCCCGGCAGCAGGTGTGACTCGCACAGTATCTGGAAACCATTGCAGATGCCCAGTACCTTGCCACCTCGGGCAGCAAAGTCGGTAATCGCATTCATGATGGGCGAAAAACGGGCAATGGCACCGCTACGCAGGTAGTCGCCATAGGAGAAACCTCCCGGCAGCACGATACAGTCGTCGGTGGTGAATCCTTCCAACTGCTCTTCTTTATGCCACAGTTCTACCACTTCATGCTGCAGCACATGCCGCAACACATGTATCATGTCCTGATCGCAGTTAGAGCCCGGGAAAATGACAACACCGAATTTCATGGCAGATAGGTTTATACTGTCGCAAAGGTAACATATTGCTGCAGCAGCACGAGTGCCAGCAGCACGAGATGTAGCCAGGAAACGATTTTCTGCCTGCTGAATTCAGCATATTGAAACCCCAGGATAAATGCCAATGGCAACAAGAGCGGCAGAAACCAGGTGAGTAGGGGCGTACCCTGATACAGACCGGCAGCCAGCAGAAAGGGGATGGATAGTCCTATCACACGGATGTATTGTCTCACCTGAATGCCGTAGGTGTTGAGGCGACCTATCGTTATCAGCAAGGCGGCCATAAAAATCAGCACCAGACAGCCCAGCAGGATGGTGGTAGGCATGCTGATTTGCCACACCCAACGGGTAGGGATGGCGATACCCCGCAAGGAGGGGTACAGATCCCACAGATTGTCGGTGGCATACAAGTAGGTACTAAGTAGGAAGAGGGGAGTGAGAAGGCCAAGCAGCAGTGCCAGCAGTTCCCCCGATCTGGTAGGTCTTAGAATGGCGATGGTAATCAGCAGCCAGGGTGTTGCCAGCAGCAGGGAAGGGAACAACAGGATGGCCAGCATGAACCAACCCCCTGTATCCCACAGCCAGATGCGGGGTGTGTTTTCCTGATACAAACGCAGCAGGGTGCTGAGGGCTGCCATAAGGCACAAGGTGGATAGCAGTATAGGCGACAGCATGGTGTAGCTCGGATCGATGCCCGACAGGGTGACGACAATCAATGCCGGATACAGGTTTTGTGTACTGGTGAAGCGGTATCTGTTGAACTCCAGGTTGCTGTAAAGTGCCAGCCCCAGCATAATCAGGGAGCCCATCACCTGCCACAAATGAGCTGAAACAGGCAGTCCATATAGCCATGAAAAGAACGTGTGGGCCAGCCAGCCATGCCGCAGGTCCGGCACAGCCAAATCAGCAGGGTGTATCCAGCCATACACCTGTGTAACCAGGAATACAAGCAGTAGTGCCAGGTAGTTGCCGGGTGTGGTATTGCTGAAATAACGGATCACCTATCAAAGGTAGGTGAAGTGTCAATAATCTGCACGGATGAGCCGCAGCTCACCTTTTCTTACAGATGGTATGATGATGGTACGTGCGGCCACCTGTTTCGCAAACTGAGGCATCGGGTATACATCTGCCCTGCGGGCGTTCAGCAGTATGCCTCGTTCCACGTTGCCTGTCGGGTCTATGGCATACTGCATCATATTGGTGCGGTGCGATATAGCTTCGTTGAACAGGAATAACAGGTAGCTGCCCGAGTTGATGGTAGCATAGGACCCATACCGGCCATAGTCACCGGAGCTGGATTGATTCTTTACGATCACATCCTTCCAGTGGACTTGCCCGTCCGGGTGCAGGGACACCACAATGATTTCGTCGAAATGATAGGTTACAGTAGACTCATTGAATGTGGGTATGCCATACATATCGTACATAGACATGTTGTTCCGGTAAGTCTTGTAGTACGATTCCGCTACCAGCAGTGCGCCTCCGTCCTGTCGCAGAATGAGGTGGTCTACGATGAAGGTGTAAAGTCGGGTGGCGCGACGTGTGCTTCGCATTCCCCGTATTCGGGCAATGAACTCTGGGGCGAATTCCTGATAGCTGCTGACCGATAAGGTGTCGGCAGCCAAATCGAGCACCTTGAAGAAAACGCCTTCTGCGTAAACGGGTTGTCTGAAATCTGCGGCATAGAACCCGGCAGCTACCAGCGTTTGGTGCAGGTTGTCCAGTTTAAACCTCGTGTTGTTGAAGAACAGGTCTTCCCTGCCTTCCAGTGGGATGGGGTTGCCGCCTTCTTCCTGCAGATTATGTACCCAATAGCGTACCACATGGTCTCTGCTGGCGTCCCTGTACTCGGCGTTGATTACCCACACCCGGCCATCATTTCCCAAAAGCAGATCGTAGAAGTCGATTTTGGAGTTGTGGTTGGGAATGACTAACGTTCGCTGGAAGACGGGCCTGCCGGCTGTGTCTATCACCGAACAGTGTAGTAAGTCTTGCTGACCGATGATGTCCTCCAGAAAGTAGATGGCATGGTGTTTCCTGTCCTGTGCAGAGGCTATCATCACCTCAGGGGTGCCCCGGCCGAATTGTGTGGGAATGGTGTCCAGATAGTACCGCTGTGTGTCGCTTTCGAGGGTCAGGGAAAACTGCCGTGTATACAGTTGCTCTGTTCCCTTGATGCGCTCGCTACATAGCGCCGTAAGCTGCTGTTGTTCCAGCATCAGCATGTACAGTTCCTCTTGTCGCGCCAGTGGTATGTCGCGTTGCCAGAGTAACGACATGCGTTGATTATAAGCCAGTAGCTGGTGGCGTGTCCTGTCGTATTGGTGGAGATAGATGATGCCATTGTGCATGCCCAGAATGTCCGCCGACTCTGTTCGAATATTGAAAGGCGTCGGTTGGCTCACCACAAATTGCTGCGCATAGGCAGCCCCGGCCATACAGCAAAAAAAGAGAAGCGTCGGGAGAATACGATGCCAATTCATGGATACAGCTTACATCTGTGAAGGTAACGTAACGCCCTGTCTTTACCTTATGTTTTGCTGCCCGAATCTTGTTGCCTGCTGATATGATCGCCTATGATATTCAGGCTAAGCAGTGTGACAAACAGGGCCATGCCGGGGAATACTGCCAGCCACCAGTCGCCGGTGTTTTCACGTGCCAGATTGAGGAGGCCGCCCCAGGTGGGCACATCGGGCGGTAAACCAAGGCCAATAAACGATAGGAAAGCGGTGATCATGATGGCGTTGGCGGTGCCGAAGGCAGCAGCTACAGCCACCGGCCCCCTGGCCGCCGGCAGGGCATGCCGCCACCAGCTGTAGCGGTTGCGAAAGCCCATGGCCCTGGTTGCTTCCAGGTAGGGCAGCGCTTTTTCCCGCAGCATTTCGGCACGTACCAGCCTGGCAATGCCTGTCCAGCGGGTGAGGCCGATTACAAGGATGAGCCACAACAGAGAGCCCCCCTGCACCACCGAGAGGAACAATATGATGAGGAAGATGACAGGTATGCTGACCGTGACCTCTATCAGGCGATTGGTCACCAAATCTATCGGTATGCTGATGGGCTGCCGCCACCAGCGGCTTCTGATATGGCCGGACAGCCATACACTTGCGGTCAGCAGGCCGATGAAGGCTGCAGTGATAGCCAGCAGCTGCAGCACAAAGAGTAGTGGATGCGTGGCAGCACTGTCGGCCAGCCGGTAGGTATGTTGCCCGAAGGTGAGGTGCCACACCGGCCATAGCAGGCCACCAACCGTCAACAGCTTGCCCCTGCCGACCAGCCATCCCCGGTCTCCCATGAATCCGGCCCA
>CAYYHM010000037.1:0-4293 GCA_964471795.1 uncultured Chitinophagales bacterium | reverse complement strand
CGTATCCGCGGGTCAGCACGTGCATACAACAGATCCGAGAGCAAATACCCCATTAGCGTCAGCAGGGCAGTCAGCATCACTACGGCATATACTACCGGATAATCTCTGGCCTGCAAGGCGTCCAGGGTGAGCTTCCCCATACCGGGCAGCGAAAAAACAACTTCCACCACTACCGATCCGCCAATGGCAAAAGGAAACACGCCTGCCAGCAGGGTAATCACCGGCAGCAGGGCGTTGCGGAAGCCATGCCACCACACCACACGGTGCTCGGAAAGCCCCTTGGCACGAGCGGTGCGCATGTAGTCCTGTGACAGAATCTGCAGCATACCGGCACGGGATTGGCGACTCAGGTAGGCCAGGGTGGGGTAAACCAGGCAGGTAATGGGCAGCACTGCATGGTGCAGGCGTATCAGGAATGCCTCCCAGCCGCTGCTGTATCGTGTGTCGCCCAAGCCGTAAGGTGGAAACCAGTCCAGGTAGTCCCCGCCGCCAAGGAACACGATCATCAGCGTTCCTACCCAGAACACGGGCAGGGCATAGCCAACCATCAGGATGGCCTGCAGCCACAAATCCCATCTCGAGCCTTGTCGTGCTGCGCCGAAGATGCCTAATGGTAAGGCTATGAGGTAACTCAACAGGATGGCCACCAGGGTTAGCTGCAAGGTGGTTGACAAGGCGGACGCAATACTGTTGCCTACAGGTTTTCCGGTGCGGTAGGAGTTGCCGGCATCTCCGGCCATCAGGGCCATCAGCCAGTGATGGTATCGGTTGTCTGTGCCGTGCCAGTGAATGGCGGGTAGCCACCTGCGCCACGTTTGCGGGTGTTGGCTGCAAGTGAGGTAGGCTTGCCGTAGCTGCTGTAATACTGCGCTGTTGTCCGGGTGTATGGCGGTGTCCATGGCAGCCCACACCCGCTCATGGTCAGCCATCCGTCCGTTGTAGAGCTGTGGTGTCAATGTTTGTTGGAGCGCCGGCGATTGTAAGGTAGGCAACAGTTCCTGCAGGCTAGTCATGTAGGCCGACACGGCAGGCCAGTTGCCGGTTTCGAAGGATAGGCGTTTCATCGCCTTGCGCATCAGCGGGTCGGCAATGCGGTATAGGGTGTCGCTTTGTGCTGCCGAGGAAAGGGTGAGATAAAACACGGGCTTATCAAGGCCAAGCTCATGGCGCTTGCGTTGGTATGCATCACGGTATGAGCGGTGTTGAAGGGCTATTGAGCCTCTGTTGGTGCCATTGAGCAGCTGCGCTACAGGGTCGCCGGGCGTTGCCGTACTGATGAAGAAGGTTATCAGCGAGATGATCAGCAAGGTAGGGATCATCCAGAGCAGCCGCTTGATCAGGTATGGCAGCACCGGACTCATTGCAGTTGGAAGCCCGGCACCCAATACCCTGCCCGGTAGGCTGAGATGTGCAGGTTGGTGAATCGTTGGTGGATGGCGATACGGTTCTGTGGTGTCCACAGGAAGATATACGGCACCTCTTGGTGAATCACCTCCTGGAATCTGTGTACCAATACTTTCCGTTCCTCCTCGGCAATGGTGGTATTGATCGCATCAATCAGTGAGTCTGTGGCGGGGCTGCCGAACCCGGAGAAGTTGGATGGGGAGTTGGTTTTCCAGAGCTGGCTAAAGTCTTCCAATGCCGGGTCGGTGCTGAAGGCCACATAGAACATGTCGAAGTCGTAAGTCTCCAGTTTCTCTAAATAGAGGCTCCACTCCAGGGGCTGTATTTCCATGGCAATACCCGCTTTTGCGAGGGCATCCTGATAGATCAAGGCGATCTTTTCCCGCTCGCTGTTGCCGGCATTCAGCAGAAAAGAAAAGCGGAACACCTGCTTGCCACCGTTGACCTGTCTGTCGAGTATCCCATCCTTGTCGCTGTCGGTCCATCCCGCAGTTGCCAGCAAAGCGGCAGCGCTGTCCGGCTGCGAAGTGTAAGGTTGTACCGCAGGGTTGTGCCACGGCTTCATGAAGGGCAGCACCGGTCCGGCGATACGATCGCCGAAGCCGAATAGTACGTCATTGACCAACCTGTCGTAGGGCACCAGCAGCGCCAGGGCCTGCCGGGTGAGCGAATCGGCAAAGTGGGGCCTCCGCTGGTTGATGCCGAAGCAGGAATACGAAAACTGCGGGGGTTGGTGCAGTTGGTAAGCGCCGGTAACACGGTCGTTGGTCATCAGGTCCTCCCGGTAGTCCCTGGCCTTTATGCCCCGCATCACATCCAATGTGCCGGCTTTCAACGCCGTGATGGCAGCAGTTTGATCGCTGATGATTTCATGTACGATGTATTGTGGGTAGGCTTCAAAATAGTGGTTAGGCGTGTTGGTCAGCAGGTCACCCCACCAATCACTCTTCCGCGCCATCACGAGCCTTTGGCCGGGTATCCACTCCTGCAGGCGGTACGGGCCGCTGCCGCTGATGGCAGCGGGATCGCTTGACAGGGAGATGCTGCTGAATTGTTCGGCGAATAGGGCAGCATCACCACTATCAGGTTGCCAGTTGCCGGCGGCTATGTCGGCGAGGGTGTAGGACAGCATCAGCCCGTTGGGGTCATACACGTGTGCCGGTAGTATGGGCAGTTCTCCGCCGGTGTTCACCTCTGCGCGCATGTGGGCCTGCCGGCAGATGATGGTAAATGCCTGTGGGTTCGCTGCATCGGTCACCAGGTCAATTACATCGGCCAGATAGGGGCTCAGGTGTGCGGCCGCCACTCCGGGATGTAGTGCAGCCTTATAGGTAAACAACACATCTGCCGCTGATACAGGTGTACCATCATCCCACCTTGCTTCCGGCCTGATCTGATAGCGTAGGTGCTGGGTGCCATCAGGTTGTAGGGTGATGATAGGCCGGGATGCGGCCAGCACTGGCTGTAGGCTGTAATCTCCATAATCGAAATGCAGCAACTTCTGGTGGGTGTACTGTATCACCTGCAGCGCAGCAGCATCGTTGGCGGTCAGCGGGTTCAGCCCTGACGGATTGTTGAGCTCCCATACCACCACCTCTGTAGGTAGCTGACGGGAATCCGGTGCACTGTCGTTGCAGGCAGTTAGCCACAGCAGCCCCATCAGGGAGAACTTTATCCGGAAAGCCTTGTTCATAGGGTGATTTTTGTACCTTTTCAAAGATAAGTTACACGCCAATTCTATCACGGAAACCTTTTACTATGTCAACTACGTCCACTGTCCTGATAACTGGAGGCTCCGGCTTGGTCGGTAGTCGGTTAACTACTATGCTGCAGGAGCAGGGTTTTCGGGTAACACACTTATCCCGACGTGCCGGTACGAAGGGTGATGTGACCGCCTATCGGTGGGATGTTGCCAAAGGTGAAATCGATGTGGAGGCTGTGCGTACTGCTGATTACATCATACACCTGGCCGGAGCAGGCATTGCTGATAAGCGGTGGACCGCTGCTCGCCGGCAAGAGATCATGGACAGCCGTGCGCAGTCTACCGCGTTGCTGGCAAGAGCCCTGCGGGAAGAGTCGCATCACGTAAAGTCCGTAGTCAGTGCCTCAGCCATCGGATACTACGGCAGCCGGGGGGGTGAATGGCTGTCAGAAGAGGCTAAGCCGGGCAACGGTTTCATGGAGCAGGTATGTGTGGCGTGGGAGGCATCTGCCGCCCCGATTGCAGCGCTGGGAATCCCCGTCACCACTATGCGCATTGGGCTGGTGTTGTCACCAAAGGGTGGCGCTCTGCCGAAGGTGGTACTGCCCATGCGGTTCGGACTGGGTGCCTGGTTTGGCGCCGGGCAGCAGTACTATTCCTGGATCCATATCGATGACCTGTGCCGCATGCTGCAATGGGGCATGGAACAAAACAAGTCGGAGGTGTACAATGCCGTTGGTCCTGATCCGGTAACGAATCAGGCGTTCACCCGGACGGTGAGAAAGGCCTTGGGTCTGCCAGCATTGCTATTGCCGGCTCCGGTGTTCATGCTGCGCCTCATGCTGGGGCAGATGGCCGACGTAGTGCTGTACAGTGCGCGGGTCTCGTCTCGGAAAATAGAGTCGATGGGCTTCCGGTTTACCTACTCCTCCCTGGATCAGGCCGTTCGTCAGCTGTATGGCCGGTGATGGGTGTATCGTATATCGTATCTCGTATTTCGTACTTCGACCAGTAGCAAGCTTCAAGTATTGAAACAGGAATCTTGCCTCGTCACCCTGTCGCCTTATCACCCTGTCCCCCGGTCGGCGGTCCCCGGTCCCCCGTCATATTGTACCTCGTATCCCGTACCTCGTATTTCGATTCGTAATCAGCAAGATGCCTGATATGAAGCATGATTTTCGCCTCGT
>CAYYHM010000036.1:19899-21994 GCA_964471795.1 uncultured Chitinophagales bacterium | reverse complement strand
TTCTTCGCTTCTAAACCGGTCAACCTATTTCAGGGACAGACACAGTACTCAGTACTCTGTACTCTGTACTCTGTACTCGGTACTCTGTACTCTGTACTCGGTACTCTGTACTCAGTACTAGTAAAGACTCATATCAAATCGCCTGCGGTACTGTCGGGTGATGGGATGCTCGGCACCCAGGTGTGTAAACAGACCGATACAGGCCTTTCTGGCCAGCTGATTGTCGTAGCTCTTTTGGGAAAGGATGGAATTGATCAGCAAGGGTAATGCCTCCTCCATGTCACGCCGTTGCAGGGCATCTGCTGCCTGCAGTACCTGTTCGCGTGCCTTTCCCTCCGGCCAGGCTTGTACGTCGGCACCGCGCTGCAGCAAGGTGGCCAGTGCTTTATAGCCCTCCGCAGTAGCATGATGTGGATGGCCCTCACGGAAAGGCGCCAACCAGTCGTCTACCGATGCAGGGTTTTCCCACACAGCGGTACCAGCCAGCAGGAGCCGTACCTCTTCGTCGTCATCTTCAGCCAGCAACGCTTCCAGTTGACTGATGGCGTCAGGCAGATGGCCTTGCGCAATCAGGCTTTTCGCATCGGCAATAGCCTGCTTGCGTTCGTTGGGGAGATGCCGCTCCAGAAAGTCCGTAAGTGCACGTTCCGGTATTACGCCGGTGAACTCATCGATGATGCCACCCTGAATGAACAGCTTGCAGGCCGGTATGCCCTGCACCCTATACTGTCTGCTGAGGTCAGGGTGCTCGTCTACGTTCACCTTTACCAGCGCAAATTGTCCGCTGAACCGCTTCCACGCCTTCTCCAGCAGTGGCCCCAGCATCTTACACGGCCCGCACCAGGGTGCCCAGAAGTCTACCAACACGGGCCGCTCATGGCTCCGCTCTATTACGTCGCGCTGAAAATCGGATACCTCGAATGATCCACCGGACAACACATCCATGTTTGCTTGTTTTAGTTGATTGCATACAGCAGCCACACCAAAGGACCGGCTTACCTGATTACAGTGGCGGCCGGTGTTCTGCCGGGTGACTGGTAAACTATTCCTGTCGGTTACAGGTTCCTGTTGGTACGCAAAAACCTGACAGCCTACCGGTAACTTTGGCGCACGGCTGATGCGTTCACAAAAATAGCGATATGCAATTTGGTCACCTCCATGATGTAACAGGCATCGACTTTCGGCTACCACCCGATCACCCGCTGACTGCGGCATTCCTGACCGGCCGGCAGCACAGCGAACCCCTACGGATATACATCGGCGTATCGCGCTGGAACATACCCGCCTGGCAAGGTGTATGCTATCCGAAGGGCACCAAGGATGCCTTGCCGACATATGCCTCCCTGTTGAACGGCATCGAACTCAATACCACGCATTACCGGATTCCCGATCATCAACTGATCCGCAAGTGGCAGGCAGCCGTCAGCGGTCGCGACTTCCTGTTTTCCCCTAAGTTTCCGCAGGTGGTGAGTCACCGCGGCAGCCTGTCGGCACAAGGTCAGTGGACCACCTTGTTTGTGGATGCCATGGCCGGTCTGGAACAGCACCTCGGACATAGTTTCCTGCAGTTACCGCCGGCGTTTGGCTCCGGAAGAGTGGCGGAACTCATTCGCTTCGTGGAAGACATGCCCAGTGGTTTCCCGTATGGCATTGAGCTGAGACATGGCGATTGGATATCCCATCAAGAGGCATTTACCAGACTGATGGAGGCCATGCACCGCAAGCAGGTCATCCCGGTGTTCAGCGATACGGCAGGGCGCCGTGATCTGCTGCATATGTGCCTTACCGCTCCTACCGTGATGATCCGCTGGTTGGGCAATAATGGCCATCCAACCGACAAGGAACGCTTGCAGGATTGGGTGGACAGGATAGCCGGCTGGCAGCAACAGGGACTATCCCGTGTGTACTGGTTCATCCATCAGCATGATGACCACCAATTGCAGCCTACCATCGCCCTGCTGCAGCAAATGCTGCAAGCCCGGTTCGGTATTACACAGCCCATCCTACCGGCAGCCAGTGGACAAGGCAGTCTTTTTTGATGACCCGCCGGAATCATAGCCTGTCAAATTGGCATAAGGCATGACAAATGCTTATT
>CAYYHM010000036.1:15468-19799 GCA_964471795.1 uncultured Chitinophagales bacterium | reverse complement strand
GACCCGCCGGAATCATAGCCTGTCAAATTGGCATAAGGCATGACAAATGCTTATTTTTGTCCCCTCAATACATACCACTATGTACGATACGGATCCACAGATCAACATACCGATAAAGACCATTGATGAGCAGCGTCAGGGTGAGGCACTCGCCATAGACAATGGTGTCTACAATCCCGATGCCCGCAAGTATTACATCGAGTCCTATGGCTGCCAGATGAACTTCTCTGATAGCGAGATTGTGGCGTCCATCCTGCAGGAAGCAGGATTTCAGAATACCACCAACTACCAGGAGGCCAATCTCATACTGATCAACACCTGCGCCATCCGCGACAATGCGGAGCAGCGGGTACGCAACCGACTGAAGGAGTTCAACAGCATCAAGAAGCACCGTCCGGAAGCCATGGTGGGTGTGCTGGGTTGTATGGCTGAGCGCCTGAAGGAACAGCTGCTGGAGGAAGAGAAGATGGTAGACCTGGTAGTGGGTCCCGATGCCTACCGCACCATACCCACGTTGGTGGATGAGGCCGAAAGTGGCCAGAAGGCGGTGAACGTGCTGCTGAGCAAGGAAGAGACTTATGCCGACATCAACCCGGTACGTCTGCAGAGCAATGGTGTGTCGGCGTTCATTTCCATCATGCGCGGCTGTGATAACATGTGCTCGTTCTGCGTGGTGCCATTTACCCGTGGCCGTGAGCGGAGCCGCGATCCACAGTCGATCGTACTGGAAGCGCGCGACCTGTTCGACAGGGGTTTCCGTGAGGTAACCCTGCTGGGGCAGAACGTAGACTCCTACCTGTGGTTCGGCGGTGGTGCCAAGAAAGATTTCCGGAACCTGTCAGCTGAGGAGCAGGAGCAAGCCGTCACCTTCGATCAGCTGCTGGTGATGGTGGCCGAGGTGAGTCCATTGCTGCGGGTGCGCTTTTCTACGTCGCATCCGAAGGACATGACAGACGATGTGCTGTATGCCATGGCCAAGTATCCCAACATCTGCAACTACATACACCTGCCCGTGCAGAGCGGCAGCAGCCGGGTGCTGGACGTGATGAACCGTGGCTACACCCGCGAGTGGTACCTGCAGCGCATCGACAAGATCAGGTCCATCATTCCCGATTGCGGCATTTCATCCGACATCATCGCAGGGTTCTGCAGCGAAACGGAAGAAGAGCATCAGGAGACCTTGTCACTCATGGAGGCTGTGCAATACGACATGAACTACATGTTCTACTATTCGGAGCGTCCCGGCACGATGGCTGCCCGCAAGATGACCGACGATGTACCGTTGGAGACCAAGAAGCGCCGCCTTACCGAGATCATAGAGCTGCAGCAGAAACACTCGTTCCTGCGCAACAAGGCCGATGTAGGCAAGACCTTCACCGTGCTGGTTGAGGGCAACTCACGGCGGTCTGACAAGGAGCTGTGCGGAAGGAATGACCAGAACAAGATGATCGTGTTCCCGAAGATCGACAGGGAGATCTTGCCCGGTCAGTATGTACAGGTGCGGGTGAACGACTTTACCAGCGCTACCTTGATGGGAACCATCGTTACCGCATAACCATGGCGTACGATACTACCGATATGAACCTCAATAGTGTCAAGCAACGGTTTGGCATCATTGGCAATGCGCCTGCGTTGCAGTATGCACTGTCGGTGGCTGTGCGGGTAGCGCCTACCGACCTTACCGTGTTGATTACCGGTGAAAGTGGGGTAGGGAAGGAGATCTTTTCCAAGATCATCCACAACCTCAGTGCCCGCAAGCACAACCCATTCATCGCCGTCAACTGCGGCGCCATTCCGGAGGGCACGATAGACTCTGAGCTGTTTGGCCATGAGAAAGGGTCATTTACCGGCGCTCATGAAACCCGGAAAGGCTACTTCGAGACGGTGAGCGGCGGTACGATCTTCCTCGATGAAATCGGCGAGATGCCTATCAGCACACAGGCGCGTTTGCTGCGTGTGCTGGAGACGGGCGAATTCATCAAGGTGGGATCCTCCAAGGTGCAGAAGACAGATGTGCGGGTGGTGGCAGCCACCAACGTGAACCTGATGCAGCAGGTAGCCAATGGCAAGTTCCGCGAAGACCTGTATTACCGGTTGAATACAGTGCCGATTCAGGTGCCGGGATTGCGGGAGCGGGGCGATGACATCCACCTGCTGTTCCGCAAGTTTGCCGTAGATTTTGCGGAGCGATACCGTACCAATCCGGTGCGGCTTACCCCTGAGGCTGTATCACTGCTGGTGCAGTACCCGTGGCCGGGCAATGTGCGGGAGCTCAAGAATGTGGCGGAGCAGATCTCGGTATTGGCGGCCGACCGTGAGGTAGACGCTCCCGAGCTGAAGCACTTCCTCCCCAATGCTGATGCCAATCGCCTGCCTGCCGTGTTTCGGGGGATGAAGGAAGAGCCATCCATGAGTGAACGCGAGATCATGTACAAGCTGTTGTTCGACATGCGAAAGGACCTGAACGACTTGAAGGAATTCGTCTTGGGCATGGCGGACGTAAACGAGATACCCTCATCAGCCAGACCGGTGTCGCATGCGGCACTGGCGCCATCGCACCATGAGGAAGAGTACATGCCGGAGCCGCGGCATGGCAACCCGATCGTCATCACTCAGCCGGCGCAGCGATATGCCGGCAGCGAAGAGATCCATGAGGAAGAGTCGCTCTCCATCGCCGATAAGGAGAAGGAGCTGATCATGAAGGCGCTGAAGAAGCATAAAGGAAAGCGCAAGGAAGCGGCTTTTGACCTGGGCATCTCAGAAAGAACCCTGTACCGTAAGATCAAGGAATATGACATCAAGGAGTAACCTGCTACTTTGCTGCCTGCTGTTCTTGTTGTCCCTGCAGGGATGCTACAGCTTCAAGGATGCCAGTTTCGATCCGAACCTGAGCACTTTTGCCGTGGAGCTGTTTACCAATCAGAGCCCCAATGCCAATCCGGGTCTCAGTCAGCAGTTCACGGAGGCGTTGAAGGATAAGGTCATCTCTGAAAGCAACCTCAAGTTCGTAAACGCACAAGCGGATGTCACGTTTTCCGGCAGCATAGTGCGCTATGAAGTGACAGCGCTGGCACCCGGCGCCGGCGAAGTGGCTACACAGAATCAGCTGACCATGGCGGTAAAGGTGAGCTTTGTGAATGCTACCAAGGAAACTGACACGTGGGAGCAGACTTTCAGCCGGTTTGCGAACTTCGACAGCAACCTGAACTTCATCAACGTGGAATCGGAGCTGGTAAATGAGTTGATTCGTCAGATCACCGACGACGTGTTCCGGAGAGCCTTTGTAAACTGGTGATGGAAGCGATGTGGGACATAGCGCAGGTGTTGCAGCAGCCTTCTCTCCTTGAAAAGGTGTCGGTAGACATCGTTGAAAGCTGGGTACAGGAATATCCCTACTACGATTTGGCTCACTTGCTGTTGTTGAAGAAATATCAGCAGACAGACAAGCATCGGTATGAGCAGTACCTGCCGGTGGCTGCCTTGTATGCTACCGATAGAGGCCGGCTGCAGGCACTGATGGCAGATGAGCAGGAATGGCCTCAAGATGCGGTGCCACCAGCAGATCAGGAACATCAACCGGAGCAACAGGTAGACAGTACCCCACAGCCGGCTGGTGATAGTGTAGATGAAGATCTCGGCACCGAAGAACCTCAGGAAGAAGAGTCACGGTCTGCAGACACCCCGCAGCCTACAGAAGCCCCGCAGATGGCAGCACCCTCAGAGGCAGACACTGCTCCGGTAGAGCAGCATTCGTTTCTGGGATGGCTGCAGTACCTGCAGCAGCAAGATCAGCCGCCACAGAAGAGTGACGTAGCCCCTGTGCCACCTGCTGACAGTACAATATCCGATCTTCCGGAGTCGCCGATTGATGCTTCCGCCTATATGGAAGCCATGTGGCAGAAAGAGTTTTCCGGTAGTGCCCTGCCTGATTTATCCGGCATTGGCAAGGGTAGGGTGGCACAAAAAGACCTGGACGATGCGGAGCTGCGTGCCAAAAAGAGCGTAGAAATGGGGGATGAGCTGGTAACAGAAACACTGGCCCGCATTTTTGTGCTGCAGGGTCATGATGATCGTGCCATAGCTACCTACGAGAAGTTGCGCTTGAAATATCCCGAAAAAAGTGATTACTTTGCAGCCAAAATTGCAGAACTGCAACAAAAACGATCATAGATGTTAGTTGTACTTACCATTCTCATTTCCATAGCTTGTGTACTGTTAACCCTGGTAGTGCTGATTCAGAACCCGAAGGGTGGGGGACTGGGTGCCTCATTGGGCGGCTTCAACAATCAGATCATGGGTGTGCAGCGTACGACCGACTTTCTGGAAAAGGC
>CAYYHM010000036.1:0-15368 GCA_964471795.1 uncultured Chitinophagales bacterium | reverse complement strand
GCTTCAACAATCAGATCATGGGTGTGCAGCGTACGACCGACTTTCTGGAAAAGGCCACCTGGACACTGGCAGGTATCCTGATCGTTTTCAGCTTGCTGAGCAAGTTCTTCACCACACCAAAGACCGGCTTTGAGCAGCCTGACGCTGTTGAGCAGCCAGCTCAGCCACAGCAGCAGCCACAGGGGGAGCCGCTGAATTAGTATTGAGTACCGAGTACTGAGTATTTGGTAAAGGGTACTTAGTATAGAGTGATTGGTGCTTAGTAGGGTAATTCTCGTCTGAACTGGAAGCAAGGGTTTTCTCTCCTTTTTATAGCACCCGAAAGGGGTGCGATTATTTTTCTTCTTTGGCACTCGCAAGGGGTGCCTCTACCATCCACTCCAACATCAATTCCATCCAACGGGACGCAGGCATTTTCTAATTTTCTGATCTTCTCATTTTCTCCTTGGATTACCTCTGATACGATTTCATGCTTTAGTCGACTCCATTAGGCAAGTTGCCACTTACCCATTTACCCACTCACCCGTTTATTCCTTTATTCCTTTATTCCTTTAACCCTTTAACCCTTTAATCCTTTAATCCTTTAATCCTTTTCTCCTTTGCCCACTCACCCATTCCTCCTATCCTGTCAGGGTGTCAAACAGTCAGACCGACGGATAGAAATGGCAGCATAGGGTGAAAAAATGTCTGAAATTGTCGATTGGCACAACTCCTGCAATAGGGGAATCAGTAAATTCTCAATCTCTCCATTGTTAAACTAAAAACAAACAAGCAATGAGCGTTAATGTACAACCATTGGCTGACAGGGTGCTGGTGAAGCCCGCGCCTGCCGAAGAAACCACCAAGTCTGGTATCATCATCCCCGACACTGCCAAAGAAAAGCCGCAGCGTGGTACTGTGGTGGCTGTAGGCAATGGTAAGAAGGATGAACCCATGACCGTGAAGGCCGGAGATGCAGTATTGTATGGCAAGTATTCCGGTACGGAGATCACCATCGACGGAGAAGAATACCTCATCATGCGTGAAAGCGACATTTTCGCAATCGTGTAATCGAATCCTATTCTGTAAACAATCAAAATAGCATACAATGTCTAAACTGATCAATTACGATACCGACGCCCGTGAGCGTTTGAAGAAAGGCGTCGATGCGCTGGCCAATGCCGTGAAGGTAACCCTGGGACCAAAAGGTCGCAATGTGGTAATCGAGAAGAAGTTCGGTGCACCGGCTGTTACCAAGGATGGTGTAACTGTAGCCAAGGAAATCGAGTTGGAAGACCCATTTGAGAACATGGGTGCACAGATGGTGAAGGAAGTTGCTTCCAAGACATCTGATGTAGCCGGTGACGGAACTACCACAGCTACTGTACTGGCACAGGCGCTGATCACTGCCGGATTGAAGAACGTAGCTGCAGGTGCCAATCCAATGGACCTGAAGCGCGGTATGGACAAGGCGGTAAAGGATGTAGTGAAATACCTGGCCGGTCTCAGCGAAGTTGTTGGTGACGACAACAACAAGATCAAGCAGGTAGCCTCTATCTCTGCCAACAACGACGAAGAAATCGGCGGACTGATTGCTGAGGCGATGGCCAAGGTAAGCAAAGAGGGTGTGATCACCGTAGAAGAAGCCAAGGGTACAGACACCTATGTGGATGTAGTAGAAGGTATGCAGTTCGATCGTGGCTACCTGTCACCTTACTTCGTGACCAACACGGAGAAGATGGAAGCCGAACTGGAAGGTGCATTCATCCTGATCTACGACAAGAAGATCAGCAGCATGAAGGACTTGTTGCCGGTATTGGAAAAAACAGCTCAAACCGGAGCACCCTTGCTCATCATCGCTGAAGATGTAGAAGGGGAAGCACTGGCCACCTTGGTGGTGAACAAGATCCGCGGTACACTGCGTATCGCTGCCGTGAAGGCGCCCGGCTTCGGTGATCGTCGCAAGGCGATGCTGGAAGATATTGCCATCCTGACAGGTGGAACAGTGGTAAGCGAAGAGCGTGGCTACAAGCTGGAGAACGCAGACCTGTCTTACCTGGGCCGTGCCGAAAAGGTTGTCATCAACAAAGACAATACCACCATCATCAATGGTCAGGGTGCACAGGACGATATCAAGGCTCGTGTAGCGCAGATCAAGGCCGAGATCGAGAACAGCACCAGCGACTACGATAAGGAGAAGCTGCAGGAGCGTCTGGCTAAGTTGGCCGGCGGTGTAGCGGTACTCTATGTAGGTGCTGCTACTGAAGTAGAAATGAAGGAGAAGAAAGACCGTGTAGACGATGCGTTGCATGCAACCCGCGCTGCAGTGGAAGAGGGTATCGTACCCGGCGGTGGCGTGGCCTTCATCCGTGCCATCGACGCCTTGGGAAGCGTAGATACTGCCAATGCTGACGAGCAGACAGGTGTAGACATCGTACGCCGGGCACTCGAAGAGCCTTTGCGTCAAATCTCCCACAACGCCGGTGTTGAAGGCAGCATCGTGGTACAGCGCGTGAAGGAAGGCAAAGCCGACTTTGGCTACAACGCCCGCACTGAAACCTACGAGAACCTGAAGGAAGCCGGTGTAATCGATCCTACCAAGGTAGCACGTGTAGCCATCGAGAATGCGGCCTCAATTGCCAGCATGGTGCTGACTACCGAGTGTGTTATCGCTGACAAGCCGGTAGAAGAGAAAGCTCCTGGTGGTATGCCGGGTGGCATGGACGGTATGATGTAATCTCAGGTTACTCACTTCGACAATACAGGGGCTATCCAGTTGGGTAGCCCCTTTTTTTATGGGTTTTCGCTGGCTAGGGGATGATGCCGGGCATCAGGCCATTGAGGAGAACCAGCTTAGAAACCGAGCTGATGAGATGTTGCTATTCCATTCATCGCCAGGATGATTGGATTGGGATAGCCGGATTGGGCAGTTCGGCGGTTTCCGATGGTGTGAAGCAGTAACTTGGGGCCTAATACGTAGAGGTCATATCCTCATCCACACACAGGATGAAATCCGCTTTGCCCTTGTGGGCCTCCTCCAGGGACGACAGGTCTTCCTGAGTTACTGTGGTTATTGTCGCTATTCGGATATCCGGCAATGATTGCCGTACATACCACACAATGCCTTCCTTGAAATCGGAGTGGTAGGAGCCATTGTAGTGGATGAACAACTTACCCGGCTGCCAGTTTCGCAAGATGGAATACGCCATGGTGGCATCTTTCAGCGCCTGTGCCCGTACCATGTTCATGGAACCATGTCCATGACCCATATCCAGCATGGCAACATAGGATGGCAACGTGCTGTCGAAAGCTACTGGCAGTGGGGCTAGCCAGGCTTTTTCCTCGGTAGGTAATGCATCCAGGGCTTCAAAACCACCCATGTACACTTGTCGCGCATATCGGCGGGGTACGTTGGTGGCTATGAACGGCAGGTTGTGGGTTTTGGCAAAGTCCAGCAATGGCTGGTAGTCGGTCTTATGATTGGGCCACAGCCGCGCCATTGAATCCAGTCCATTGTAGTCGATCTCCCCGTTCAGGTATTGATCGGTGGGTAGTTGGTTGTCGGTTTCCAGCATTTCGGCACCCAGCACCAATTGCCTTTCAGCATGCAGGGCCTTGGCAACTTCCAGCTCCAGCCAATGGGCGATGGCATTGTCGTGCAGTTCGCCGAAGAACACCATGTCGCTGTCGGCGAGCTTTTTGATCATCCGATTGAATGAAACCCGCTTGCCATTACTGTCAAAGAGCTGATAGGCAGGCAGGGATCCTTGGCCGATAGCGTATATCGGCAGTAGCAGGCAGAGGATGATGATTTGTCGCATGGGATTATTGTTTCAGGTAAGTTGCACTGTCTATGATGCCTTGCTGCTGTAGCTGTTGAAATCCTGCTGCATCCAGTATGGTGTCGCTGATCAGTTGGTCATAATACCAGTTGGCTTGAAATACAGGCTGTAGGCCAGCCAGGTAGTAGGTGATGACACCATGCCGCAGGTCGCTGTTCCACGGCTGCGGTGCGTCGGTGTAGTCAATCACCTTCACACGGGCACCTACTTCATCGTACAAGGTCCATTTGCCGGCTTTGTTGCCGTCAGTATAGCTGCCTTCCAGTTGCAGGGTTCCATCCCGGAAGAAATATCGGATCAGGCTGTCGGGTTGCCCATTCTTGTAGTATGATTCCATGTAGGTGGCACCGTCTTCATAATAATGCCAGTAGCCGCCCTGCAGGTAGCTGCCGTTGGAGTCCCACTGCCAGTTCATCACGAAGTATCGGGTGGAGTCGGGATAGTAACGTACCTCAGGCCCGGATTTCTCGCCATGCTCATAGGTAAGCACGGTGAAGGTAACGCTGTCATCATCATATATTACCCATCGACCATGCGGGTTTCCGGCATCATCTAATTGATTGTAGACGATTGCCGGTGAGCAGACTTTATCTTTCAGAAACAAGTAAATGGATGCCACCAGCAGTATGGTGAACACGATCAGGATAGGAGTTGACGGCAGGAAACGGTTCATAGGATCTATTTGGGTGACGAAGGGTATAACGCTCGAAGGTCTGCTTGCAGTCCGGGATAATCCGGCTCCAGTGTTTGCAGGTAGGCTATTTCTCCCGAAGGACCGATAATGGCATAATGCGGGATGGCCACAATGGCGAATTGGCGGCGAATGCGAGCAGTTTCTTCCGGCGAGAGCCAATAGTGGTATCCGGTAATTCCGTGGGTTTCAATGGCCTGTTGCCACGTTTCCCGTTTGTCATTATAGCCCAGGAACAAGAACACTACCGGCTCATTGCGTAGCGAGTCTTGCAGGGCTTTGCTGGCAGGCATGGAAGCCAGGCAGGGGCGGCACCAGCTGGCCCAGAAGTCCACATACACGACCTTGTCCGGGAAGGCCTGCAACACATCCTCTACCCGGTCATGCTCCTCATTCAGCCAGTGGACGGATTGTCCCAGAACAGGAAAAGTCACCAGAAGCAGTATCGATAGAATGGCGGCATGCATGCTGTGAAAATAGTGCAATCGTATAAGAGTTGATAAAATGTGCATGCCGGCAGGCATTGAATGAACGGGGGGACGTGGGTATTTGGTCGTTAGCATTCAATCGTGAGTAAAGCAGCATGTGGATGTAGTAGCAACAACTTTCTCATACTCTTCAACCCTTCAACCTTCCAACCTCTTTAAAACCCGTTCGCACCTCAGTCGCAATCAGGAATGGGTCTGCTGATAGTGCGGTGACGATTACGTATTTTTGTGGCGCAAAACCACTTTCATGACAACCGAACAATTCAAGTCGCTACAGAAAAGGCAGCAGTCGCTCAGGAGGTATCTTTGACATCGATAACCGGATGTTGAAGATAGAAGATGACGAAAAGGTAGCTGCGGACCCCGGATTCTGGAACAAGCCCGATGAGGCTCAGAAGGTGATGAAGGGCATTCAAAGCAATAAATATTGGGTAAAGGCCTATCGTGAGGCAGAAGAAGCGGTTGAGGAAACCGGTGTTCTGCTGGAGTTCCTGGATATGGGCGAGGGCAGCGAGGAGGATCTGGAGAAGCAGTATCGCCGCGCCCTTGAGCTCATTGAAGACCTGGAGTTCCGGTCTACGCTGAACAGAGAGGAGGATGAGTTGCATGCTATCCTGGAGATCAACTCAGGAGCAGGAGGCACAGAGAGCTGTGACTGGGCATCGATCTTACTGCGCATGTACGTGATGTATGCCGAAAAGAATGGTTTCAAGGTAACTGAGCTCGACCGTCAGGATGGCGATGTCGCCGGTATCCGGTCTGCCGCCATCGAGATTCAAGGGCCGTTCGCCTACGGATTCCTGAAGGGGGAGAACGGAGTGCACCGCCTGGTGCGCATCAGTCCGTTCGACAGCCAAAAGCGACGCCACACCAGTTTTGCCTCGGTGTATGTGTACCCGGTAGTAGACGACACCATCGAAGTGAATGTCAATCCAAGCGATTTGGAATGGGACACCTTCCGCAGTAGTGGCGCAGGTGGACAGCACGTAAACAAGGTGGAAACGGCAGTGCGGGTAAAGCACCTGCCCAGCGGAATCGTAGTGGAATGCCAGGAAAGTCGTTCGCAGCATGGAAACCGCGAAACAGCGCTGAAGATGCTGAAGTCAAGGTTGTATGAGATCGAGATTCAAAAGCGTAACGAAGAAAGAGCCAAGATCGAAGAAGGCAAGATGAAGATCGAGTGGGGCTCACAGATACGCAATTACGTGTTGCATCCCTACAAGCTCATCAAAGATGTGCGCAGTGGCCATGAAACCGGTAATACACAGGCCGTGCTGGATGGCGATCTGGGGCCGTTCCTCAAAGCTTACCTGATGTCTCAGACGATTCAGGACAATGGATAGGGGTTGCTTTCGGGTATCGCTATTCCACATTTGTGCTGTGGAAGGAATTGGTTTTGATATTTACGGGAAAAAATCAGATATTTGCACTTCGATTTTTGATACATCCATTAATAGGAAGAGAAATGTCACGTTTTTGTGAATTATCCGGTAAAGGACCAATGAGCGGCCACTATGTGTCCCACTCAAACGTCAAGACCAAGCGCAAGTTTCTGCCCAACCTGCAGAAGAAGCGTTTTTACATTGCTGAGGAAGATCGTTTTGTAACACTGAAGGTGTCTACAAGTGCTCTTCGTACCATCACCAAGCTTGGCTTGAACGGGTACATCAGCAAGATGAGGAAGAAAGGCATTAACATCGAGATCTAAAGCCTCGCATCATGGCAAAGAAAGCAAAAGGCGTACGTATTCAGGTGATTCTGGAGTGCACGGAGCATAAAGCCTCCGGTATGCCAGGTACATCACGGTATATCACTACCAAGAACAGGAGAAATACTCCGGATCGTATGGAACTTAAAAAGTTCAATCCGATTTTAAAGAAGTATACTATTCACAAAGAAATCAAGTAAGCCATGGCCAAAGTTTCGAAAAACGCTCGTACCGACCGCGGTAAGTTCTCCGGCGGTAAGGACATGGTGAAGGTAATCGTTGCTGTGAAGAACGAGAAAACCGGCGCCTACACCTTTAAGGAGAAAGTAGTTCACAAAGACAAAGTGAAAGATGAACTGAACGGCTTCTAAGCCATCAGAAGAGCATAAGCAAAAGCTTCTCATAACCGGGAAGCTTTTTTTGTATTATCACGTGGCAAAACCTCTTCATCATGGGATTGTTTGACAAATTCTTCAATCGAGACAAGAAAGAAGACCTCGAAAAAGGCCTCGACAAGACCAAGGAAAGCCTCTTGTCCAAGCTCACCCGTGCTGTTGCCGGCAAGTCCAGGATTGATGAGGACTTCCTGGATGACCTGGAAGAAATCCTGATCACCTCAGACGTAGGTGTGCAAACTACCGTGAAGATCATCGACCGCATTGAGGCGCGCGTGGCCCGCGATAAGTATGTAAGTGCCGGTGAGTTGAATGGCATGCTGAAGGAGGAGATCGCTGAGCTGCTCAAGGAAAACAATACCGTCGACATGCCGGGTTTTGTGCTGCCCGACACACATCACCCCCACGTCATCATGGTAGTAGGTGTGAACGGGGTAGGCAAAACAACCACTATCGGCAAGCTGGCACATCAGTATAAGCAGCAGGGCAAAAAGGTGGTATTGGGTGCGGCAGACACGTTCCGTGCAGCTGCCGTGGATCAACTCACCATCTGGGCCGACAGGGTGGGGGTGGACATCGTGAAGAAGGACATGGGATCCGATCCTGCCGCCGTAGCTTTCGAGACCGTTCAGTCAGGGGTAGCTTCCGGTGCTGACCTGATTATCGTGGATACAGCAGGACGCTTGCACAACAAGGTGAACCTGATGAATGAGCTGACCAAAATCAAGCGGGTGATGAGCAAAGTGCTGCCCGATGCGCCGCATGAGGTGCTGCTGGTGCTGGATGCTTCTACCGGACAGAACGCACTGGAACAGGCCAAGCAGTTCACCAAGGCCACCGAAGTCACAGCGCTGGCACTTACTAAGTTGGACGGTACTGCCAAGGGTGGTGTAGTACTCGGTATCGCCGATCAGTTCAAGATTCCCATCAAGTTCATCGGCATCGGTGAGCGGATGGAAGACCTGCAGGTGTTCAACCGGGAGGTATTTGTCGATGCTTTATTCGGTAAAGCCTGATGCGTACCAGAAACTACAAACCCAACAGGGTCAACGTGATTACCCTGGGTTGCTCCAAGAACATGGTAGATTCCGAAGTGCTGATGCATCAGTTGCGCGCCAACGATTTCGAAGTCGTGCATCAGGAAGAGGAAGCCCAAAGTGATGTGGTCATCATCAACACCTGCGGATTCATCGACAGGGCCAAGGAGGAATCCATCAACACGATATTGGAATATGCGGCGCTGAAGGAGGAAGGTGGCCTCAACAAGTTGTATGTTACCGGCTGCTTGAGTGAGCGCTACCGCCATGACCTGATGCAGGAAATACCGGAGGTGGATGCCTGGTTCGGCACACTGGAACTGCCGTCGTTGTTGCAGCAGCTGCAAGCCGACTATAAGCATGAGCTGATAGGCGAACGCACGCTCATCACGCCGGCTCACTATGCCTACTTGAAGATCTCGGAAGGATGCAACCGTACCTGTGCCTTCTGCGCTATCCCACTGATGCGCGGCAAGCATGTGTCCAAGCCCATAGAGGAAGTAGTTCAGGAAGCCCGGAACCTGGTACGCAATGGCGTAAAGGAGGTGATGCTGATAGCGCAGGAACTTACCTACTACGGAGTGGATATCTACAAGAAACGCAGTCTGGATGTACTCCTCGACGCACTGGCCGGTGTAGAAGGTCTGGCGTGGATACGCTTACACTATGCCTATCCACACAAGTTCCCGATGGAAGTCTTCGATGCGATGAAGCGCCACGACAACATTTGCAATTACCTGGATATGCCCTTGCAGCATGCCAGTGATGCCGTGTTGCAGCGCATGCGGCGCCAGATAACCAGACAGGATACCGTTCAGTTGCTGAACGACATCCGGCAGGCTGTCCCCGGCATAGCTATCCGCACGACCATGTTGGTTGGATTCCCCGGTGAAACGGAAGAAGATTTCCAGTCGTTGTGCGATTTTGTTGAGGAGCAGCGCTTCGAGCGGTTGGGTGTGTTCACGTACTCCCATGAAGAGAATACACCCGGCTATGAGCTGGAGGATGACGTACCGGAGGAGGTGAAGCAAGAGCGGGCGGCCATCCTTATGGAGCTGCAGCAGGGCATCTCATGGGAGCGGAATCAGGAGAAGGTAGGACAAACATTCAAGGTGCTGTTCGACAGGGTGGAGGGCGGATACTTTGTAGGGCGCACCGAGTTCGACAGTCCGGAGGTAGACAATGAAGTCCTGGTGCCCGTGCAGGGTAACTTTGCACGCATAGGCGACTTTGCCATGGTGGAGATCACAGCGGCCGAGGAGTTCGATCTCTATGGCCGTATTGTGCCGTAATGGCGGGGTAAACAAGTACCTTTGCGGGTATGCAGTACCATACGCTTTCGTTCGCAGATACCGGTCGTTTTTCGCGGCTCATCACCGACTATCTGGACGGTAAAGAATCCCTTCGACCGTTCTACAAGTACCTTCCTGACGGCAACAGTTTTGGACAGATCATCGATGAAAAGAGCCATCAGGCGATCAACAGGAATCTGTTAGTGCGGGTGCTGCGTGAGCAGTACAATAGTTTGCCGGATGCTGCAGCAGTGCACCGCAACATTGAAGCCTTATCGCAAGACAACACCTTTACCATCGTCACTGCACATCAGCCGGTAATAGGCACTGGACCGCTGTATATGATCATCAAGGTGTTGTGTGCCATCAATTTGGCGGAGCGCCTGACGGCTAACTATCCCGATCAGCAATTCGTGCCCGTTTTCTGGATGGGCGGTGAAGACCACGACCTGGCAGAGATGAACCACCTGCATGTGTTCGGCAAGCGGGTGGCCTGGCAGACGGAACAGAGCGGACCGGTAGGACGTATGCGCACGCACGACATGGATGGCTGGCTGGACGATCTGGGGGCTATTCTGGGCAGTTCACCACAGGCCATCAGCTGGATGGACAAGCTGACTGCAGCCTATCAGCGCCACGATACGGTAGGGGAGGCCACCTTTCACCTGTTTCATAATTTGTTTGCGTCTGAGGGTCTCGTCATCATACAGCCCGATCATACTGCACTGAAGCGGGCCTTCATCCCCGTGATGGAGGAGGAATTGTTCTCCCGGGCTTCGGCCGCGCTGGTGACACCACAGGTAGAAAAACTGGAAGCCTTGGGCTATCATGGACAGGCTTCACCTCGGGAAATCAACCTGTTTTATCTGCTGGATGGGGTGCGCGAGCGCATCGTGTGGATACCAGAAAAAGATCGCTACGAGGTGTTGAATACCGAGTATCGGTTCAATGCAGACACGTTACGGGCTGAATTGTATGACCACCCCGAGCGATTCAGTCCCAACGTCATCCTTCGGCCTTTGTATCAGGAGTGGCTGCTGCCCAATCTGGCGTATGTCGGTGGTGGTGGGGAGATAGCCTACTGGATGCAGTACCGGCCATTGTTTGAGCATTACCGGGTGAACTTCCCGATGCTTGTAGTGCGCAATTCCGTGGCATGGTTGGATAAAAGCAGTGCCCGCAAGATGCAGCAATTCGGATTCTCCCTGATGGACCTGTTTGGGGATGAGGAGGAACTCATCAAGCGTTATGTGCAAGAGCAGACCACCGAGGAACTTTCCCTCACGGATGAGAAGCAGGAAATAGCACGGATCTTCACCCTACTGCTGGATAAGGCAAAGGCCATCGATCCAACGATGGAGGCACCGGTGCGTGGCGAAGAGCAAAAGGTAATCAACAGCCTGGAGAAGCTGGAAGCCAAGTTGCTGCGGGCAGAGAAACAGAAATATGATCAGTCAGTGAGTCAGATCAGGCACCTGCTGGGTAAGTTGTTCCCCGATGGCAGCCTACAGGAGCGCTATGAGAACATCGCACAGTACTGGGTAAAGCATGGTGCTGCTTTCCTGCCGATCCTCAAGGAGGCTATCCGCCCGCTGGAGGATCAGTTTGTAGTGATCGAAGAGGACTGACAAGTCCTGTCATCCATGGGGACTGCCTTCGTGATGGTAGTGTTGATCCCTTCACGGAGGCTATCAACCTAGCAGCCACACGCATTCACTACTTGATGAACTGCATAAAACGGTTCCAACGGATGGACTCAAACAGACCTTTGTCGCCTTCCGTCTCCCGGCTGAACCAGATAAACCACGGCTTGCCAACGATATGGTCTTCCGGCACAAATCCCCAGAAACGGCTGTCCTGTGAGGCATGCCGGTTGTCACCCATCATCCAGTAGTAGTTCTGTTCGATGGTGTAGGTGGTTGTTTCCACGCCGTCGATGTACACCTTTCCGTTTCTGATGTCCAGATCATGGCCTTCATATTCCTGGATGATCCGTTTGTACAAGGGCATGGTTGTGGGTGTAAGGGTGACTGTAGCGCCTTTCTTGGGAATCCAGATGGGCCCATAGTTGTCCAGATCCCATGGGTAGTTGTCATAGTTGTTGGGGAACAGCGCATCGTTCTTGAATGCCGGATACTGGATGCCTTCCAGCATCTCCACCATGGAGATAACGGGCATGGACTTCATCTTTTCTGCCGCCTCTGCTGATGCGTTCAGCACATACTCGATGCCGTGGCCGTCGGGTAGTACTTCTATCTGTCGCGATTCGGAAGCCCGCAGGTTTAGCTGGTCATAGAACAGGCTGTTCAGTGGCGTCTTGCTGATGATACGGTAGGCAAACTGTGACAGCGGTGGTACGTAACCCGGTTCGCCATTGATGTGCACACGACCTTTGATGATTTGCAGGGTATCGCCGGCCACAGCCACACATCGTTTTACATAGTTTTCACGCTTGTCGAGTGGGCGCACGGTGATTTCACTGGAGGGATATCGACGGCCATTCCGTTGCCGGAGCAGGTCGTAATAGGATTCGTTCTGGCGGTTGATGACCACCGTGTCACCTTCCGGGAAGTTGAACACCACCACGTCATTGCGCTGCAGCGATGTAATGCCGGGGAGCCGGAAGTAGGGCAGTTGGATGAGGTCAGTGTACGCCTTGGTGTTGATCAATGGCATGGTATGGTGTGCCAGCGGAAAGGCGATGGGTGTGATGGGAAGCCGCGCTCCATAGTGGAACTTGCTCACAAACAGGTGGTCACCGATCAGCATGGTCCGCTCCATGGAGCTCGTTGGAATCTTGTAGGCCTCAATGAACAGCGTACGCACGAACGTGGCGGCTATCAACGCAAAGATGATGGCATCCGCCCATTCGCGCCCCGCTCCTTTCTTTACACCTTTGTACAGCTCCACCCCTTGCCCTTCGTATCGGGTGGCATTGTGGAAGCCAATGTAGGGCAGGTAGACGTTGGGCAGCAACATAGCCAGTGTCTGTGCGCCAAGTCCATCCTTCCCAAACGACTTGCAGATGTCTACCAGCAGGAGGAAGGGGACAACCAGGTTCACTACCGGTACGAATGCCAGTATCAGCCACCATTTGGGTCGCCCCACTATACGTAGTAACACCCAGTAGTTGAGTACGGGAACCAGCGCCTGCCAGCCTTTTTCTCCGGCTTTTTCGAAAATACGGTACAGGCCGATGTGGATGGCTGCAAAGCTGAGCAGTATATAACTGTAATAGGTTATCTCAACTGAGTTCATATGGTTGGTTTAAAGCTGCAGTACATCCTGCATAGAGTAAATACCTTGTTTTCCGATAACCCATTCCGCCGCCAGTAAGGCACCGGCAGCAAATCCTTTCCTGTTGTGTGCCTCATGTTTGATTTCCATGGTGTCGATATCACTGTGGTAACGTACGATATGGGTGCCCGGGACTTCATCTACCCGATGTGATAAAATTAATAATTCCTCATCCTGCGCAGGGGGATGTTGTACCCACCGTGCCTTGTGTTCATGTTTTTTAAGGATTTGCTCTGCGAGGGTGATGGCGGTGCCGCTGGGCGCATCCTTCTTATGGATGTGGTGTGTCTCTTCGATGGATACGTTGTAGGGTTTATGCCGCATTAGGTCTGCCAGGTATTGGTTCAGGGCAAAGAACAGATTGACGCCGATCGAGAAATTAGAGGCATATACCATAGCCGATCGAGCTTCCTGTACCGCATCAGCCACCTGATTCCAGCTGCCCAGCCATCCTGTAGTGCCGCAAACAACCGGTATGCCTGCCTGTGCGCAGGCGATCAGGTTCTCAGCGGCCTGTTTCGGTGCGGTAAACTCAATGGCTACCTCACCCATCCGCAGCAATTTGTGTCGTTCGTCAGCAGGGGTGTTACGGTGCACAACGGCAGTGATTTCGTGGCCTTTTTCTGCAGCCAGCGTGGCAATCTGCTGCCCCATTTTCCCATATCCAATCAACACGATCTTCATGCCATTGCTTTAGAATGTGATCAGGAGTGACACACCGCGGTCGCTGCCCCAACCGGTTGACGGGTTGTAGAGGGGGCGCAACGTTGGTTGGAACGACAAGTCGTCGTCCATGCTGAACTTATACAGATGTCCGTCTACCAACGCATCAACGACATTCAGCAGGTACAAGCCAAAGGTAATGATGTAGGATAAATCGCGGTTCCTGCGGAACTGACTTTGCAGGGTCAGCAGGTTGTCGTTGCTGAAGGAGGCCGTAAAATCCGTTTCAAAGGCTGAAACGGGATCACTGTCGGTACGGGTGATGTAGGCGATACGACAATCGTTGTAGAGCTGTTGGTTGAAGGCGATGAATCCCACGCCTGTGCCGATGGCGCCATACACGATAGGGAACTTCCACCATTTCCCATTGTAGATCTGGCCCAATCCGGGGAACAAGGCGGAATAGTAGGCCGCCTTACCGGGGGGGTGCGCTTTGCTGGTATCGATGGATGCGAATGTGTAGGCGTCCATGATGTTCATCCCGTACCCGAACAGGAATCCGATGATGCTGTAGGTGTTTGCCTGACGTGCTTGTGCCGATTGCCGCAGCAGTTGTGCCGTAGACAGGGAAGGATAGGCGTCTATGGTGGCAGGGTCATTATCCAGCCGGTATTGTGCTGCCTGGCGGTACTGGCGGCTGCGGGATGACGTGATGGCTATGGCAGTTGCAGCGCCACCTACCACGCCGATGGATATGGGTGACTTTACCGGTTGGTGGTTGATCCATTGACCCCAGCCCGGTATGATGGCAGACCGTGTAGCAATCTTTCCCGGAGTAAGTGGCAGGGAGTCTTGTGCTGTTGTGGCGATAGCCGTCAGCAACAAGCCACACAGACAGCACAGTCTGATGATGCTAGTCTTCCAATGTATCAAGGATACGGGTAAGGTCATCATCAGAGAAGTAGTGAATAACGATGTCGCCACTGCCGTCCTGCCTGGGTTTGAGGGACACCTTGGTACTGAGGGCGGAGGCGAGCCTATCCTGTACTTTCTGGTAAGCCAGCGGCAGTCTTACGGCCTCTTTGGGTTGTGGCTTCTTACGGGTGGCGGCCTCTCTGGCCAGTGCTTCTGTCTGTCGTACCGACAGGCTTTTGGCTACAACCTCCTTGTACAGATCGAGTTGTAACAGTATGTTTTCGACGCCCAACAGGGCTTTCGCATGCCCCATGGTGATGGATTTGTCCTTGAGTCCTTTCTGGATATCCGGTGGTAGCTTCAGCAGGCGCAGGTAGTTGGTAACGGTAGACCTGTCTTTGCCGAGCCTGTCGCCCAGGTTCTCCTGTGTGAGGCTGCATTCGTCGATGAGGCGCTTGTAGGTGATAGCAACCTCTATCGGATTCAAGTCCTCCCGCTGTATGTTCTCCACGAGGGCAAACTCCAGCATTTCCTGGTCATTGGCGGTACGGATGTAGGCAGGCACTTCTGTGAGGCCGGCCATCTTGGATGCCCGCAAGCGTCGTTCACCGGCAATCAGCTGATAGGAATTGGCCGACAGCCGCCGTACTGTCAGTGGTTGTATGATGCCCAGACTGCTGATGGAGGCGCTCAGTTCCTGCAGTGCGTTTTCGTCGAATTCTGTCCTCGGCTGATAGGGGTTAATTTCAATCTGGTCGATAGGGATCATCGTGACACTGCCGGCAACGGCAATGGCCTGCTTGATTTCCTCCCGTTGCTGTGGTGCCACGTCGGAGTCAATGCCTTCCAGTAGGGCCCTGATGCCCCTGCCTAACGCTTCTTTCTTACTCATCGCTTACGTTCTCCAGTAAGGTATCTTCTTCAGTGGTAGCCTCTTCATCCTCGAACTGGAGACGTGTACCAAAACGATCCATGTGGTAGATTTCGCGTGCCAGATTCAGATAGTTGATGGCGCCTTTGCTTTCCGCATCGTACATGATCACCGGTTTGCCGAAGCTTGG
>CAYYHM010000035.1:5284-22457 GCA_964471795.1 uncultured Chitinophagales bacterium | reverse complement strand
TCTCAACTCCTCCTCTACCTGCTATTCGACAATTCTGCCAGATAGCGATAAAACCACGGAATGGTTTCTATTCCTTTGAAGAAGTTCGCTATGCCATAGCTTTCGTTGGGAGAATGGATGGCATCGGAATCCAGTCCGAAGCCCATGAGTATGCTCTTGATGCCCAGTTCTTTCTCGAACAGTGCCACGATAGGAATAGATCCACCCGAACGGGTTGGTATCGGTTTCTTGCCGAAAGTCTTTTCCATGGCCATGCTTGCTGCCTGAAAGGCTACTGAATCGGTAGGGGTTACCACCGGTTCGCCACCATGATGGGGTGTCACTTTCACCTTCACCGAAGGGGGTGCCATCTTCTCGAAGTGCTCCTTGAACAATCGGGTGATGGTGGCAGAGTCCTGATTGGGCACCAGCCGCATGCTGATCTTGGCATAGGCCTTGGACGGCAGTACGGTTTTAGCCCCCTCACCGATATAGCCTCCCCAGATGCCATTTACATCAAGGGTAGGACGTATACTGGTGTGTTCCAAGGGCGTATACCCGGCCTCACCCAGTAAGGCGTCTACACCCAGGTGTTGCTTGTAGGCCTCCTCATCGAATGGTGCTCTCGCCAGTTCTTGCCTTTCCTGCTCGGTCAGCTCCACAACAGCGTCATAGAATCCGGGTATCGTAATGCGATTCTGTGCATCCTTCATGCCGGCAATCAACTGAGCCAGTACGTTGGCAGGATTGGCTACCGCACCGCCATATACGCCGGAATGCAGGTCGCGATTCGGCCCTGTTACTTCAACTTCCAGGTAGCTCAACCCTTTTAGCCCTACCGTGATGGATGGCGTATCCAGTCCAATCATCGAGGTATCAGAAATCAGTACCACATCTGCCACAAGCTTCTCCTTGTTGGCGCGGATGAAATGACCGAGGTTGGAGGAACCTACTTCTTCTTCCCCTTCAATCATGAACTTTACGTTACAGGCCAGCTCTCCTTGCTGCATCATCCCCTCAAAGGCCTTCACGTGCATGTACATCTGTCCCTTATCATCACAGGCTCCACGCGCATAAATCTTACCATTCTTGATTACCGGCTCAAAGGGCGGGCTATCCCACAGCTCATAGGGATCCGCCGGCTGTACATCATAATGCCCGTACACCAGCACTGTGGGTAGTGCCGGATCCACTATCTTTTCACCATACACGATGGGGTATCCATCAGTCGGGCAAATCTCTACCTTGTCGGCGCCGGCAGCCTCCAGCTTATCCTTTACGAAGGTAGCTGCCTCAAACACGTCATCACGAAAGCTGCTGTCAGCGCTTACCGAGGGTATACGCAGCAGCTCCAACAATTCACTCAAAAATCTGTCCTTGTGCTTCTCCAGATAGCTGTTCACGGAATCCATGGTGTTGTGGTTTTGTGAGCCACAAATATAGGCAACCGACGGCAAGGGATATGTCAGAACTGCCGGAAGTTGTCGTACGGGTTGCTCTTCTTCTCCAACTTCAAATCGCGTAAAATGGTCGACTTCACATTGATGCCGAAGGTGTAGCTACGCAGGAATCCGAAGGGTATCCACCGGAACCGCATCTCCCAGCAGTGCAGATCGCGGCTGATGTCTATCAAGGTATAGGTGAACTCTTTTTTCACAAAATCGAACCCCGAGCTAAGGTTAACTCGCCAGGTAGGCATCAGGGTAAACGACAGATCGAATCCCAACGACTGCAACAGGGCAATGGAATCCGTGTTGGCTCCTATGCCCTTGTCCAGACGCAGGGAATACCGCATGTTGAAGTTCCACGGAATGGCATAGGGATTCTCCCCCTCATCGTCTGTGCGTCCCTGATCGCCTGCCAACCGAAACGACACGTTAAGGTCAGCATTCTCCAAGCGTAGGAGTCTGCCGTTTTCCTGTAGCTCGAAGCGATTCAGGTTGCCCGTACCGGCAGCGTTCAGCACATAGGGATCATATAGTGCAGAAAACACCACATTCACCCGATCGAGCAGCGTGGTTCTACCGCTGAACCGAAACCGCTCCAGCTGTAGTGAATCCTTGGCCAGGTTGTAGAACGTGCTGACATCGAAGGCATCGAGGATCTTGATCTTACGCTCCTGATTGACGGTGTCCTTTTTGGAAAAGACCTTCATCTCCAGGTTACTGTTGATGTTGAGGCCGATGCCTCCCAGCACACCTTGTGGCGGAGCCCCATACAGGTCGGTTGGAAAGGTGGCAAACTGACGGGTGTTACCATCAGGATCCGTTTGTACGGTAGTGAAGTAGCCCCACCCTGCTGCACCGAAATCTGGCCGATAACTGGCAGAAATACGCGGTGTAACCACATGTCGGATGGCGCGGATCTTGCCTTTCTTGAAGTTGAGCCGACCATACAGACGGGTGGTAAGGCCTATGTTGGTGTTGAAGAACCGCACCGGGCGGAAGCCCCCAACCGTATCTATCTGTACGTACTGTATCACCGAGTCGCCGATATCTACCGGATCATAGCGGGGCACAAACTCTTCCAAGTACCAGTTTTCGGTGTAGTTGATGGCAGGTGTGAGCGTAAAATACTTCAGCACCTTAAAGTTGGCAGACACCGGCAGCTGGTGTTGCATACCAATGCGGAAGGCCTGTAACGCCTCTTCCCGAAACAACAGGGAATCGGTGATGGTGAGGAAGTTGCGGGTGTTCATGGAATAGTTGAAACCGATCTGCTCATACCACTTCGGCTCACCGGCGCTGATCTTCCGCTTGAAGGGATTGATCCGGCTGATACCGAAATTGGCTTCCGGCAAGGTGAGGCTGACCTGCCGGGTGGAAGTGTTTTGGGAGTGCCGCAGGGCCATGTTGAAGTTGAACGGCTTATTGCGGAAGTTACGGCTGTAGTTGATGCTGGAGTTGAACGAGTTGTTGAGGCGTTCCTCCGCATTGGTTACGTTGAGCCGGTTGAAGTTGGATGAGGCGATGTTTACATTGGCAGTAAAGGAATTGTTGGGCCACGCCTTGGGGTCTACCACATAATTCCAGCGGATGCCGAAGCTGCGCTGCAGGCTTAGGTTGCTGCTGAGGGCATCTCCAAACCGAAGGTTGCCATACTCCAGCGACAGGTTTCCGTTATAGCGATACCGACGCGAATACCGCGAGCTCAGCCTTACCCGATAACTGCCACTGGTGTACAGATCACCGGTAACCGACAGGTCCACATATTCGTTGATGCCGAAATAGTAGCCGCCATTCTGTAATGCAAAGCCCAGCTCCTGCGACTCCCCGATCTCGGGTATGAGGATACCACTGCGTTGCCCTGCTTGCAGTGGAAACAAGGCAAATGGCAGCACCAGCGGTGTACGTACCCCTGCCAGCACCAGGTTGCCCGGACCACTTACCAATATCTCATTGGGCACCACCTTGATGGGGCTAGCCTCAATCCAAAAATGCGGTTCTTCGGCATCGCAGGTGGTATATCGCGCCCTGCGGGCATACAGACTGTTGTCATCCTCCCGCATTGCCTCATCACTCAACAGATATCCCTCGCCTTCCTGAGTGCTTACCTGATATATCTTGGCGCGTCCTGACTTGAAGTTGTACCGCATCCGCTGCGCAGTAAAGGTGCGTTCACCTTCTGAAAACACCGGCCTGCCTATCCACTGGCCGAGTGAGTCCTGCCGACCGAAGGCCTCTACCTCCCCTTTCGACCAGTCCAGGATGATCTGATCGGCACGCAACTCGATACCTTCGTACAATACTTCAGCCTCGCCATACAGGGTGATCTGCTGATTGGCGATGTCATACGCCAGCGAGTCCGTAGCCTTGTACTGTACTGTGCTTTCCAGACTATCCTTGCTGATACGGATGGTTTGGTACGTTGAATCCATGGACGGATTGAAATCGGTAGAATCCGATACCTCAGCAGCTACAGTATCTGTTGTACTTGTCCAGCTTTCCACAAGAAAATCAACCGGTTGTTCACTTGCGTGTACAACTTGGCCGCCAATCATCGTTACTAGCACGATAATGGCACTTACAGGAACCCGAACATAGGATAAGAAGACGGATTTCAACTATTTTTCCGGTTGATGACGTTAATTATGCCTTTTTTGGCAAAGATTGGCCAAAGTTATCAAAGCTTTCAAGGTGAGACACTACCACATACTTCTTTTACTGACGGGAATATTGCTGCTGGGGTTTACATGGCCCCAAAATAACCCTGCACCTGACGATCCCGGTGGATATCGAATCAGACGAGTGGTGCTGGATGCCGGCCATGGCGGCAAGGATCCCGGTGCCGTGGGGGCCATCACTACAGAAAAGAAAGTAGCCCTAAGCGTAGTGCTGAAAGTGGGCGCCTACATCAAACAATACCTGCCTGATGTGGAGGTAATCTACACACGGGACAATGATGTATTTGTGCCGCTGGCAGAGCGAGCCGCCATCGCCAATAGACATAAAGCAGACCTGTTTATCTCGGTGCACTGCAACGCCGCCGAAAACAAAGCTGCCTACGGCACGGAAACGTGGGTAATGGGTATGCACAAGAGTGAAGACAACCTGGAGGTGGCCAAGCGCGAAAACAGTGTGATTCTGCTGGAAGACGACTATCAGGAAACCTACGACTACGACCCTAACAACCCCCTGAGTCACATCCTGTTTTCCTTATACCAGAATGCCCACCTGGAACAAAGCCTTACCATGGCCGACTTTGTACAGGAACAATTCCGCGACAGGGTACAACGCAGAGACAGGGGTGTGCATCAGGCTGGATTCATGGTGCTGTACCGCACTTCCATGCCCAGTGTGCTTGTGGAGCTGGGGTTTCTGTCCAACGCTCAGGAAGAACAATTCCTGGCGGGCGAACAAGGGCAGGACTTGCTGGCATCTGCCATTTTCCGCGCTTTCCGCGACTACAAGAACCAAATGGAATCGGTGAATACCCGTATAGCCGGACAAACAGCATCGGGAACTACAAATACCGGGAATATTGACGCAGACCTCCCCGTAACCACCTCTACCAACATGCCGTCAGAACATGCTTCGGTGACGTTTAGCGTTCAGGTAGCAGTGCGTAGTCAAATCCCTTCTTATTCTGATAGCCCTTACAATGGACGAGGTGGGTTTTTTACAGAAAAAGTCAATCAGGTGTATCGCATTTACTGGGGACAGTACCGCACCAAGGCCGAGGCCGACAGCATGCAGCAGGAAGCCCGCAGGACAGGCTTCCCCGATGCCTTCGTGGTAGCTTTCCGCGATGGCAAACGTATCGACCTCAACGAAGTAAGCACTCTACAAAAACCATAATCTATCTACACTTGTCGGCATTCAGGTATGGTATTCAGCCCTGAATGCCTATTTTTGAAGTTGAAGTAAAACCCAACCATTTTGAAGATCTCCAACGAGTTCAAAGTAGGTGTCTTAGCCGTTATCGCCTTGGTGATATTGTTCTTTGGATACAATTACATCAAGGGAGAAAGGCTCTTTGCTGCTGATAACACCTTTTACGCCATCTACGACAACGCAGCCGGTCTCAGCAAGTCCGACGATGTCATCTACAGGGGGCTGAGTGTGGGTAAGATCGTATCTATCCATTTGAAGGAAGATGACCCATCGCTTATTGTAGTCACTTTTTCGGTATCAACGGATATCACCATCCCGGAAGACTCGGAAGCCCGCATCACCAATTCCGATCTGCTGGGTGATAAGGCACTGGAAATCATTCTCGGAAAGAGCACCAACATGCTGGCCGGTGGTGAGCTGAAGGGCACGGTAGAGCAGTCGCTGAGTCAGCAGATCGAAGAAGAGTTGCTACCGGTAAAGGAGCGTATCGAAAGCCTGATCAGCAGTATCGATAGCGTAATTACACGGGTAAACGGGATCTTCGACGTGAACTTCCAGGGCAAGGTAGACGAAAACCTGGTGTCCATCGAGGCCGCCATCGTAAACATCCGTTCCATCACCGAAAACGTGGACAAGCTGATCACGATGGAGGTAACCCGTATTGATACAATCCTTGCCAGCGTGCAGACCATCGCTACCGCTATCAGTGACAATGAGCAGGAGCTGCGCAACACGTTCTCCAATCTGGAAATGATTACAGATTCTCTGGCCAAGGTAGATCTCATCAACACCTTCGCCAGTCTGGATAAGGTGACTGCCGACCTGGCGCAGATCACCGAGAAGATAACGCAGGGAGAGGGTAATCTGGCCATGCTCATCAACGAGCAAGAGTTGTATGAGAACATAGAGAAGACCACCAAGAATCTGGAACTGCTGCTGGAAGATTTCCGAAAATCGCCCGGCAGGTATATGCCGGCCCTCATTCGCATTGGCAACCGTTAACCGGACATCTTCGTCTATCTGCACATGAAGGTATTGCAGGCCGGCCTTTGTCTCATCCTGTTTCTGATCTCCGGCACACTGTGGGGGCAGCAACGCACCTTGGTGGAGATCCGCCATGCAGACAGGCTACGTGGCATCAAAACCGACAGCACTGAAATACGCGTTGCCACCGGAGATGTACAGTTCCACCATGAAGGCACCGATATGTGGTGCGATTCGGCACTGGTGTTCGTGGCTTTCAACCGGATAGAGGCCTTCGGGAACATCCGCATCCAACAAGCTGACACCCTGCGGATTACGGGCCAGGAACTGCAATATGATGGACGAAGCCGTACAGCACGCCTTACCGGCAAAGTGATCCTGCAACAACGGGATCTGAAGCTCACCACCGATGCCCTGCAGTATGACATGAATACCCGTGTAGCCAGCTATACTTCCGGGGCTACCGTACAAAATGATTCCACTACCCTTACCAGTAGGATCGGATACTACTCAGCCATCACGCACATGGCCTATTTCAAGCAAGCTGTACAGCTCACCAACAAAAACTATGAGCTAACAACCGACACATTGGATTACGATACAGACCGAAGGATTGCGTACTTCCAGAGTGCTACCACCATCACCTCCAGCGAAAACACCATCTACTGCGAAGACGGCTGGTACGATACTGAGCAGGAAAAGGCGCTGTTCCTGAAGAATGCACGCCTTACCGCTGAAGCACAGGAGGTGTCGGCCGATTCCATCTATTATGAGCGCACCATCGGATTCGGTCGTGCCACCGGGCAGGTGGTTCTCACCGATACCACACAGGACATCGTCCTGCTTGCCGGCCACGCCGACTTTTATGAGGCCTCCAACAAGGTGCGGGCGTTTCGTGAGCCCACCGTGATTTATCTAATGGATGGTGACTCGCTCTTCATCAAGGCCGACACCTTGCTGAGCATAGAAGACTCTCTGCAGCAAAGCCACCTCACCGCCTGGCCTTCCGTGGCCATTCTGAAGCAGGACCTGCAAGGGCGGTGCGACTCGCTGGTATTCAACCGTGCTGACTCGGTGTTGCACCTGTTTCAGGATCCGGTGATGTGGAGCGACAGCAATCAGTTTACCGCCGACACCATCCGGATTTACTACAAGGAGGGAGGGTTGGACCGGGTGGATCTGCAAGTTGACGCCTTTATGGCTACGCTGAACGATACGCTGATCTACAATCAGGTAAAGGGACGTGAAATAACGGGATATTTCATGGCTGACTCGCTGCGGCGACTGGATGTAAACGGCAATGGCACTTCCATCTACTATGCGCTGGATGAGGAGGACGCCTACCTGGGCGTAAATAAGGTAGAGAGCAGCCGTATCAGGATATTGATTGCGGAGAATGAGGTGAAGCGCATCACCTTTTTGGGCAGCCCCGACGCCAAACTCGAGCCCATGCAACAGATAGACCCGGCACAGTTCATACTGGAAGGCTTCAGGTGGCTCGGCGAATACAGACCCCGCAGGCCGGAGTTTCGTCCCTAACCCTTTACGAATTGCAAGTAGAACCCAGCCTGCTCCAGGTGGTCCCAGAATGCCGGATAGCTCTTGCGCACCACCAACGGCTCCAGTATAGTGATACCGCCCGTACGGAGTGCTGCCGGCGCAAATGACATGGCCATCCGGTGGTCGTTGTAGGTAATGATCTCTGGCTCACCTTCCGGAAGCTCCCCCGGTGCCAGCTGCCAATGCTCATCTGCAGGCGCAAAGGTTGCCCCTAGCTGCTGCAGCTCCCGCTGCATGGATGTTAGCCTGTCCGACTCTTTGTATTTCAGGTGATGAATCCCATACACATCCAGTGTAACACCTCGCAATGCTGCAGTAGTAAGTGCGGGCAAAACTATGTCGGGTGTGCCTGCTGCCTGCAGGGCAAACCGGTTGATCTGATGCGCCGACGACAGCAGCAGGGCTCCCTTGCTGCTGTAAAAGGTTTCCACACCCATGGGCTGCATCCACTCACTGATTACCTTATCGCCCTGTATACTGTTGGCCCACAGACCCGTCAACTCCACCTGCGCCTGATCAGCCAGTGACACTATGCTGTACCAAAAGGAGGCAGCACTCCAGTCCGGCTCTATCTGTACTCGCCCCAGCGTGTACTTACCCTCCGGAATAAAAATGGCGCCCTGTCTGGCAGAAACCGGCACCCCACCTTGCTGCATCAGGCTTTCTGTCAACCGCAGGTATTGGGAGGAAACAACTGTCCCCGTATGACGAATTACCAGCCCTCCCTTCAGGTAGGGGCCTATCAGCATGAGTGCTGAAGCATATTGACTGCTCACCGATCCATCGAGCGTTACCGTTCCACCGGAAATATGTCCACCCTTGATCCGTACCGGCGGAAATCCATCACGCTCCAGGTAGTCTATGTGTGCCCCCAGCTGCCGCAGTGCCTCTACCAATGTGCCGATGGGCCGTTCCTTCATAGGGCCTGCCGCCAGCAAGGTGGTTGTTCTGGGCAAACAGCAATAGTAGGCCAGCAGAAAACGGTAAGTGGTGCCGCCCTCACCGGCATTGACTTCCTCTCCATCAGTGGCCAAGGCTTCCCGCATGTCCCAGGTATCACGCGCATTGGAGAGCCCCGGCAGGTTTAGGGTGTGGTCAGACAATGCTGCCATTACCAGTAATCGGTTGCTGATGCTCTTGGAAGCAGGCAACTCCACCACCATCTCGATGGGTTTATCCGGTGGGGTAATATGTACCGACAAATAGGTCATGCAGCAGAAAATGTGGCTTTGGTGTGAGTAAATGCTGCCTCCAATGCTTTAGTATCAGCTACAGCTATCCCATAGCTTACCTCTCCCGGTCGTGCAGGCAGCACCCAGCGGAGTGAGCCACCGGACTTCTTCTTATCATGTTGCATCCAGGGTTGTAGCTGCTGCCAGCTACTAACGGACAGCGATAATCCGGGGAAATATTGACGGATGGTACTTGATATGTCAAAGGCCATGTCATGGGACAGGAATCCCAACGAAGCCGACAGTGCTGTGGCAAAAACCAAACCGACGGCTACCGCCTCGCCATGCCATAAAGGCGCACCAACACTATGCGACCACGACTCCAGGGCATGCCCGAAAGTGTGGCCCAGATTCAGCAGCTGGCGTGTGCCCTTGTCGTGAGGATCTTGCCGTACAATGCGGAGCTTACTGCGCACACAGGCGCTGATGATGGCTTCATCGACGCCCTTTGGCAGCCCTTGCCGCAACGCTTTCCACAGACTACCTCCCTGCAGCAAACCATATTTGAGTATCTCCCCCATCCCCGATTGATACTCCCTGTGCGGTAGGGTCTCCAGCCACCGTGTGTCGATGATTACCTGCTGTGGATAGGTGAACGTGCCTACCATATTCTTGACACCACCCAGGTTGATGCCGGTTTTGCCACCCAAGGCGGCATCTACCATCGCCAGCAATGAGGTAGGCACTTGCGTAACAGGTAGTCCCCGGCCATAGGTAGCAGCAGCAAAAGCACCAAGGTCACCAGTAACGCCTCCGCCCAGCAGGAGCACATGCGCTTCCCTGTCGACCTTCGCTTCTTTCCATTGCTGCCATAAGTATTGAACAGTATCTATGTGCTTGCAGCTTTCCCCGGCAGGAATCACCGATTCTAAGATTTGGTGGTTCGGTAAGAGTTGTCGCATCAATGGACTGCAGTGCTCAGCCGTGTTGGAATCAGTCACCAACAGACATTGTGTTGCCGAGGTTGCCGGCAGCAGGCTCTGCCAATCCGAGGCCGAAAGCTTGTTGCCGGCCACCACTGAATAGGGTCGTTGTTGCAGTACCTGCATCATGGTGCAGGGGCTTTGCTAACCACATCCACACTCCATGCCTCAGGCTTGCCGGCAAATAACACCTTGGTGCGTGCCCAGGTATCCTGAAACAACTCCGACTGCCTGTATTCCTCCAAATGCTCCGGACCATCCCATTGGCTGTAGGTAAAGAAGATGCCTGGGTCGTTGGTGTCTTGCAGCAATTCAACGCCACGGCAACCCGGGAATGTGCCAATACGCTGCTTGCGCTCATCGAACAAGGCCCGGAAATTGTCAATCTTCTCAGGGCGAAATACCATTTTAACGATCCGGATCATGGAGGATGTCTATTTGTATGATGTCGCCGCGCTGCAATCCCAGCAGCTGGCTGGCACTCCCTTGGTTGATGGCAATTTCCAGTCGGTCGTTGCTGTTGAAGAATGCCAGTTTCTCCCCTTCCGGAACATCCTGGTATGACAAAGACAACTTGTTGATCTGTTCCCGCCGGAAACCTATATAGAAACGATGGTGACCTACGGCCTGTTCAAATTCCTGACGAGAAATATTCGTAATCAGGTTGCCAAACCTGTCCACATGGATGATGTGTGCTCGCATTGACCCCGGCGTAACCACTGCCTGCTGCACATATAATTCTTTGGTATGATTGATAGGTAGCCCAAGGGTGTGGGGAGCTACCCCATTGGCCAGGGCTGCCGCTACCGGCCCCATCACATCCCGCAGCAGGAAGGTAGCCGCCACCTCTTCCGGTGGTTGAATCATCCAGATCGCCTCGGGACGTGCCTGCGCAATCAATGAAAACCAACCATTATCAAAGCCGACAAAATAATGCCCTTCATGCAGATGAATGAGCATCCTATCCCGAACATCCTGAGCATAATCGATGCCTACCAGATGCACTGTGCCGATGGGGAACTCATGCCAGCATTCTCCCAGCACATAAGCGGCATGCTGCACATGGTGGGGCGTTACGTGATGCGTGATATCTATGAGCGAAACATCAGGTGCCAGCGACAATAGCCTTCCCTTTAACGCTCCTACGTAATGGTCCTTATCACCCAGATCGGTGGTGAGCGTTATAATCGGCATAAACGATGGCTGTTTAGTAGCTTTACCTCAAAATTAACCACTTGACAGAAATTGCCATCAACCTGGATAACATCAATCCGGTAGACTTCTTTGGAATCAACAATGCGAACCTGCACCTCCTGAGAAGAGCCTTTCCCACGTTGAAGATTGCCTCGCGTGGCAACAAGATGAAAATCGCCGGAAACGAACATGATATAGAGCGACTGCAAGATACTGTACATGCCATGATACAGATCGCCGAGAAATACGGCCGGGTTTCGGCACGGCAGATGGATAATCTGCTGATCGGCGCCGACCCGAGCGAGCTGATGCCTCAGGAGGGCGATGACAGCATCTTGCTCTACGGGCCACATGGCAATGTGGTGAAGGCAAAGACGCCGAATCAGCAGGTGATGGTGCAGCTGGCCAAGGAAAACGACATTGTATTCGCCATCGGGCCGGCAGGAACCGGAAAGACCTACACGGCCGTGGCGCTGGCGGTAAAGGCGCTGAAGAACAAACTGGTGAAGAAGATCGTGCTTACCCGGCCTGCGGTGGAAGCCGGTGAAAGCCTTGGATTCCTCCCCGGCGACCTGAAAGAGAAGATAGACCCTTACCTGCGGCCCCTGTATGATGCATTGGATGATATGATTCCTATCGACCGCCTGAACTACTACATGCAGAATCGGGTCATCGAGGTAGCTCCGCTGGCGTTCATGCGGGGTCGCACACTGGACAACGCATTCATCATTCTGGATGAGGCCCAAAACACCACCGAGTCGCAGATCAAGATGTTTCTCACCAGGTTGGGGCCGTCTGCCAAAGCCATCATCACCGGCGACCTCACACAAATCGACCTACCCAAGAATCAGCGATCCGGCCTCATCAAGGCAATCAGTATCCTCAAGGACATCGAAGGTATCGGCATGGTAACGCTTACCGATAAGGATGTGATCCGCCACCGGCTGGTAAAGCATATCATCAAGGCTTTCGAGAAGGAGTCTGCAGAATGAGCCAGTTTCCCATTACCGTTAAGACCTTTCAGGGGCTGGAAGAGGTGACAGCAGCAGAGATGCGCTCGCTGGGCATGAAAGAGGTACGCACCGGTACACGTGTCGTCTATGGCATGGGCAATCAGGAACTGCTGTATAAGGCCAACATCTGGCTGCGCACGGCTCTATTCATCCTCCGCCCTATCCATACCGGCACTATGAACAGCCCGCAGGAACTGTACGAGGTAGGGCGTCAGGTAGACTGGTCGAAGTGGATGTCGGTGAAGCAGTCATTTGCCATTAGGCACACGGTGCGCTCCAAGGTGTTCGACAACAGCACCTTTGCTGCCCTGAAACTGAAAGATGCCATCGTGGATCATTTCAGGGATACCACCGGACAGCGCCCTTCCATCAACAAGGACCGGCCGGCCATCTCCATAGATCTGCACGTGGATCGCGACAGGGTAACCATTTCGCTGGACAGCAGCGGCGAGCCCTTGTTTAAGCGGGGGTACCGCGAACTCACCGGCGTAGCACCGATTAACGAAGCCCTGGCTGCCGGCCTTATCCTGGTATCGGGCTGGGACAAGAAGACACCCTTTCTGGATCCGATGTGCGGCTCCGGAACACTGCCGATTGAGGCGGCGCTGATCGGTTACAATCTGCCGCCACAGCTGCACCGATGGCAATATGCCTTTCAGCGGTGGCCCGACTATGATGCGGCATTATACAAGTCGCTGCGGGAAGCTATTCCTCCCATCCCTGAACTAGCATCGCTGCGTATCATCGGCAGCGATATGGATATCGGCATGGTGCGAAAAGCACGGCAAAACGCTGAGAAAGCCGGGGTCGCTCACCTCATCCGATTCTCTTCCACCCGCTGGCAAGATCACCCACCCTTACGGGAGCCACACCACATCGTTACCAATCCGCCCTACGACGAGCGGATTCAGGAGGATGACATTGTGGAGCTGTACCGATCCATCGCCGACAAGTTGAAGAAAGATGCCCATGGCAGCACAGCATGGATCTTCAGTGCCAGCAAGAAAGCGCTGAAACGCATCGGGCTGAAACACAACCGCAAGCTATCGCTGCACAACGGACCGCTGGAGAGCGAGTTTCGGGAGTACCAGCTGTTTTAAGTACCGATGAATCCCTGATGGTGCGAATGGTGATACGAACTGTGATGTATCACAAGGGATTGGTAATTTTGTGCCGCTAAAACGTAGAATCATGGGACGTGCCTTTGAATACCGCCGTGCAGCCAAGGAAAAACGCTGGGATAAGATGTCCAAACTGTTCCCTCGTTTGTCAAAAGCCATTACCGTTGCCGCCAAGGAAGGCGGCGCTGACCCGGAGATGAATGCCAAACTGCGACTGGCCATTCAGAATGCCAAGGCGCAAAACATGCCCAAGGACAACATCGAGAATGCCATCAAACGGGCTACCGGCAACGATGCCATCGAATACACGGAGATCACCTACGAAGGCAAAGGGCCCCATGGTGTGCTGGTTTATGTGGAGTGCGCCACCGACAACCCTACACGCACAGTAGCCAACGTACGCTCCTATTTCAACAAGGCCGGTGGTGCGCTTACCCCCAACGGAAGCTTCGAATTCATGTTTGGCCGAAAAGCGGTCTTCGAATTCGACAAGACCGACGCCATTGACCTGGAGGAACTGGAACTGAACCTCATCGATGCAGGCCTGGAAGACATTGAGGAGAATGACGGTATGGTATATGTGTATGGCGACTTCACCAACTTCGGCTCACTGAATGCCGCATTCGAGGGACTTGGAATCGCCATCAAAAGGGCTTCCCTGCAACGAATTGCTACCAGCCCGGTTGAATTTACTGAGGAGCAACTTACCGATATCGAGAAGATGCTGGATAAGATCGAAGACGACGACGACGTACAGGCGGTATTCACCAACATTGCCTGATCTATCGAGGCACGTGTTTCCAGCGCTTATGGCTCCATAGCCACAGGGCAGGTTCTTCCCTGATCTGCGCTTCCAGCAGTCGTGTATGGGCTTCCGTAATGGCGCCATCAGGCAGCTCGTGTGGTATTTCGGTCAGCAGGATTCCTTCAATCTGATAATAACCCCGCTTTACCTGCGTCACTTTGCCATAAATCACCGCCGTATCGAAAGCACGAGCATACTTCTCCGGACCATATAGAACAGGTGTGGGGATGCCCAGGAATTCCACCATCAATCCTGACCCCTTCCGGGATGGTGACTGATCGGCAATGAAACCAAGAGCCACCAACTCATTGGTGTACTGCTGAAATACCTCGCTTACCTGTTTCACCGGCACCAGTACAAGGTCATCTTTCGCTCTTGTAGATTGAATCAACCGATCGAAATAGCGATTCTTGAGCGGTTTGTAGATACCCAATATCAGGTGAGGTATGCCCCAGCTCAGCGCCCGTGGCAGGTATTCCCAGTTGCCATAGTGGCCTGTAATCATAGTAATGCTCTTCCCTTCGCGGTATAAGCGCTCCATCAAATCGGGATTTACGATGACCATCCTACGCTGTAATTCCTTTCTGCTGATAGAAAATCCCTTGATGCTTTCCACGATCAAATCGGCAAGATGCCGGTAAAACCGCTGCTCAATCCTGCGGATCTCCATCGGTGCCTTATCAGGAAATGCCCGCTGCAGGTTTTGGCGAACCACTCGCCTACGATATCCTATCACCCGATACAACAGGAATGCTATGCCATCGGATAGTAGATACAATACTGAAAAAGGCAGCCACGACAATGGAAATACCAGTAACAGGAAAAGCAGGTAGGCAATGAGCTGCATCAGCACCGAAATTAGGAATTGATCACCTGTCGCGGCGCTGGTTAAAATTATATTGATCACTCACCTTTGTACCAAAGTGATCGCGGGTTCCATTGTCGTCCATGTCCAGCCCGGGGGTAAACGTGTTGTACAGCATCTGCTGCCAGCGATCATTGCTGATCTCACCGGTGGCGGTAGAATGGATAAGCCGGAACTCGTTGGTGATCATATCCTCATTGAGGAACACGAATACCACATTGCTCTCGCCTCGGTTGATCACGTTGTAAGTCCAGATCTCGTAGGGCTTGGTGGATGACTCGAAGCCGGCGATGTCCATCTCGTTGGGTGGCCCGTATTCCAGATACACCCTGCCCCGGTCGGTTTCGAAGCCATGCCGGTTGTTGGTAGCATAGTTGGCTTCGGTATACCGCACCAATGTCAGGTATTTGCCCCAGGACTCTTCCGGCTTAGTTAGGTTGCGGTTCACCCAAAAGTTGTAGAAGAACTGGCGGTTCAACGAAACGTCACCTTGTGCCAGCAGGCTGGCGATGGCGTTCACCTCCTGTGCCGTACCGATGGGTCGCAGGGACTTGATGAAATAGGCTACCTGTTCATCCGTATAGTCTGCAACAAATGTGTTACCCACATCCAACAGCGTGAGGTTGGACAATTGCTCGATTCCCTTTTTGTTGCTGCGGTAAAAGACGGTCTTGGTGCGGGCAATTTCCTTGTTCTGCCTGTCGCGGACGGTTATGTGCAACTCATATTCCCCGGATGGCAGGTTTACCAGATTCAAACCACCCACAATAGGCAATACGGCCTTCCCCTTTACCTTCTGGAATACGAGCATGTTAGAGATGGGCTGCACATCGTTCCGCACGTGGGCCGCATAGGTGATCAGGATGTCCTCATCCAGAAAGCTTTCGTCCAGCCCATATACTTCCGCATAGAACACCAGGGCATCCTGCTGCGTGGGGTAATAGGGTAGCAAATAAGGCGGCATGAACAGTCCATTGCGGACAAACAGATCATCCTCCGATGTGGGAGTCGCCTCCTGTACAAAGTGAATGCCTGAGAAGTTGACGGTTTCAGCTGAAAAGTTGACCGCTATCGGCTGTAACGGGCTTTGCCACACATTGGTGGAGTCAGCGCCATCGGTTACGATTGCTTCCAGCGCAAATGATCCCTCACTGATAGCCAGTCGTCGCTGCAGCAGCAGGCTGTTGCTCATGCCTGCACTGTCGGCTACCAACGGAGAGCTGCTGACCTTATCGAAGTTCACGATCTTCCCTTCACCATCCTTGAGCAACAGCAGCAACTCCACCTCTCCACGCCATCCTTCCGACACAGGCGTCATGGTAATGGTTCTGAGGTCGATACCTACATACACCTCCAGATAGGGCTCATCGGCAGGCGTGGTAAACAGGCAATAGTCCAGGTATACGCTCATGCCCGGTTGTGCGGATAAAGGCATCACCAAAGGCCAACATAGGAAGGATATCAGGAAACGCTTCAGCATGATGGATATAGTTGCCGTAAATTTAGGGCTTATTGCTACCATTCTAGTCATCATCAGCTGTAAACCCGTCAACCGTTTGTCACAATTACCCGCTGAAACCGTTGTACTTACACCCTGCTATCTGCCACCGCTCTCCTGGTGGGTCGCTGCGGCATTGGGTAAGGTATGCCAACTGGAGACGCATGCACATTACCGCAAAGGAAGCTATCGCAATCGGGTACACGTGGCAGGTCCGCAGGGGACGGTTTCCCTGAGCATCCCGCTGTTGAAAGGAAAGCACCAACAGCTTCCCCTGCAAGAGGTGGCCATTTTCTATGGCTACGACTGGGTAAAAAGTCACTGGAATACCTTTCAATCCGCCTATGGCCGCTCTCCGTTTTTCCATTACTATGCCGATGACTTGTACAACATCCTGCAGCAGCGGCCTGCCTCGCTGTATACCTTGCAGCGGTTGCTGTTGCAACAGTGCTGCCGATGGTTGCAATGGGACATCACCTGGCAAGAGACGACTGCCTATATGGAACAACTACCGGAAACATGGCTCGATGCCCGCGACTGGGCACAGGCAACACCTATGATGCCCGGCACTTTGCTGGACATATTGCCTACCTACCATCAGGTTTTTGAGGACAAACATGGTTTCCTGCCCAACCTGAGCATCATCGACATTGTATGCAATCTCGG
>CAYYHM010000035.1:0-5184 GCA_964471795.1 uncultured Chitinophagales bacterium | reverse complement strand
ACAAACATGGTTTCCTGCCCAACCTGAGCATCATCGACATTGTATGCAATCTCGGCCCGGAAGCCGGCTGGCGCTTGCAGCAGTCGGCAGAGCAGCTGTGGAAACGGTAGTCTCTAGGGGTATAGGGAAGAAGGCCTGCCGGTAGGCAGGGAAGAAGGGAAAAAAGGGAAGAAGGGAAGGTGGCCTGCCTGCCGATAGGCAGGGAAGGCATACCACTTGCGGGTGCTCTCTAGCCCACGGTTGTAACCGTGGGTAACAGAATGCAGGTTTATTGGAACCGTTTTAACGGTTTTCCCAGATGTATTCAGGTTGAGAAACGTAAAATGGGTAGCTGTACCCCTTGCGGGTGCTCTCGATTGCCGCGGTCGTGCTGGCAACAAACCACAAACCATAAACCATCTCCTTCCCTTATCTTAGCAGTCACAATACCGTCAAACATGAAAATTTGGCTCTGGAGCATCTGTCTGTTATTCATCATTCCCTTGCAGGCGCAGGTATCTTTCGATCGGAAAACCATCGACATCGGCAATTTGGGTCTGTCCATCACCAATGTGGGCACAGTGGGTCGTCCTGATGTGCGTAACAGTCCGCAGGGTCCACCTTCCATGGAATATCCCCTCAATTCGGGTATCGAGCACCTCTTTGAGGGAGGTTTGTGGATAGGCGCATACGTAAATGGACAGGTAGCGGTATCAACTGGCTCAATCGACTTCCCTACCGGTTACTCTACCGGTGCTGCCGGCTTCGAATTCACGGCAGATATCGGCAGCTCCATACAGCAGCGAAGCAGCCTCACCAACTCCGACTTCTTCTCCTTCGACGCTGTTAGCCATCAGGACATGGTGATGGATTTCAGCGACAAGAATTTCGTAATTCCCGGCACGGCCATCCCCATTCAGGAACACCTGATTCCCCTGGGAGCTGATGTGCACCTGGAGACGTACGCCTGGAACTATTCATTTGCCGATTTCTTCGTCATTCTGGAATACAGCATCACCAACAACAGCACCAACAACTGGGATAGCGTGTATTTGGGCATGTGGACGGATATGATTGTCCGAAATGTGAATGTGGCCACCGATGGTGGTGCTCTCTTCTTCAGCAAAAGTGGTGGCGGATACATCGACTCCATGCAGGCGGTGTACGTGTTCGACGTGAATGGCGATCCCGGATTTACCGGCACCTATGGCTCTATGCAGATCCTGGGGGTAGACTGGCGGGATAAGTTCATCCACCCGGTGAATGCACTGGATTTGGCCTCCGAAGGACTCCCCTACCCACAGGTCAACTGCCACTTTTGGCAGTTCCGCCAATTTACCGGCGCTGCGTTCGGCGCCCCCGCCAACGATCAGGAACGATATGAAAAGATGAGTACCAGCCTCAATTGGAATGATCCGGCGTTGGTACAGACCGTGCAAACCCCCAATAACCGTACACAGCTGATCTCTATCGGCCCCATCCGTGAAATCGCTGCCGGCGAAACGGTGAAGTTTGCCATGGCATTCGTCTGCGCCCGGCAATTGGAGACAGGTGGCACTACAGGCCCGGACAAAGACACACCCTTTGCCCGTACGCAACTGCTGGAACACCTGGGGTGGGCTCGCCGTACCTTCAACGGCGAAGACGTGAACGGAAATGGTCAGCTCGACCCCACCGAAGACCTCGACAACGATAACATTCTGGATAGGTACATCCTTCCTGAACCACCGGAAGATCCCCGGGTAAAGGTGGTTTCCTCGTCCCAAACCATCGACATCTACTGGGACAGGCTCGCTGAAGAATCCGTAGATCCGATCTCCAAGCTCAAGGATTTTGAAGGGTACCGCATTTATCGCACCAACATCGGGGATGACAAAGACCCGAACATACAGAGCAAGCTCAACCTGATTGCTCAGTTCGACAAGAAGGGCAACAGCATCGGATTCAACAACGGCTTTGACGCTATCCGCCTGACTGAGCCGACCTATTTCGATGGCGACACTACTGCCTATTGGTACAAGTATACCATCGACAATGTGCTCAATGGCTGGCAATACCTGTTGGTGGTTACCGCCTTTGATCAGGGATCGCCGGAACTGAATATTGAACCACTGGAATCGAGCTTCGTCACCAACTCCTTCCGGGTATGGCCGGGTACTGCGGCCAATGAGGATCCTGAAAACGTAACCATTGGCGTGTATCCCAACCCATACCGCAAAAGTGCAGCCTGGGACGGCACTACCTCACGCACCAAAAAGCTATACTTCTACAACCTGCCTGCACGATGCCTCATCACCATCTATGGCGTAGCGGGTGATGTGATCACTACCCTGAACCATGATGCCAGCACCTATACCGGTACGGATGCGTTGTGGTATGCCAACTTCGGTGGCGACGAACGGCAACGCATACTGCCCGGTGGCGAGCACGCCTGGAACATTTTGTCAGAAGGCGATCAGACCATCACCCAAGGGATTTATTTCTATTCTGTAGAAGACCTGGATGGTGGAGGCACCTACAGCGGTCAGTTCGTAGTGCTGGAATAACAGGTTTACCATTTTGTTAAGCCATGGCTTCCCCATGCGTTTTCCTTACCTTTGCCAAAAATTTGTGCTAATGAAAAAAGGACTGATACTCATCGTATTGAGCTGCCTGTCAGCAGTTACCATGGCTCAATTTCCCCTCGTGAGCATCGATTCCATCCAGCGGATCACACCGCAAGATCTGGCTCTGGATCAAGACCTCTCCTACCTCACCGGCGACACGGTTGAGGTGGAAGGTATCGTAACTTTCGACCCTTGTCTGTATGGCCTCAGCTCTGGCAGCCGCATCGGCACTTGGATACAGGATGCTGCCGGTGGCCCCTTCAGCGGTCTGCATATCTTGATTGAAAATGGCCTACTGCAAGGGTATAGCGGCACGCTCAGCGACCTGAACGACGATACACAATTCCTGGACAACTTCACCGTAGGCAACAAAGTAAGGATGACAGGAATCGTAAACAACTTCAGCGGTAACACGCAGATGATATTGCTGGATGTACCTACACAAATCACCGGAATCAATCCGGCACCGCAACCGTTGGTCATTAACATCGCTGACCTGAATCAGACGGATGGCGCCGGTGGTCAGGTCATCAGCCGTACCACAGGTGAGCAGTATGAAGGCATGCTGGTAGAGGTTCAAAACGTAACGGTTGTGAACGTATCCCCCAGCGGCAGTCGCTTCTTCTGGAGTCTGCAGGATGGCGGTGGCAATCAGGTGCCGGTGCGCGACGTGAGCGGCTACTTCCGGAATGATGCCCTCGATGCCCATTGCAACGGTTTCGGCAGTGGCACCACCTTTACACCTGCACCATTCACCCCACCTACCCTTGGCTCTTTCCTCAGTTATGTGCGCGGTATTGTGTTGGAATATAACGGGTTGTACTACATTGCGCCCCGCACACCTGCCGACATTGGACCATTGGTAGCAGCGCCGCCTGTGATCAGCGAAATACGGCGCAACCCCACCGTGGCCTCATCCACCCAAAGCGTGGATGTATCGGCAAAAGTGATTGACCCGGATGGCACGATCTCTACAGTTGAACTGTATTACAGTGTAGGCCGTGGCAACACCAACTTCACCAAGGTTGCTACTACGGCACAGGGAAATGATCGCTACAGTGGTACTATCCCACCCTCCGGTAGTGATGGCGCCTTCGTGAACTACTGGATGCTGGCCATAGATAACAGTGGGGACACTACCTTCTTCCCTGCCAAGAACTCTACCAACCGGTTCTACATCACGCTGGAAAATGGCATCGATGAGATCCGCGATATACAGTTTACCGACAATCAGGGAGGCAGTTCCTGGTGGAATGGCGATTCCATCCCTGCCATGGACATCGTAGCAACCGTAACCGCCACCTTGCAGCCCTACGACCTGGGACTGACAGCCGTGCAGGATGGACAAGGACCCTGGAGTGGTATCATGCTGACCAAAGTGCCCGGTGACGGACTGGAAAACTTGCTGCGTGGCGATTCCATCCGGATAACCAGTGCCCGTGTGGTGGAAACATTCGGCGTTACCTACCTGACCAACGTGCAATACACCCTGCTGGGTCGTGGTACTAATCCACCACCCATCACCACCTTGAACCCCGACTCCATCAATGCACAGGTATTGTCGCAGGCAGAGGCCTACGAAAGCATGCTGGTGCGCTGGGATAACGCCTATGTGGTAGATACCAACGCAGACTTCGGCTCCGGTGGATCTAATTTCGGTGAGTGGTACATCAACACCGACAACCAGAAGACTACAGGCCTGCGGGTGGATGATTATGCCACGGATATTCCGCTTGGCTTCAACACCGATAGCCTACAGAACGGACAGCAACTCGCTTACATTCAGGGCATCTTGTGGTTCAGCTTCGGCAACTTCAAGCTGATACCACGCAATCAAGGCGATATTGACGGGTTTAGCACAGTGTATCCTAAGATCATCAATACATTCGTGTTCACAGGCCTTACACCGCCACTGTTCATGGATATAGATCAGGTGAACAACACCATCACCAACGGAACACCGCTACCTGCCAACACCAACGTAAGCAATCTGGTGCCTACGGTGGACTTCAGTGGCGCCACGGTAAGCCCCGCTTCCGGTGTGGCACAGGATTTCAGCCAGCCTGTCACGTATACGGTTACTGCGCCGGTAGATGAGAGCACACGCGATTATGTGGTTACCGTAAGTGTGGCTGTGGGCATTGATGCCCCCAACCAGGTGAATGCTTCCGTATTCCCGAACCCGGCAACCAGCACCCTCAGCATTGTACTGAACGAGGCGCCAGGACAAACGGCCTACATCACGCTGACTGATATGACAGGCCGCATCGTTAATCGCCTGACCGTTGAAACCGGAGCTGCTACACAACACTTCCCGCTCAGCCTGCAGCACGTAGCTACAGGCATGTACTTACTGCATATCAATGTGGAAGGGAAGCAACTGACCGAGAAGATACAGGTGGTGAAATAACCATCCATACACCTACCCTACCAACCCGTCTGAGTAATCAGGCGGGTTTTTTTGTGTGGTTGCCTCTACAGACTTATCAGGCTGATTTGGAGTTAGGAAACAGGCAGATGAACCTATTGTACATAGTTGTGTTTCTGTGACATGATGACTATATGGTTGATGATGAGTTTACTGCTACCGCCGGATTCG
>CAYYHM010000034.1:21570-23252 GCA_964471795.1 uncultured Chitinophagales bacterium | reverse complement strand
TGCTGCACACCGCTGATGATGCCCTCGAACACATTGCCTACCTGCCCCTGCATGAACTCAGCTTGCTTGTATTTCACGCTTTCCCGCTCGGCATCCATGGCCTTTCGTTCCATCCAGGAACACCGCACGCACTTGTCTTCCAGCTTTTCATACGGCGCAAACGCGCTCTCCTCAGCCAACAGATGAGCCAGAATCCGGTGAGCCATCACATCGGGATAGCGGCGTATGGGTGAGGTAAAGTGCGTGTAATGCTCAAAGGCCAGTCCATAGTGCCCAATGTTATGCGTGCTGTAAACGGCTTTGGCCATTGACCGGATTGCCAGTTGCTCCAGCACGTTCTGCTCGGGTTTCCCGTCGATCTCCTTCATGAGCCTGTTCAGGCTATCTGCCGTTTGCCGTGGCGTGTCGAACTGTATTTGATAGCCGAAGCTGGCAGCAAACCGGGAGAAATCGATCAGACGCTGCATGTCCGGCTGATCGTGGATGCGGTACACAAAGGGCACCTGCTTGTTGTTGCGCTTGGCTTTAGCGGCAAACATGGCTACCTCCTTGTTGGCGAGCAACATGAAGTCCTCGATGAGCATATGCGCTTCCTTCCGCTCCTTGACGAATACCCCGAGTGGCACGCCATTCAGGTCTATCTTGAACTTCACCTCCACTGTTTCGAATGCGATGGCGCCGTTGGCGAATTTCTTCTTGCGAAGGTGCAGCGATAACTCATTCAAGGTCAACATCTCCTCGCGGAAGGGACCATCGCCGCCTTCAATAATGGCTTGTGCCTGCTCATATGTAAACCTGTGATCGCTGCGGATGATGGTTCGCCCGAACCACCTATCCAACACCTCCCCATCCGGGGTGATGGTAAAGATGGCAGAGAAAGTAAGCTTTTCCTCATGAGGCCGCAGGGAACACACGATGTTCGACAGCTCTTCCGGCAACATGGGCAGCACCCTGTCTACCAAATATACTGAGGTGCCTCGCTGATAGGCTTCCTTGTCCAGTTGTGTCCCGGGAACTACATAGTGCGATACGTCTGCGATGTGTACTCCCACTTCCCAGTTTCCATCGGATAGTCGTTGTATGCTCAACGCATCGTCAAAGTCCTTGGCATCTTCGGGATCAATCGTAAAGGTGGTGATAGCACGGCAGTCGCGGCGTTTTTGTACCTCCTCCTCCGTTATGTCGAAGGTCAGTTCATTTACTTCCCGTCTTACGGCATCGCTGAACTCCAGCGGAAAACCGTTTTCCACCAGGATGGTCTTCATCTCCACATCATTGACACCAAGGGCCCCCAGTCGCTCTACGATTATCCCTTCCGGATTGCGCTTGCCTTCCGGCCAGTCGGTAATCCGTACAATCACCCTGTCGCCATCACGCACCTGCCCTACCTTGCCGGGTGGAATGAAGATATCGACAGGCACCTTGCGCTTATCCGGCAGTACAAAGGCATAGTCGCCCATCAGCTGCACTACACCCACAATGTCGTGCCTGGACCTATCGATGATCGATACGATTTCTCCTTCCGGCCGGGCCTTGCCCTGTCTGGTGATTGATACCTGCACCCTGTCGCCATCGAAGGCGCGGTTGAGGGCGCCACGCGGTACAAAGATGTCCTGATCGGCATCCGGAGAGATGATATAGGCGTTACCGCTCTGGTTCAGGTCAACCACACCCTGAATGGT
>CAYYHM010000034.1:10586-21470 GCA_964471795.1 uncultured Chitinophagales bacterium | reverse complement strand
TATCGTCCAAATAAATCTATATCTGCCAAGTTACGGCATTTACCCTTGTAGATTGATGCATCTACAACAACCACCAAACAAAAATGGCCGCATCAGTGATGCGGCCATTACTTATTATAGTTCTCTTGCAGTTATCGGATCAGGGTTACATTGCCGGAAAGCAGTTTTTCCTCTCCGGACACCTTTTCCCTGCCACTGAAAACCCAGGTATATACTCCCGGTCCCTGCGGCTCTCCGTTGAAGGTGCCATCCCATCCATCGCCCGGATTAGAGGACATGGTTTCAAAAACCAGCTGACCCCAGCGGTTGTACACCCGGAAGAAGTTCACGTCGAATGTGCCGGATCCAAGCACTTCAAACTTATCGTTCAACCCATCACCATTCGGCGTAAAGGCTGTCGGCACATCCAGTTGTCCGGGCAGGATGTCTACCTGCACCGAATCAACACTTACACAACCATTGGCATCTGTAATGGTAACGGTATAGGTGGTGGCTTCCAGTGGCGACACGATGATGGTTTCGTCGGCAACCGTACTTGGAGGCACCAAACCTACAGGTGGCGCCCAGTTGTAGGTGATGGCATTCAAGTTTCCGGAAGACAAAGTCGCCTCACCTCCATAATTGATGGTGGTATCTCGCTGTGCATTGATCGCCGGTAGCGGGTGAATACCGATTACCACCGTATCGAAGTTCACACATCCGTTTGCATCGCGGGTTACTACGGTGAAGGTGGTAGGCACATCAGGGGTGGCTGTGGTAATGGCTGCATTGTCCGGATTCACCAGATTGTTGGGCAACCACTCATACACGATTCCACTGCCTGTAGCCTGCAACTCTATGGATCCTCCGGGGCACACCCTGTTATCCGGACCCGCATCGATGAGTGGCAGCGGAACGACCTGTACTTCAAACGTATCAAAACTTTCACAGCCAAATGCTGAGGTAGCTGTTACCTGATAGAAAGTGCTGGACAGTGGATTCACCTGTATACTGTTGCCCGATTCTCCGGTAGACCAGGTGTAGGCCGCTCCATTCCCCTGTACGGTAAGGTTCACACTATCACCCCGACATAAGAATCCGGGATCCACTATGGAAAACACCGGTCGCTGATCTACATTCACGGTTATGGTGTCTGTAGCATTGCAGAAGCCGTTGGTAGCACTCAGGGTGTAGGTGGTGGATACAGAGGGCGCAAAACTGGCAGCAGCCACACTCGGGTCAATGATGCCTGTCGGCGGTTGCCACGTAAACTGATTGAAATCCACCGACGTGTAGACCGATTGAATGGACACCGTATCGCCATTACAAGCTGCCAGATCGGGCCCCAGGTCGATACGTGGTTCGCGCACTTCAATGGAGTAGGCAAACGTATTTTGACCTACTATAGGGCAGCCATCGTCCAATACCGTAACCGTAAAGAAGTGGAAACCGATATCGCTGACCGATGGAGTCCAGTTGAACGTACCCACCGGATACTGACCTCCGGAAACTGTAAACGAAGCTCCCGGTATACCGGCATTCCAGCGCATGGTTACAGTTTGGAAGGGTGTGCTATCGTTGGAGAATACGTCGAAGGTGAGCGTTTGACCCGGACAGATAGCCGTATCGAACGAACCTTTGTCATTGATAGAGGTAGCTGCGGGCGGATCGTTCTGGCAGGGAACTACGATGATCTGTATGTCACGCACCGCTTCACCAATTTTTACACCATTACGGAACTCATCTACCTTTATGCACAATACGCCGATCTGAGCAATGGACGGAGTAAACGTGATAGTACCTGTCTTAGGGTCTACCCGCACTGAGTCGGATACGAACAGCGGTGTAGTGGCCGTTAACGGATTAAGATAGGTTACTGAAGTGTTGGCAGTCTGCTTACAGTTTACCAATGAAAATGACAATGAGTCGCCGTCAGGATCGCTTACACCATGGTTGTAATTCACCTCGTTGCCTATACATACGAAAGGCACTGGTGGGTTGAGGAACTGCGGTGAGTTGTTGCAAAGTGCTCCGCCCCTGTTTAGCGTAGTGGCGATGTAAAAACTCTCGTCTGCAGGTCCGGTGGTAATCACTGAATTCCGGCAGCAACTTTCCCACGATACGGTAAACTGCTGACAGTTGGCAGCGCCTGATGGCACCACCCATAGTGCTTCATAGATATACTCCTCTACTCCCGAAGGCAGGATACTACCACCAGCACAGGGACTGAGGAAACCCGGACATAGCGGGGTGATGTCATTTCCGGAGCCCGGAATCAAGTTCAACGTGATGGATTGCTGCCCACAGGGACTGTTGAGCTGAATGGTTTGCGAGGCAGACATAGTAATTCCCTTACAGTCACGGTACAGGCTCAGTCTGATCAGGAAGCTGTCCGTTCCCACACAACTGTAGGTGATATTACCACCCATGATGTGTGTTGCGTATGTCTTAGACGGTGCAAAAAAGAAAATAGTAAGTATGAAGGGAATGAAATAGCGGGTAACGTGTCGCAGCATAATGTCCTATGTCTGAAAAATGATTTGCCATGCAAAATAAAAAAATCGAAGCAATTCTACAGCGAATGCCTTTCCCATATCACACCCGTAGTTCCCCCTTACCGGGAATAGCATCTACCAGTTGCCGTGTATAAGGTGCTGTGGGGTGATGGAAAACCTGATGTGCACTACCCTGCTCTACTACCCTTCCCTGATGCATCACCAGTATGCGGTCTGCCATGTGATGCACCACGGAGAGGTCGTGGGAGATGAATATGTAGGTAAGGCCAAATTCATCCTGCAGATCCTGCAACAAATTGAGTACCTGTGCCTGCACCGATACATCCAGGGCGCTTACCGACTCATCGCAGATGATGAACTCGGGCTCTAATGCCAGTGCACGGGCTATGCAGATGCGCTGGCGCTGTCCACCGGAAAACTCATGGGGATATCGGTTGGTCATGTCTGCTGACAATCCAACCCGCTCCAGCAATTCACGTGTACGAGCAGCCCTTACAGCTGTTGACGCATGTAGTTTATGCACCTCCATGGGTTCCTGAATGGCTTTCCCGATGGTCATCCTCGGATTCAGCGACGCATATGGATCCTGGAACACGATTTGCATCTTTCTTCTGAACTGCCGCAATTGTTCCCCACGCAATGCACGCAGGTCTGTGTCTCCATAGAACATATCCCCTGAGGTGGCATTGACCAACCGCATCACCGTACGGCCCAGCGTGGTTTTACCACACCCCGACTCCCCAACCAGGCCAAGGGTTTCGCCACGATGCACGGTAAAACTGACACCATCAACGGCCTTGATCCATTCCTTAGTTGTACCCATCACAGTCCGGGCACCCGGAAACCAGGTACACAAGTCACGGACACGAAGCAGTGCTTCTTTCGCCTGCAACTGTTGTAATCTCTCAGCCGACGCTTCCTCCGAGATAATAATAGGTGCAGGCGGATTGTCTGTCGGTAGCAACTGATTATCCTGTTCGATCATGAAGTCCCGCACGGTAGGCAGCCGCTTCCACCGGACAGCGGTAGGTGGCCGGCAGGCCAGTAGCCCCCTTGTGTAGGGGTGTTGCGCCTGGCGGAAGATGTCGGTAGTTTCACCTTGCTCTACAATGTTGCCCCGGTACATCACAACCACCTTGTGGGCGATGTCGGCTACAACCCCCAGGTCGTGTGTGATGAACATGACTGCCAGTTGTCGCTCCGCCTGTATTTCTGCTATCAGATCCAGGATGGCACGCTGCACGGTTACGTCCAGTGCTGTCGTGGGCTCATCAGCAATCAGCAGCTGTGGCTGGCAACTCAATGCCATGGCTATCATCACCCGCTGTTTTTGTCCGCCGGAGAGCTCATGTGGAAAACTGCGGTACATGCGCTCGGGTGATGGCAGTTTTACCTGCTCAAACAAGTGCAGTACCTGCTCCCGCGCCTCTGCCTTGGAAACGCCCATGTGCCATCTGATGGCTTCGGCCACCTGATAGCCGCAGCGAAAAACGGGATTCAGACTGGTCATCGGTTCCTGGAAGATCATAGCCAGCTCGCGCCCTCGCTTGCGACGCATGGCCTGCTCGGGCAACTGCAGCAATGAGCTGCCCTGCCACAAGATGTCGCCGCTAACTACCCTGCCACCGGCGGGCAACAACCGCATCAACGCCAAAGAGGTAACCGACTTACCCGAACCTGATTCACCCACAATGCCTACCGTTTCACCAGGAAGCACGTCAAAGGAAATACCATCCACAGCACGGCGGCCTGCCCCGAACTCGACAGTAAGATTTTTTATGGATACCAATGGGGTGCGCATATAGGCTGCGGTGTGATAGCTTTTATTTGTGGCGATATTGTCGGAGCGCTATGCAAGGTACAATGACCGAATAGTAAAACGCATATCCGATATTCACAATCAAATATCAGGCTGCATGTCCAAATTACATATTTATAACGCATCTGCCGGTTCCGGAAAAACCTACACCCTAGTACTGCACTACCTAGCCTATGTACTGCAACCCGGCCATCGGTTCGACCAGATTCTGGCTGTCACATTTACCAACAAGGCTGCGGGCGAGATGAAGGAGCGCATCATCAAGCAATTGAAGAAGATAACGATGATGAAACCCGGTGACGATTACTTTGCGCAGCTGCGGGAAGTGATGTCAGCACAGCATCGGCCGGCACTTGATGATGCAACCATTACGGTGCGGGCAGGTGAAGTATTGAGCGATATCCTGCATCAGTATGGACGGCTTGCCGTGGGCACTATCGACTCGTTCTTCCAGCGCATCCTGCGATCTCACGCCCGCGAGCTGAACATCTCGTTGAGCTACAACCTGCACCTGAATACCGACCTGCTGCGGGAAGAGCTGGTAGACAGACTGCTGGCAAAATTGGGGCAGGATGGACAGGAGGATTTGACCAATTGGCTGCTGGACATGCTGCAAGACAAGCTGGACAGCAACAAGAGCTGGAACCTGCGGAAGACACTGCTGGACAATAGCAAAGAGCTGCTGGACAATGGCTTCCGGCGACTGTTCGAGGAGGCGAAAGCCTCCGGCCTGGACTTGAAAGAACAGGCCGCCATGTTGCGGAAAGAGCTGCTGACCATCACCCAGTCATTTGAAGCAGAGATGCAGGCAATGAGTGCCGAGTCTATGCAACTGCGGGAAGACAATGGGTGGGAAGACAAGCATTTTCATCATAAGGACAAAAGCGCCTATGGCTTCATCAAGAAGGTGCACAATAAAAATAAGTACGAGGAATTGTATCCATCTAAACGCCCACAGGATGTGGCCGCAGGGACAGAACGCTTGTTCAGCGATGAATCCAACATGACACCTGAACAGGAGGCTTTGAAAGACATCTTAATCAGGATGGTACACCTATCGCTGGAGAAATTCCCTGCCTACGAGCTGGCCAAGGATGTGCTCAAACACTTGCACCTGCTCGTAATCCTGGAAGAACTGGCTACCCTGCTGGATGAGATCAGGCACGAGCGCAACCTGCTGCTGATCAGCGATACCGAGCGCCTGCTGGAAGGTGTTACCAAAGACAACGATGCCCCATTCATCTATGAGAAAACCGGTCAGCACATCCGCTTCTACCTGTTGGATGAGTTCCAGGACACGTCTGACACGCAGTGGACCAACCTGATCCCCCTGCTCAGCAACACCTTATCCGAGGGCAATCAAGTACTAATCGTAGGCGATGTAAAGCAGTCCATCTACCGGTGGCGGGGCGGCAACATGGAATTGCTGCGGACAACAGTCTCAACAACCTTGAATAGTGGTGAAGTTGAGACCATCGCACTGGACCACAACTACCGTAGTACCCCAGCCATCATAACCACCAATAACAGCTTGTTTTCGGGCTTTCCGGCAGTTGTACAAAAAGAGTTTCCGTCACTTGGAACCTTTGCCCCTTTCGAGTCCCTGTTTCAGGATGTACAGCAGGAGGTAGGCCGCAAGTCAGACGGCAATCCCGGCTATGTATGGCTGCAACAGATTCCCTTCAAGAAAGAGGCGACAGCCGAGGGAGAGGAACCCGCCGGCTGGAGAGAAGCGCATCTGGAACGACTTCAGCCCATACTCGAAGAGTTGCAGCACGACGGCTACAAGCCGGAAGACATCTGCTTTCTGGTGGATACCAACAAAGAGGGTACACTGCTGGCGCAATACCTGAGCGTGCTTAACAAGACAGTTCAATCTCAGGATTCACTGCTGATCGGTCAGTCGTTGCCCGTGATGCTGCTGGTAAACGCCTTGCGGTGTGTACACGAACCAGGCAACCCCGTACATATGGCCACCATGGCCAGCTTATACCGGCAATACCATGCAGCCGATGCAGCTGCATTTGATGGCTCGTTTTTCAGCACCAGCAAGCAGCAGAGCTCCTGGGCACAACTGGGACTACCAACCGCTTTGGCCGACAAACTGCCACAATGGGCGGGAATGCCGCTGGCGCTCTTGGTGGAGGATATGCTGCAGGTGCTGGGGCTCACCACCATCAGCGACGCATTCGTATGGTACTTCATGGATATCATCCTCGACTTTGCCGGCACCGGCAATCAGGATCCGGGGGCATTTCTGGAGTGGTGGGAAGAAGAAGGACACAAAAAGCCGCTGCCGGCAGATAAACGTGCAGATGCCATGCCCATCATGACCATCCACAAATCCAAAGGCCTGCAGTTTCCCGTAGTGATAGTGCCGTTCCTGAATCTGGAGTTCAAGCATCGATTCAGCCCACTAATGTGGCTACCATCACCAGAAGCTGTACCCTACAATCGCCTACCCTATTTACCGGTACAGTACAAATCGAGTCCTGCTTCGAAAGAACACTATCCGTACCATTCAGCATTCGACGAAGAGAAGAACCTGATGGTCTGCGATCAGCTGAACAAATGGTATGTAGCCTTCACCAGACCGGAAGACAGGCTGTATGCATTGGTTGCCAGCTATAAAGGACAGTCTACCAGTATATCCAAATCCTTGAAAGATTTGCTCAGCAGCGAGCAGCCCATGGCAACAGGCGAGCCTTTCAACAAATATTGGGATAAGGACTTTGCCTTGTGGCAATATGGCGAAAAAGTGCGCCGTGAGATCCCGAAGCAACAGCACTCAGACGAGGCACCACCAATCACCATCCCTGTACACACCATGAGTTTGTCCAACTGGCAACAAAAGCTGGTAATCAGGCAGCTGGCCTATGGTAAGATGCAGCGCGAATCGGATGCCCTGATACGGGGCAGATTGCTGCACGAAGCCCTCTCGAGGCTACAACACAAAGATGATATCGACCGGGTGGTGAACAGCCTCCATACTGAAGGTTGGCTGGCTACCGATGAAATGCCTGCCATGTACCGCACGCTGGAGCAGTTGCTGCACCACGAACAAATCGGCAGTTGGTTCAATCCACAGTGGCAGGCTATGGCTGAGCAAAGCCTGCTGCTGCCCGATGGCACTACATTGCGCCCCGACAGGGTATTGCTGAAAGGCGATGAAGCCATCATCATCGACTACAAAACCGGCAAGCAACGTGCTGCTTATGCCCAGCAGGTGCAAACCTATGCGGCCGCCATCAGCGATATGGGCTATCAGATTGCCGGCACCTATCTGCTGTATACCGACGACCTGACCATTGAATCTGTTCAATAAACCCTACTATGACCTTCTTAGAAACCATCATTCGGGAAACCGACCTGCTATCACAAAAGCATACCTCCAGGATCCTGTATCTATTCCCCAACAAGAGAGCATGCGTGCACTTTAGCCACGCCCTGGCAAAGCTGCAGCAAAAACCGATATGGGCGCCGGCAAGCCAAAGTCTGAGTGAATTCCTGCACAGCAGGACACAACGGCAACCCGGAACACCCTTGCTACTGGCACACATCCTATACGGTGAGTATCGTCGGCTGGTGTCGGCAAACGAGTCTTTCGACGGCTTCTACCCCTGGGGCACCATGTTGCTGCGCGATTTCGATGAGGCTGACCGCCACCTGCTCCCCATGGATCGGTTGCTGACAGCAATCAAGGACCTCAAAGACATTGAACAGGCTTTTCAGCCAGACCTGACTGATTATGAGGCGTTTGTGTCCTTTTGGAGTACCTTCTCGTCGGACCCGCTGCCAGAAATGCAACAGCGGTTCATGCGTATATGGGAGCAACTGCGGCCACTGTATCATTCATTTCAGGAAAGACTGGCAGAACGCCAACTGATCTACGAAGGTGCGCTATACCGGGAACTGGCAGAAGATACGGGTTGGGTAAACGAGTTGCCCTACGACAAGGTATATGTGTGTGGATTCAACGCCCTCTCACCGGCAGAGATACGCATCTTTACCGCCCTCACAGAGAGCGGCAAAGGAGAAATACTGTGGGATGCGGATACATGGTATGTGGACAATCCGCAGCATGAGGCAGGGCATTTCCTGCGGCAGCATTTCAACAAACACTTCTCGCGCCCACAATCGCCGTGGTTGCATCAATCATTAACCGAAGCATCCAAAGACATCACGGTGGTCAGTGCGCCACTACACACGGGACAAGCACAGGTAGCCGCCAGCATACTGGAGGAGTGGGCCGCAGCGTCAGACTTTCAGCCGGAACGCACGGCCGTGGTGCTGGCTGACGAATCGGGACTATTCCCGCTGCTGTCAGCCTTGCCCGCTACCATTCCACACCTGAATGTCACCATGGGATATCCGGTTCGGCATTCCTTTGCCTTTGATTTCCTGTTGCAGATCACGCAACTACACACCCAGGCCATTGCAGGAAAACAATCCGTAAAGTACCGCCACACACAAGTGCTGGCGTTGCTGCGACATCCTTTTACCCTGTATTTGGCCAAAGAAGCAGCCTTATCGCTGGTCACAAGGATCGAGGACGACAAGAAACTATATCCATCAGCCGAATTCCTCACAGAGGGGCAGGAAGGACTGCTTCGGCTGTTGTTCCAACAACCTGCCGGGGCCCACGAATTGCTGATCAGCATGACCACCGTCACGCTTCTATTATATGATGAACTGGAAACAGCCACTGACCACTTGTCGCTGGAAAGGGATTTCTTGCTTGCCCTCCACAAACAACTGCAACAGCTATCGGATTTGATGCAGGAAGAAAACATGGAGGTAGACCTTCCTGCATTGCAGCGTTTGATGCAGCATGTGCTGTCGGGAATGGTGCTGCCCTTTGAGGGTGAACCCATATTGGGGTTACAGGTGATGGGGATGCTGGAAACAAGGGTGCTGGACTTCGACAGACTGCTCATTTTGAGTGTCAACGAAGGATCCCTGCCTGCAGGCAGCCGCCATCACTCCTTTCTCCCCTATCAGGTACGCAAGGGCTTTGGACTACCCACTTTTGAGCAGCAGGATGGCATCATGGCCTATCACTTCTATCGGCTGTTACAGCGATCCCGCCAAGTGGCGCTGGTGTACAACAACGTCCCCGGTTCGCTCAGCGACGGAGAGCCGAGCCGATACCTATTGCAATTGGAGATGGAAACGCCGCCTGCTGTAAATCTCCGAAAGGAAAACCGGCCGATACCAGCCCGCTTCAGCAAAGAGCCGGTAATCTCCATTGCCAAAGACACCTTTGTTCAGGAGCAGCTGAGCCAGTTCCTGACGACCGCCACTGGTGATAGTTTCCTGAGTCCTTCCACCATCACCTCCTACCTGACCTGCCCGCTGCAGTTCTACCTGAGCAGACTGGCCAGACTGAGAGAGCCTGATGAAATGGACGAGCAGGTGGACGCTGCCAAGATGGGGGTCATTTTTCATGAGGCTATGGAAGCTATCTACAAACCATCTCAAGGCCATCCCTTTACCAAGGAACTATCGCAGCAGCTTTCCAATAGCTGGAAGGATGCCTTGCTGAGTAAGTATCGGGAAAAACACAACCGAGAGCTGATTGAACCTGAAGGTGAATTGCTGCTGCACTACACGTTCCTGGAGCGGTCAGGCACTCAGATCATAGCCACAGATGGCGCTATAGAAGGGCTGGTAGTAGAAGCGTTGGAATCTAAGGACTTCGCCACCACCCTGCCCATATCCTGGCAAGGCCGACAGGCGCAGGTGCGGATCAACGGCTCTTTTGACCGGTTGGACAGGGTAAACGGGGTTGCCCGTATCGTGGACTACAAATCCGGCTCCATGCTCACCATCAAGCCGGAAAAAAACAGCCAACCTCAATCACTGGTGGGAAAACCTGAGTCCAAAGGGCAGATACAGGGGCTCATCTATGCCCTGATGTACCTGAACAACAGACCTAACGAAGCAGGTGTCCGCGTGGGCTTCTACCACCTGAAGGAATTACAGGAATTGAAAGAGCTCAGCAACAACGCTCCACTCACGCGGGATGACCTGCAACCATTCCAGGATTTCCTACAGGCAGTTGTGGATGAGCTATTCAACATGGAGGTGCCATTTACCCAAACCGACGACAGGAAGACCTGTGAATACTGTACGTTCCGGGAGTTGTGCCGACGATGATCAAACGACCACCACCTCATCGTCAGACAGCAGAGGCATGCCTTTGAAGCGGAGCATCAGTTGCGCTACTGCCTGCACATCCTTTTGACAGTACCGTACAATTCGGGGCAGGTCGTTCTTATGGTAGTACACGTGTCCAACATCGCTGCCATCGATATCGTCCTTGGAAGTCGGAATCTTGAAAAGCGTGGACAAAAGATGTAGTGAGGTATAGTTCTTGTAATCGCCGAACTTCCACAGCTCCAGGGTATCGATGAACCTGGTCTCCCAGGGCTTCCTGCCCGCAATGTCGAGCAGCCGGGGCAACCGAAACCCGTTGATCAGCAGCCGGCGACATAGGTACGGCACGTCGAACTCCTTGATATTGTGGCCGGTCAGCCGGTGATAGTCAGGCTTGTTGTAATACATGTT